>CAYVCY010000001.1:0-52357 GCA_964450265.1 uncultured Clostridia bacterium
ATCGGCAATATGATGGAGCTAGCACAGGAGAAGCGGGGCAGCTTTAAGAACATGGAGTACCTGGATACCAGCCGGGTGGTACTCACCTACGAGTTGCCTTTGTCCGAGATTCTCTACGACTTCTTCGACCAGCTCAAGTCGCGGAGCAAAGGCTACGCTTCGTTGGACTACGATCTGCTGGGTTATCGTCCCAGTCAGCTGGAGCGGTTGGACATTTTGATCGGTGGAGAAGTGGTTGATGCCTTATCCTCCATCGTACACAAGGACCGCGTGTATACACGGGGCAGGGCTTTGGTGGAGAGGCTGCGCCGACTGATTCCCAGACAGATGTTCGATGTCCCGGTGCAGGCGGCGATCGGCAACAAGGTGATCGCCCGTGAAACGGTGAAGGCTCTGCGCAAGGATGTGCTGGCCAAGTGTTATGGGGGAGACATCAGCCGCAAACGTAAGCTGCTGGAGAAACAGAAGGAAGGGAAGAAGCGCATGAAACAGGTGGGGAGCGTAGAAATCCCTCAGGAGGCGTTCATGGCCGTGTTGAAGGTGGAAGAGTGAGTGCCCCCGGGCTGTATATCCATGTGCCCTTTTGCGGCAGCAAGTGTGCGTATTGCGACTTCTACTCCATCACCGTCACTGGCCACCAGGCAGAGTACTTGCAGCTGCTGGAGCGGGAGGCATCCTTCCACCAAGGCATGGACGTGAGCACCATCTTCCTCGGGGGAGGCACACCCAGCCTGCTCACTGAATCAGCTATGTCGGCCGTCCTGGCTATGGTCGGTCGACATTTTCATGTCTCAGCAGGGGCCGAGGTAACCATGGAAGCTAATCCAGGCACTGTCAGCGCCTCATATCTCTCGCTCTGCCGAGCGCAGGGCATCAATCGCCTCAGTCTGGGGGTGCAGTCCTTTAATCCCCGGTTATTGAGGCTATTAGGCCGTCAGCACAGCGCTGAAGATGTGCTGCAAGCAGTCGATTGGGCAGTGGCTGCCGGTTTTGAACACCTTAGCTTGGACCTAATCTACGGCATTCCCGGACAGACGATGGAGGAATGGCGGCAGACGCTGCGATCTGCCGCTCGCTTGCCTATAGACCACCTCTCCCTCTATGCTTTGGAGGTACACGCCGACACGCCCCTGGGTAGGGCTGTGGAAGCAGGCACTTATCGGCTGCCCGGAGACGATCTGGTGGCAGCCATGTATCATTATGCTCAAGACTATCTTCCGAGGCAGGGTTTGGGCCAATATGAGATATCCAGTTTTGCGCGAGCTGGGGCGGTTTGCCGCCACAACCTGAATTATTGGCAGAACGGTCAGTACCTGGGGCTGGGCCCGGCCGCTTGCTCCTACCTGCAGGGCCAGCGGTGCTGCAATTCCGCTGATTGGTCAGCCTGGTCGCAGGCTCTCAGTCGTGGTCAGTCTCCTCCCGCCGAGTGTGAGCAGCTACCTCTTCGGGAGCAGATGGCAGAGACGGTCATTCTGGGACTGCGCCTAGCAGGCGGGGTTGATGTACACTCCTTTCACCTTCGCTTTGGCCAAACGTTGGAGCAGGCTTTCGGGCCAGCCATCGACCGATTGGTGCAGCAGGGCGCCCTGCTGCGCACAGACCAGGGCTACGCCATCCCAAAGAAGCTTTGGCTGCTGGCTAACCAAGTGATGCTGCAGTTCATGGATTAGCCCAATACTTGACAACGGGCGAGGGGCGGTGCTATGTTAAAGATAGGTATATTAGCACTCTACTAAGGAGAGTGCTAACAATAGGGGTGAAGTCATGGAGCTTGATGAAAGGAAACGACGAGTGTTGTATGCTATTGTCCATGACTACATTCAGACTGCTGAACCGGTCGGTTCGCGCACCGTCTCCCGTCGCTACGACCTGGGGGTCAGCCCGGCTACCATCCGCAACGAAATGTCCGACTTGGAAGAGATGGGGCTCTTGGAACAGCCGCATACGTCCGCCGGCCGCATTCCTTCAGATCTCGGCTATCGCTTCTATGTCGATTCGTTGCTGCAGTTGCCGCGCCCTTCCAGCCAGGAGCAAGCACAGATCAGCCGGCTTCTTTCCTCGCGCATCCGGGGAGCGGAGCAGATAGTGCAGCAGTTGGCGCGGCTGTTATCATCGCTGACCAACTACACCGCCATTGTCACCGGTCCCACTGAGCCGAAGGCCAGACTGAGACAAATACAGTTGGTGCCTTTGAGCGAGCGCTCGCTGTTATTGGTGGGGATTACCGACGGTGGTCTGTTGCTGAACAGCTTGATCGAGGCGTCTGGAGAGGTGGATGCGCTCAGTCTGGAGAAATTGCAGAATTGGCTCAATCATCGCTTGACCGGTCTGACCTTGGAGCAGATCAGAACCTGGGATATAAGGCTGTTGCAGAGCGAGTTGAGCAGTGGTATCGTGCTGCTGGATAGCATTTTGGATGAGCTCTGCGGGCTGGTAGCCAGCTCCGCGGGCAGGGTCTATCTGGGCGGTACAACTAACATGCTCCGGCAACCGGAGTTTCGTGACTTTGATAAGGTGCAAGCTGTCTTGCAGATGTTGGAGCAAGAGGAGCTGATCTGGAACTGGCTGATGCAGGCGGAACCGGGAAGCGTGTCCATCGGCGCAGAGAATGCCCATGCGGCAATGCAGTTTTGCAGCCTGGTCACAGCCGAATATCGTTTGCCTAGCGGCTTGATCGGCCGGTTTGGGCTCTTGGGTCCTACTCGCATGGATTATGACCGGGTTTTGTCCTTGATGCAGCACATCTGCCTCACCTTAGATCAGTTGTTTGAGTAGTGCGAGGGGGTGGGGTCGCCCCGCCCCTCCTTGTACCAACTTGGGTTTGCTAGAGAGTTGCGATTGATGAAAGGGGAAGTGGGATGGCGACAAAACAGCTGAATAACAGCTCAGAGGTGGATGAGAAGCTGGCGGCTTTGATGACCAATGCGGCTGCAATCCAAGGCATTGCAGCTGCCGTGGAGGGAACCATCGGTCCAAAGGGCTTGGACACCATGTTGGTCGATCGCTTCGGTGACGTGGTGATCACCAACGCAGGCGTAACCATTTTGGATAAGATGGAGGTAAATCATCCGGCAGCTCGTCTGCTGATCAACATTGCCAAGGCGCAGCAGGACGAGATCGGCGATGGCACCACTACCGCCACTATCATGGCCGGAGCGCTGGTCACCGAAGGTGTCAACCAGGTGGTCAGAGGGGTTCCGGTGACCCGGGTGATCGAGGGGATGCGGGTAGGTATAGAGGCAGCTCTCCGCTTCGTAGAGCGGCGATCCCGTCAGGTCACCAGTCTGCAGGACCCAATGCTGGAGCGTATCGCCTACATATCGGGCAGAGAGCATCGGGACATCGCCGAACTGGTGGTGTCTGCGGCACGGTTGATTGGCGACGAGAAGCTATGCGACCAGTCCTTCAAGCTGGCGGATACCATCATCGCCCAGGAGGGTGCCCAAAACGAGGTCTTCATGGGCGTAATTTTGGACAAAGAACGCTTAAACAAGCAGATGCCGACGAAACAGCAGCGACTGAAGGTGTTGGTGATCGACGATGCACTGGAGCCAGAAGAGATAGAGGACGAAGCTTTAGGAACCGAGGCCGGGTTCAACAAGTACCTGGAACTGCAGCACGAGTTCCAACGGAATTTGGAGAAGATAATCTCAACCGGAGTCAATTTGGTCTTGGTTGACCGGGGCGTGCATGACCAGGCAGAGGAAGCCCTGACCGATGCAAATGTCACCGTGCTCTCGCGGGTGTCCTCTCGGGAACTGCGTCTGGCAGCTGAGCATACTGGTGCTAGGATGATCAAGCGCAGCGCACTAAAGAAGGATGATGCCGAGCTGGTGCGCTATCTTGGCCAGGCCGAACATGCCTATGAGGATGAGAAGCTAGGGCAATGGCGTTTGATCGGAGGAACTGGCAAGCCGATGGCGACAATTCTGGTGGGGGCAGCCACTTCCGAAGTGGTCGGGGAGCGCGAACGGATCGCTAAGGATGCGGCCTCTTCCACCCAAGCCGCCATCCGTGGAGGCTATGTCCCCGGTGGTGGTGCAGTGGAGTTGGCAGCGGCTCGGGATGTGGAGAAATCCCGTGCAACCATCAAGGGGATGGCGGCTTACGGCGTCGACTGTGTCTCGTCAGCGTTACGCCGCCCCATGTCACAGATCGTGTCCAATGCCGGCTTCAATCCCCTGGAGAAGGTGGAGGACGTGATCGCTGCTCAGGCCGAGCAGAACAAAGACAGCCTGGCCATCGATTGCGACGACGGCAGTGTAGCTGATATGTTAGCCCTCGGTGTGGTCGATCCGACCTTGGTCAAGCTGCATGCCCTCCGGGCTGCTTCCGAGATATCAGAAGCGATTTTGCGTATCGACACGATTATCAAGAAGAAGGATGGCGAAGAAGGTGGAAGGACGCCTGCTGGGGGCAGTGGCGACTAGTAGTGATTGGAGAGGTGACACCCTTGAAACAGGAGACAATACACTCAGCTGACGAGCAGCAGCACAGGGCTCAGGGAGAATGCGATCCAGAGCAGGCGGCAGAGGAGGAGACTGCTCAAGAGCCTGTCGATCAGCGAGAACAGCTGATTGCAGAGCTGGAGCAGAGGATGATTCGCCTGCATGCTGATTTTGACAACTATCGCAAACGCACTCAGCGCGAGCGTGAAGAGCAGGCCATCTGGGTTGAGGCTGAGCTGGTGCGCAAACTATTGCCAGTGTTGGATAATTTTGAACGGGCGCTCGAAGCTATGCCCGAGGAGCAATCATGGGCAGAGGGGGTCAAGCTAGTCTACCGCCAGCTGTTGGATGTGTTGACTCAGCAGGGGTTGACGCTCACCGATTGCGGGCAGCCCTTTGATCCTAATTTACATGAAGCGGTGATGCGGGATGATAGTGGGACTGAGCCTGACGGGACTATTTTGCAGGAACTGCAGCGAGGATATCAGTACAAAGGCAAGCTGCTGAGGCCGAGCATGGTTAAAGTGGCGAACCGATCCTAAAGGCTGATCATTGGCCAATCGCTCTCCTTAGTTGCTTGTGCAACTGTCATGCTTATTCATATCGCAAGTCTTATTGGGAGGTAGGAGAAGATGTCCAAAGTAATCGGAATCGACTTGGGTACGACCAACTCGGTCGTAGCGGTGCTGGAAGGTGGCGAGCCAGTGGTGATCACCAATGCAGAGGGCTCCAGGCTGACCCCCTCTGTGGTTGGGTTTTCCAAGAGTGGAGAGATGCTGGTGGGCAACGTAGGCAAGCGCCAAGCGGTGAGCAATCCTGACCGCACTGTCAGTTCGGTCAAGCGACATATGGGGACCACCTGGAACAGCAAGATCGACGACAAGACGTATACGCCGCAGGAGATCTCGGCCTTCATTCTGCGTAAGTTGAAGCAGGATGCCGAGAGTTACCTCGGTGAGAAGGTCACCCAAGCGGTGATCACCGTTCCGGCCTATTTCACTGATAGCCAACGGCAGGCCACCAAAGATGCCGGTAAGATCGCCGGGTTGGAGGTGCTGCGCATCATCAACGAGCCGACGGCTGCCGCTCTGGCGTACGGAGTAGATAAGAGCCAGGACCATACCATTTTGGTCTTCGACTTAGGTGGAGGTACCTTCGACGTCTCCATTTTGGAGATGGGCGATGGCATCTTTGAAGTGAAGGCTACCGCCGGCAACAACCGCCTGGGTGGAGACGACTTTGACCAACGGATAGTCGACTATCTGGTACGGGAGTTTAGGCGTGAACAGGGAATAGATCTATCCAAGGATCGCATGGCGCTGCAGCGGCTGAGTGAAGCTGCGGAGAAGGCTAAGATAGAGCTTTCTAGCCTAGTGACTACTAATATCAATCTGCCGTTTATCACTGCCGATCAGAACGGGCCGAAGCATTTGGACATCACTTTGACCAGGGCTAAGTTCGAAGAGCTGACCCATGACCTGGTGGAGAAGGCAATGGGTCCTGCCCGTCAGGCGATAGCAGACTCCAAGTTGAAGCCGTCGGAGATTCACCGTGTGATCCTGGTTGGCGGCTCTACCCGTATCCCGGCCGTGCAGGAGGCTGTGAAGAAGCTGACCGGTAAGGAACCGCATAAGGGCGTCAACCCTGACGAAGTGGTGGCCATGGGTGCTGCCTTGCAGGCAGGCATGCTGGCTGGAGATGTCAAGGGAGTGGTGCTGTTGGATGTTACACCGCTTTCATTGGGCATTGAAACTATGGGCGGTGTATCCACCAAATTGATCGAACGCAATACCACGATTCCTACCGAGAAGAGCCAGATCTTTTCTACCGCTGCCGATCAGCAGACCAGTGTGGAGATCCATGTGCTGCAGGGGGAGAGATCGATGGCGGCCCAGAACGTGACCTTGGGGCGCTTCATGTTGGATGGCATTCCGCCAGCACCGCGGGGCGTGCCTAAGATCGAGGTTAAGTTTGATATCGACGTCAACGGAATCGTCAATGTCACTGCCCGGGATATGGCTACCAACAAGTCGCAGCATATCACCATCACATCTTCCAGCGGCCTCTCGGAGGAAGAGATCGAGCGCATGGTCAAGGATGCTGAACAGAACGCTGCCGACGATGAGAAGTTCAAACAGCTGGCCGAGTTGAGAAACAGCGCTGATCACCTCGCCTATTCCACCGAGAAGATGCTGAAGGATCTGGGAGACAAGGTCCCTGCAGAACAGGTAACCACCATCAATGCTGCGGTGGAAAAGGTGCGCACCGCGATCAAGGGCGAGGACTTGGAGGCGATCAAGGAGGCCAACGAGGAACTGACAAAGCACGTTAACGAATTATCCACGATGTTGTATAATCAGGCTGGAGCAGATGGTCAGGCGGCAGGTGGCGAACCGAACCAGCAGGGACCTGCCGATGAAACCATCGACGCCGATTACCAGGTAGATGAGGACGATCCTGAACACAAGCAGGGGTATTGATCAACCTTTGCTTGACGTAGTTTGAGACTCGATGCTTGGCTAGTGAGATGCGGTGGGGGTTAGCTGACTAACCCCCCCTGCTTTATTCAGGGGGGAGCGACCTTTGGCGAAGAGAGATTATTATGAAGTGCTGGGTGTCCCTAAGGACGCCAGCGACGACGATATCAAGAAAGCGTATCGGAAGGCCGCCCATAAATACCATCCGGACGCTAACAAGGACGACCCGCAAGCGGTAGAGAAGTTCAAGGAAGCGACCGAAGCTTATCAGGTGCTGAGTGACGCAGAGAAGCGGGCTCAGTATGACCAGATGGGTCATGCGGCCTTCGATCAGCAAGGTTTCGATCCCGGTCAGGGCTTCGATTTCTCCGGCTTTGGCGGCGGTGGTCTGGATGATATCTTGGAGATGATGTTTGGCGGCGGCTTTGGCGGCGGACGGCGCAGCCGCCAGAGGGGCCCCGAGCGGGGAGCGGATATCAGCTACCAGATGGAAGTTGATTTCTACGATTCGGTATTTGGGCGCTCAGTAGAGCTGGAACTCCCGCGGACAGAGGCTTGCACTGCTTGCCAAGGCACAGGGGCTGAGCCGGGGACCAGCCCGAAGACCTGTCCCGATTGTCACGGCACCGGACAGGTACAGTACGCCCAGAACACGCCTTTTGGTCGCATTATGACCGCCCGCACCTGTAGTCGCTGCGGTGGCAGTGGCAGCTATATAGAGCAACCTTGTAAGCAATGTGCCGGTCGCGGCACTGTGCGTCGTAACCGGAAGGTGACCATTAAGGTGCCGGCGGGGGTGAACGATGGGTCTCGCCTGCGTTTGGCCGGCGAGGGAGAGGCCGGACAACGGGGAGGTCCGCCGGGCGATCTGTTTGTCTTTGTCAGGGTGCGACCGCATCATCGCTTCACCCGTGAAGGCCTCGATCTGATCGCTAATCAGACCATCAGCTTCCCCAAAGCTACTCTCGGCGGAACGGTGAAAGTGGAAACGCTGGATGGGGATCTGCAGGACCTGACTGTTCCTGCCGGGACTCAGACCGGCACCATACTGCGCATCAAAGGGCGGGGGGTGCCACGATTAGGAGGCACCTATCGCGGCGACTTGCTGATCAGAACCACCGTGGAAACACCGCGCAAGCTGTCCAGTAAGCAGCGGGAACTGATGCGGGCTTTGGCAGAGAGCATGGGTGAAGAGGTGTCGGAAGACAAGGGTTTCTTAGGCAAAGTAAGGGATGTCTTTGGCAAGAACGATTAAGGGGGCTGACTAGAGTGAAGTGGATGGAGATCGCAGTCACCACCTCGCAGGAAGCGAAGGAAGCAGCTGCCGACATACTCTATCAGAGCGGGGCAGATGGCCTCGTGATTGAGGATGCGATACCAGCAGTCTTAGAGGCCGATGTGGAAGACTATAGCGATCTTCCGGAAGACAATTTCCCTCTGGAGGAGGTTCGCTTAGTCGCCTATCTGCCCATCGATCAGTCCCTGCCGGAAAAGATCGATTCCATTCGCCAGTCGGTGGCCGCCTTAGCGGATTTTGATCTGGATCCCAGCCCGGCGGAGATTACCCTGCAGGAAGTGGAAGACGCCGATTGGGGCAGCGCTTGGAAAGCGTTCTATCGGCCGATCCAATTGGGACGGAATCTGTTGATCAAGCCTACCTGGGAAGAGGTGGCGCCAGACGGAAGGCTGGTGCTGGAACTGGATCCCGGAATGGCTTTTGGCACCGGCACGCATCCCACGACAGTGATGTGTCTGGAGATACTAGAGTCGTTGATCCGTGGGGGTGAGCAAGTGATCGATGTGGGATGCGGTTCAGGCATCCTCTCTATCGCTGCTGCCAAACTGGGTGCTGCCGAGGTGCAGTCCTTGGATTATGATCCGATGGCTATCAAGGTAGCAGCTGAAAATGTGGCGCTAAATGGGGTGGAGGATCGGGTATCGGCTCGCGAAAGCAACTTGCTCAGTGCGGCTTGGGGCAAGGCCGATCTGATTGTGGCCAACATTATTGCCCGGGTAATTATCGACCTGATCCCGAGCCTGACTGCTCACCTAAAGCCAGCAGGCGTTTTTATCGCTTCTGGGATCATCGAGGAGAAGTTGCCGCCGGTGCTGCAGATCCTCGATGCTCACGGTTACACGGTCTCCGAGGAACGGCGCTCTGGTGACTGGGTGGCATTAACCTGTAAACGGAGGTGAACGGGCCATGGCCCGTTTTTTTCTGCCAGGAGTGGCAGTATCAGCTGAAGTGACAATTTCTGCAGAGGACGCCAGGCATATCGCCCGTGCACTGCGCATGCGCCCTGGTGAACTGATCGAGGTAGTGCTTGCCGGGCAGGCCTATCAGGCGGAACTGCTCGCGGTGAGCGCCGAGACTGTGACGGCTAGGCTGGGTCGGCAGCTGCCGGATAGCGAGTCTCCGCTGGAGATATACTTGTACCAGGCTTTGCCTAAAGGGGACAAGATGGAGCTGATTGTTCAAAAAGCTACCGAATTGGGCGTGAAGGAAGTCGTCCCGCTGCTGAGCGATCGAGTGGTGGTTAAGTGGAAGGATTCTTCCGGTGGCCAGAGGCTGAGGCGATGGCAGCGCATAGCCGAGGAGGCGGCCAAGCAAAGCCGCCGTTTGGTGGTGCCCACCATCCGCAAACCCATGTCGCTGGAGCAGCTACCGGTGCGCACAGATCGTCTGCGTCTAGTGGCGTGGGAGCTATCTGCCCAACCTCTCGCCGATCTGCTGGCCGAGCGCCAGCCCAGTGCGGTTGATCTGGTTGTTGGGCCAGAGGGAGGGCTGAGTGAGGACGAGGTGGAGCACCTGGGCGAGCTCGGTTTTCATGGTGTGAGCTTGGGGCCACGCATTCTGCGCACAGAGACAGCGGCCTTGGTGTTACTCGCCGTATTGCAGTATCGGTGGGGCGACTTGGGGGGGCGGACGGTATGTTAAAGGTAGCTTTTCATACATTAGGCTGCAAAGTGAATCAAGGGGAGACAGCTGCCATGGCCCATCTCTTTCGGCAAGCAGGCTACGATGTAGTGGACTTTTCGGAAGTAGCCGATATCTATATCGTCAACACCTGTGCCGTCACCCTGCAAGCGGAGCGAAAATCGAGGCAGATGGTGCGCCGTGCCCGCGAACACAGCCAGGAAGCCCTCACCGTAATGGTCGGTTGCTATCCGCAGGTTGCTGCAGAAGAACAGCTGGCCAGCCTCAGCGAGATTGATCTGATCGTCGGCAACAATGACAAGCACAGGATTGTCGATCTGGTGGACGAGGCTAATCGGGCTAACCAGCCACTGGTGACTGTCTCTTCCTGGAGTGATTCAACCGAATTTTCCCATATTGCTGCTGGGCAGGACACACTGCGCACTCGGGCGACGCTGAAGGTTCAAGACGGCTGTCGCCAGTTCTGCGCCTATTGCATCATCCCTTATGCCCGCGGTCCTGAACGCAGCCGCCCTTTGGAAAGTGTCCTGGATGAAGCCAAGCTGCGGATAGCTGAAGGTTTCTTGGAAATCGTTCTCACTGGCATTCACTTGGGCAGTTATGGGCGGGACCTGCAGCCAGCGATGGATTTGGCCGATCTAGTGCGCCAGGTGCTTGCCCTGCCTGGGTTAACCCGGCTGAGGCTTAGTTCCACCGAACCTAACGAGATTACCCCAGGACTCCTGCACCTGATGCGCCAACACCAGTCATTCTGTCGCCATCTCCATATCCCACTGCAGGCAGGATCCGATCCCATGCTGCAAGCAATGCACAGGCGCTACAGCATTGATGACTATAGGCAGGTGATCTCTTTGGTGCGCTCGTACGTGCCAGAGATAGCTGTTACCACCGATGTAATCGTCGGTTTCCCTGGCGAGACCGAGGAGCAGTTCTTTCGCACCTGCGATTTTGTACAGGAAATCGGTTTTAGCCGCTTACATGTCTTCCGTTACTCTCGTCGTCCAGGAACGCCAGCCGCCACTCTGCCAAATCAAATTTCTGCTGCCGAGAAAGAACGGCGCAGCCGCTTGTTGATCGGCATCGGGGAGAGATTAGCGGAGGACTATGCCCGGAGGCTATTGGGACGGACGGTGGATGTGCTCTGGGAATTTGAGCAGGATGGAGTGTGGACAGGACACACCGATACCTATGTGCAGGTCAGCACTCATAGCGAGCAGCAGCTGCAAAATCGGATTCATCCGGCCCGTGTCACCGATCTCCGTGGCAGTGGTGTTCTTGCAGAACTGCCAGATTCTCCGCTGCGCTCATAATGCCCTTCTTCCTTGTCATTCCGAGTGCAACGAGGAAGCTGGGTTCTTCGTTGCGCTCAGTATTGACAAGAGAACGGAAGGCTCAGAACGCCCCTTCTACCGGTCATCCCGAGTGTAGCGGGGAATGCAGATTCTCTGGCTGAGCAATTGTCCGGATAGGCAGGAGGATAGCTATTGCCTGTAGAATATTTATTTATAAGGGGGTGAGTGAATGGCTGATTGCATTTTCTGCAAGATTCTGGCCAAGCAGGTGCCAGCGGAGGTACTGTTTGAAGATGATACGATCATGGCCTTCCGCGACATCAACCCGGTTGCACCGGTGCACATTCTAGTCATCCCCAAGCGACACATCCAGTCCCTGGCAGAGGCTGCAGAAGACGACCAGTCTTTGCTGGGCAAGCTATTGCTGCAGGCTAACAGAGTGGCCAAAGATGAGGGACTCGGTGGCTATCGGGTAGCGATCAACGTGGGCAAGGAGGGCGGACAGGTTGTGCCGCATCTGCACGTGCATGTGATCGGTGGCCGATCGCTGGCTGAACTGCCGGCTCTCGGTTGACAGTGGCTAGCCCCAGGGATATAATTGCAGGAGGTTCAATTCACAGCAACACTTCAGTGCTGCAGGCAAAGGCCTGCTTTCTGTCGAAAGACTCGCCTTAGTGGGCATTCTTTCTGCGAAAGATTTGCCTTAGTGATTGAACCTTACCCTGTGCCTAATCCGAGTCACAGTGTTAGAGACAGCAAAACTCCGAGCATCTTCCACATGGCGGAGGGAGGGAGAACTGAGTGGCCGAAGTAAGGGTCCGAAAAGACGAGTCTTTAGACAGCGCATTGCGCCGTTTTAAACGTCAATGTCAACGCTCTGGTGTGCTTTCCGAGGCTAGGAGGCGTGAGCACTATGAAAAGCCTAGCGTGAAGAAGAAGAAAAAGGCGGAGGCAGCCAAGAAGAAGAAGCGCCGTTTCTATTAGTACGGTGTTAACGGGCGCCGGTAGGCGACTGCCGCCCCATTTAGATGGCAGGGTTAGCCGGTTGCACAAACCTGCTGAGTAAAATGGCACCGCTTCTCAGTGCGGTCAATAGCATTCTTGGTCTCTGGAACCAGCGGCATGGTCGTATTTTGCGACTATGCCGTTTTTCATGCTGTGGGACGGAGGGCCTGGCCCTACGGTGGGGCTGGGGGACGGATACTGCTGTGGGACTGGGGGACGGGTACTCTGTACCGCTCTTCGGAACGGGACAGAGTACCTGTCCCACTGTCCCACACCCCTGTCGCGCCAGCGACCGGGCGAGTGCGTTCTCTCCCTCCGTCATGGCCATCGCCATGCCACCTCCCTCATCAGAGGGAGGCAAGTCTTGGCCCCTCTGCGAGGGGGCTGTCACGAAGTGACTGGGGGAGAACGGGGCTGTGGGCGACAACCCACTGTCCCCACGCCTATCCTCTGCGTCTTTTGACTGGACAACCGGCATAGATCTGTAAGAGAAGAGCAGTAGGGGGAGATGGGATGTCCAAGGAAAAGCCGGCTTTGAAAGGTGCCACCAAAAATGCGTTCCAGGGTCTGCTCACCGACGTCTTTGAGCTTCCCAAGGATCTGATCTTAAACTTGCCTCGGGTTACGATGGTCGGCAACATTCAGCTAACTCTGGAAAATCACCGGGGGGTGATCGAGTACTCAGCCAGCCGTGTTTGCGTGGCCGTAGCCAAGGGGGAGCTGATCGTGAAAGGACAGAGGCTGCAGATTCGCTCTATAGTGGCGGAAGAAATAGTGATCGATGGATTGATCAGTGAGGTTGCTTATGCTAACTGACGGGGCTTAAGGCGAGGAGGGATAACAGATGCTGGTGAGCCGTTTGATGGCGCTATTCTCGGGCTATCTAGCCATCAGTTTTATCGGGGCTAGGGTCGAGCGACTGATCAACCTATGCCTCCAGCAAGGCATCCCTATCTGGGATATCTATACCACCAGGAATGGCGTGGTTGTAGGAAAGACCAGCATCAGCGGTTTTCGCCGCATGCGGCCGGTGGTGAGGAAGTCGGGCGTGAGGGTGCGCATCATTAAGCGACGAGGTTTACCATTCCTGGTGCAGAAGCTCTGGCAGCGCTCCGCATTTACTGCCGGGGCCCTGCTGTTCATTTTCGGTCTCTACCTGATGGGCTCGGTAATTTGGTTTGTGGAAGTAACGGGGACCGAGGATCTGTCTCCGTCCATCGTGTTGCAGGCTGCGGCGCAGTTGGGTGTGCGGCCGGGCGCTTGGCGCAACCACTTGCTATCCTCGGAGCTATCGCGGGAATTGGTGTTGTTGGTACCAGAACTCTCATGGGCAGGTGTAGAACTGAGAGGTTCTCGTGCTACAATAGAAGTGGTGGAAAAGAAATTGGTCGCCGTGCAGCCGAAACCAGCAGGCGATGTGGTTGCGCTAAAGGGCGGGGTGATCAACAAGATCGTGCCCATGAATGGTCAAGCCGCGGTGAAAGCCGGCGATACCGTGCAGCCAGGCCAGGTTCTGATCAATGGCTGTTTTCGGGTTGAGGATGATACTGAAATGCGATATGTCCATGCGGAAGGAATAGTCACTGCCCGTGTCTGGTACGAAGGCAATGGGGTCAGTGCCCTCAGGCGTCTGAGCCGCCGGCCTACAGGGAACACTTATATTCGAGATGTGCTGATCATCGGAGGGCGGGCACTGATGCTAAGAGGTGCTACGGAGATCCCTTTTGACCTTTATGAAGTGGAACAGCAGTCTGTCCCCTTAATTTGGAGGAATCTTGGTGCGCCTGTAGAACATATTGTAGAGACTTATTCGGAACTGGTGGAAGAATACGAGCAAGTCAGCTTTGCCGAGGCTCAGTCAGAAGCCCTGGAGATAGCCCGACAGTCAGCTCTGGAACAGTTGCCGGATGATGTGACGATAGCAGACCAGATCATCCAAACCGAGCTGCTCTCCGATCAGAATACCGTCCAGGTTCGCCTGGTCATAGAAACCACCGAGGCTATCGGGGGATTTGTGGAAATAAGCGTCCCCCCCGGACAAGGAGGAAACCAGTAGTTGAATTCGCAGCTTGAACAGCAGACTAAGCAAGTTTTGATCAGAGATATTGAAGAAGCCCAATCCATCCTCGGGCGTCATGACGAAAATCTGCAGGCTATTGAGTCGGCGATTCCGGTGAACATCGGTGTGCGCGGTGGGGAACTGACCATCACTGGAGCACCCGCGGAAGTGACCAAGGTGGAGTCCCTGCTGACCCGCCTTTTGGAATTGTACAGAAGGGGTACGCCGATCGGCATCCGGGAAGTGACCTATGCCTTGAGGTTGATCGAGGATGGACAAGACCCCAATCTTGAGGAGATCTATTCCGACACGATCATCACCACTTCCCGCGGAAAGCAAGTGAGGCCGAAGACCAAGGGTCAGAAGCAGTACGTGCAGCAGCTGAAGCAAAACGACATCGTGTTTGCCATCGGTCCAGCCGGGACTGGTAAGACGTATCTGGCCATGGCGGTGGCCGTAGCTGCTCTGCGCAACCGGGAGGTCAGCCGTTTGGTCCTCACTCGGCCAGCGGTGGAAGCCGGTGAAAAGCTGGGCTTCTTGCCAGGGGATTTGCAGGAGAAGGTAGACCCTTATCTGCGCCCGCTTTATGATGCCTTGTTCGATATTATGGGGCAAGACAACTATCAGAAACACGTGGAACGGGGGATTATTGAAGTAGCGCCTCTGGCGTATATGCGCGGACGTACTTTGGATGATGCCTACATCATCCTAGACGAAGCACAGAACTCCACTCCGGAACAGATGAAGATGTTTCTTACGCGCCTTGGCTTCGGTTCCAAGGCGGTGGTTACCGGTGATGTCACGCAGATCGACCTGCCGCGAGGGAAGGTGAGCGGACTTCAGGATGCGCGCAGAGTGCTGGGCAAGGTGAAGGGGATTGGTTTTGCCTATTTTACCGAACAGGATGTTGTCCGGCACGCGCTGGTGCAGAGGATCATTAAAGCCTATGAGGTTGCCAGTAGAAGATCCAGTAGATAGAGTGCGATAAGATATAGTGGAGGAGGGGTTGGCATGGCGAAAAGAACAGCGGATATTCGGCTGACCCGTCGCGTCTGGCGAAAGCCGGGTCTGCGCCGGGCTTCGTTGCTGGTTGTAGTCTATGCTGTGCTCTCGGTCCTGCTGTTCCTTAGTCTGCTCCCCGAATCGGTACAGTTGGAGGTTGGACAAGCCAGCCCGCGGTATATCGGCGCGCCGCGCACCGTGGAAGATCAGTACACCACGGAGAAGTTGAAGGAACAAGCCAGGCAGAGTGTGAAGGATATTTTCGAACAGGATCCTAATGTCCCCATCTTAACCAGTGATGAAGTGGATGAGATCTTTGGCCTGTTTCTGAGCGTGTTTGAAGCTGCAGAAACAGCTGAAGAACGGTTGGAGCTGATCCGTCCGCAACTGTCTGTCGATCTACCCGACGACCTTGTGCGGCTGGGGCTGGGCCTGGGCAGCGACGCCAACCGTCAGCTGGCCGGAATGCTGAACCAGTTGCTGGGAGAGGCGTATGCCCGAGGGATCAAGGCAGAGGCGCTAGCCTCTTCGGAAGAGCAGCTGCAGCGGGATATAGATCGGCTGTACATCAGCGAAGGTCAAAAAAGCCTGCTGCGCCAGATCGGTATCCAGCTACTTAGGCCGAACATGCTTTACAACGCCTTAGCCACGGATCAATTGCGCCAGGAGGCTGAGTCCCGGGTGCTGCCGGTACGGGTACAGAAAGGGCAAAAGATCGTCGGCCAAGGGGAAATCGCCACCGAAAGAGAAATCCGTCTGCTGGAAGATCTTGGTCTGCTACGACCAGCCTTGAACTGGATGCTGGCCGCAGGTTCCTTCGCTTTCATGCTGGTGGCTTTATTGCCCATCTTCTTTTACTTGTGGCTGTTTAGGCCGGACGTCTGGCGTGACAGTAAGCAGTTGATCCTGATCGGTCTGATTCTCTTGCTCACCGGGATAATCTGTCGGGTGAGTGCAGCGCTTTCTGGCTTTATGCTGCCGGTGGCCATGGCCAGTATTCTGATCGCTGTGCTGATTGGCCCTCGGCTGGGCGCGGTGGCCAGCGTGAGCATGGCCTTGATTGCTACTGCTTTGTCGGGTTTTGAACTCGCCACCTTTGGGGTAAGCCTGGCTGGTGGCATGGCGGGAGCGTTCGGCGTATCCAGGATGCATCAGCGGTTTGATTTGGTGCGGGCAGGGGCAGTGATCGCCGGCATCGCCAGCCTGGCTACGGTAGCCTTTGGGCTACTGCTCGGCACCGGTTGGAGAGAGCTGCTGGGTGACGTGATGGGAGCCGCCGCCGGAGGCGTCCTTTCCGCTATCTTGGGGTTTGGCGTCCTTCCTTTTCTGGAGCGCCCTTTTGGAATTGCTTCCACGATCAAGTTACTAGAGCTGTCCAACCCAACCCATCCGCTGCTCAGGCGTCTGTTGGTGGAAGCACCCGGTACCTACAACCACAGTATCATCGTCGCTAACCTGGCGGAGGCTGCCGCCGAGGCGGTGGGAGGCAATGGGCTGCTAGCACGGGTAGGTGCCTATTACCATGATGTGGGCAAGATCAAACGCCCCTACTTTTTCATCGAGAATCAATTTATGATGGAGAATCCTCACGATAAGTATCCGCCGTCCCTGAGCGCCTTGGTGATCACTTCCCATGTCAAGGATGGGGTGGAGTTGGTCAGGGAGAATAAGCTGCCAGAAGTGTTGGCTGATATAGTGCAGCAGCATCATGGCACCACCCTGGTCGGGTATTTTTTCCACAAGGCGAAAGAGAACTGCGACGTGAACGAAGAGGATTACCGTTATCCAGGACCGACCCCCAGGACCAAAGAAGCCGCGATCATCATGTTGGCTGACTCGGTGGAAGCTGCTGTACGTTCCTTGTCACAGCCGACCCCCGGGCGAATAGATAGTCTGGTGCGAAAGATTATCAAGGAGAGGTTGAATGACGGACAGCTGGACGAATGCGATATTACCTTGCGACAACTGGACCAGGTTGGAACAGCCTTTGTGCATATCTTGAGTGGGATCTTCCATAAACGAATTGAGTATCCCGAAAAGTTGCCTGACGGCGAGAAGGTGAAAGTAGATGATCTTGATTCAAAATGATCAGGACTCAGTCGCCTGCTCCGACCAGCTACTGCAGCTGTGCGAGCAGACCCTCGGCAAGGCAATCGCTTGGTTGCAGTTGCCGACCGAGGTAGAAGTGAGCGTGGTATTGGCTGATGATGAGACCATCCGTCAGCTGAATCGTCAATATCGCCAGGTGGATGCTTCCACAGACGTGCTCTCTTTCTCTCAATTGGAGGGGGAGGAGCTGATCGATGTCGGCGATACGGTCGTTTTAGGAGATATTGTGATCAGCCTGCAGAGAGCGGTGGAACAAGCGGATAGATACCAGCATTCATTGGAACGGGAGCTGGCATTCTTGTTGGTGCACGGGTTACTGCATCTCTTAGGGTATGATCACGATCAGCAATTTGAAGGTGAGATGCGTGATCGGCAGACGGCTGTGTTACGGGCGATCGGAATTGAACGATAACCAGCGCCAGCCGCACCCTCTGGCGAGCAGCTTCCGGTATGCCGGACGTGGTTTGTGGCTTGCTTTCTGCCAGCGCAACTTTCGCTTCCACCTGCTGGCCACCGTATCAGTCTTGTTTTCCGGTTGGTGGTTTGGAATTTCCCCTTGGCAATGGGGATTGCTGACCGTGGCAATTACTTTGGTGGTAGCTATGGAGATTATCAATACAGCCGTGGAGTACGTGGTTGATTTGGCGTCGCCCGGGTACGCTGAATTGGCCCGCATGGCCAAGGATGTGGCGGCCGGGGCGGTTCTGATCACCGCCTTGGCCGCTTTAGCGCTAGGCAACCTGATCTTCGCGCCGTCCCTGGCACCTTGGTTAATGGCAGCGCGGGACTCTGTAGCTCGGTTGTCTGCTCCCATGGCTGTGGGCATCGCTATCTCGGCAGGAGTGCTGCAGGCGGACCTTTGGTTCCGGGCCAACGGCGCAGAACGCCGTTTGCTTTGCTTGTCACTAGCAGCAGTCCCATTATGGGCGCGGCTGTTTGTTGCATGGCCCAGCCTACCGCTGATTACTGGGTTAACATTGTTGTCTCTTGCTATGTGGGCGCGGGCATCAGGTTGGCCGCCGGTGCCATTTCTAGCTAGACTTCCGGCGGAAGCCGTTTTCTGGTTATGGTTTTGGCAACAGCTCCGCTGATCGGCCAACTCCGTGTAGCGCTAGGGAACATGTCCGGGGCAGCTGCGTATATGATAATAGGTGTTGCTAGATGTGGGATAGTGGGGACAGGTACTCTGTACGGGTTCCGAAGAACAGTACAGTAATGCCAGTTCCCCGGTTCCACGAGAGGATTGGGGGGGAGTGCACTTGCGCAAGACGGTGACCGAACGGCGGACAGGAAACCAAACGCTATTGCTGGTTTTATTAGTCCTGCTAATAGCGAGCAATACGTTGGTATTAGGCCGCTCTTTGAACCTGTTTCGCTTGCCAGGGGAGATCAACCAACTGGATACCGCAAAACAGGGGGCGTTAGCTTTGGTCAGCCAAATCGAACGATCGGCCGTCGATCAAGGCTTGGCATCGCTGCCCACGGTGCTAGATTTGATTGCCCGCTTTCAGTACGATGTGGCCAGAGCACGTACTCTGGATGAACTGGCCCAAGTACTGATGAAGGGAGGCTCCGAGGCTAAGGAGATCCTGAACATGGAGCAAGATGGCAAGCGGCGCACACTGTTGGAGACAATAGTCAATGCCGATCCCGGTATCCCGCAGGTCGATGGTAAGTTCAACATCTCTATCAGTTACGACGAAGCCTCTGGCTTGATCATCGTCGACGAGGCTGGAGTGTTAGGTGAAACTACCGTGGAAGCCCTCCAGGCCAATTCCTTGTTCAATACGCCCTTTGAGGCTATCGTAGTCGAGGTGAGCAATGGCAAGGCCAGGGTGGTTAACTACCGTACTTTGTATGATAATGTGCAGCTGCTGCAACGGGAGGTGCAGGCGCTGCAGGCGGAACTACATCAGGTCCATCAGTTGTCTGGTCTTCGGTCTCTCAGCGGATCCGGGGTGGTGGTAGAGGTGTTTGATGCCCCTGGCGGTTATACTAATGATTACATCGTACATGATGCTGATATTCGAGATATTGTCAACGAACTGTATTCGGCCGGTGCTGTCGGTGTTTCAGTGGGTGGGGTCAGACTTACAGCCAACTGGTCGATACGTTGCGCCGGAGCGGTTGTTCTAGTCAACCAACAGCAGATCGAGGTTAACCCGGTGGTGATCGCAGCCGTGGGTAACCCTAACGTGCTGCGCAGCAGTCTGGACTTGATTGCTAACACCTACAAGGCAGTGCGCGGGATTGAGATGACTGTGGAGCCATATGATGACTTGGAGCTGCCTGCCAGCAAGAAGACGCCATAATTAGGGCAAAAGCAACAATCACTAAGGCGAATCTTTCGACAGAAAGATTCGCCATAACGGCAACATCTGGGGTGTTGCTGGTAGGCACTAGGAGGTGCAGTGGATGAATGAAGAAGCCATAATTCAGGCGGCAACTGCAGCCAGAGAGAGGGCATATGCTCCTTATTCCAATTATCAGGTAGGGGCAGCGGTGCTGGCTGCTTCTGGACGCATCTATAGCGGCTGCAACGTGGAGAACGCATCCTATGGGTTGAGTATCTGCGCCGAAAGGGTGGCTATCTCCTGTGCTGTCGCAGCTGGAGAGCGTAGTTTTCGTGCTCTGGCGATTGCTGGAGGAGGCGAGCTGCCAGCCATGCCTTGCGGTGCCTGTCGACAGTTCATCGCTGAATGGGGTGACGCTAGCCTGCCTGTGTTCATCGTCTCGAGCCAAGGTCAGCGGCTGGATTTGACTTTCGGAGAGCTATTTCCGCATCCCTTTGGCCCACAGTCGCTTGAGGAGGGTAATCGGTTATGAGCTATAGATCGGGTTTTGTGACCGTAATCGGCCGTCCTAACGTCGGGAAGTCAACGCTGCTGAACGCTCTGCTGGGAGAGAAAGTGCTGATTGTCAGCGATAAGCCTCAAACCACCCGAAATCGTATTCACTGCATTCTCACCGGTGATGATTATCAGGTGGTGTTCATCGATACTCCTGGCATCCATAAGCCTAAGTCGCTGCTGGGAGAGGGCATGGTCAGGATAGCGATGGACACGCTGCAGGAAGTGGACTTGATTCTCTTCATGGTAGAGGCCGAAGATCTGCCGGGGCCAGGCGATCGATTTGTGGCCGAGAGCCTGCGGTCAGTGAAGACCCCCATTCTGCTGGTGATCAACAAGGTGGATTTGGTGCAGGGACAGCAGTTGGTGAAACTGGAGACGGCGTGGCAGGAGTTGCTGCCGCAGGCGTCTGGCGTGATTCATGTTTCCGCACTTACCGGCTATAATCTTGAATACCTGCGCCAGCAGGCGGTGCAACGGATGCCAGAGGGTCCCCAGTACTATCCAGAGGACATGGTTGTCGATCAGCCGGAACGTTTTATCGTGGCCGAGCTGGTCAGGGAGAAGATTTTGCAGCTCACCCATGACGAGGTTCCCCATGCGGTAGCGGTTGTGGTGGAGGAGATGCGGGAGCGGGACGATCATCTGGTCTATGTGCGGGCTACCGTCTATGTGGAACGGGAGTCGCAAAAAGGCATTATCGTCGGCAAGGGTGGTGCCATGCTCCGGGCGGTGGGCGAAGCTGCCCGCACTGATATCGAAAAGCTGCTTGGCTCGCGTATCTACCTGGACTTGTGGGTGAAGACGCGCAAGGACTGGCGCAATCAGCTACAAGGGCTGCGTCAGGTGGGGTATGAAGAGTTTGGTCGGAAGGGGAGGAGATGATCAGCATGAAGGGGCAGGAACTGGCCGCGATGATCGACCACACATTACTGAAACCTACTGCCACACCGGAACAGATAGAGCAGTTGTGTCGCGAAGGAAATGAGCATCATTTTGCCAGCGTCTGTGTCAACGGGAGCAATGTCACTCTGGCGGCGAGGTTGAGCGAAATCCCGGTCGCTGCGGTCGTGGGCTTCCCGCTGGGCGCCATGAGCACGTCCATCAAGGCAGCAGAAGCGGCCCAGGCGGTCGCCGACGGTGCCAAGGAGATAGACATGGTGCAAAACATAGGATGTGCTAAGGCCGGGCTGTGGTCGCAGGTGGAGGAAGATATTCGTCAAGTGGTGGCAGCGGCGCAAGGTGCAATTGTAAAGGTGATCATCGAGACCGCGTTGCTGACGGACGATGAGAAGCGGCAGTCTTGTCTGGCAGCGGTAAGTGCTGGCGCTCATTTTGTGAAGACCTCAACCGGCTTCTCCACTGCGGGAGCTACAGTAGCAGATGTGCGTCTGATGCGGTCTGTGGTGGGTGAGTCACTGGGGGTCAAGGCCGCCGGTGGAATCTCCGACTTGCAGACGGCACAGCGGATGATTGCGGCCGGTGCCAACCGTTTGGGCGCTAGTGCCGGCATCAAGATCATTGCCCCGCTGCTATAGCTGGGAGGGATGCCGGTGGCTCAGGCGAATGTAAGCGGCATCGTGCTGCATTGTTATGACTTAGGCGAAAAGGATCGCATCATCGTGCTGCTGACGGCCGAGATGGGCAAGATCAGAGTAGTAGCCAAAGGGGCGAAGCGCCCTGGGGGACGGTTCACTGCCGTGGCCAGTCCCTTTACAGAAATTGCAGCCAGCGTTCACCTGGGACGCAATCTGCATACGCTGAATCAGGCTCAAATCAACACCAGCCATCGCCGGCTGAGGGAACAGTTGGACCGGATGGCCATCGGTCTGTTCATGACCGAATTGGTGGATTCTGCTACCGTGGATGGTCCCGGTCAATCGGAGTTCTTGAGTTTGCTCGGCCAGAGTCTGCAGCAATTGGAGATTGCTTCGCAGCCGGAGTTGGTCCTCTGTCGATTTCTCTTGCAGTTGCTGCACCTGTCAGGGTTGGCACCGAGCAGAGACACTTGCAGCGTCTGCCAGTCACAGGAACACCCCCTGGTCGCGCTGGATGCTGCCGCCGGCGGTTTGGTCTGCAGGCGATGTGCAGGTAAAGCAGGATCTTTTGCGTTGACTGGTGAGGCTATCGCTCTGTTCAATCTACTGTCATGGACGCTCTGGGAGGAGGACCAGCCTGACCCTGTGCAAGCCAAATCCACAATTCTGTTGTCCTTATGTCGCGCACTGGAGCAGTTCACCTTCTACCAGTTGGATGCAAGGCCCAAGTCATATCGATTCCTCAATGACATGCGGGGGGCTGGCCACTAGACGTTTAGATGTTGTTTTGGGCCGTTGGGTGGAAATATCTTGATTGGAGGTTTTGTGATGCCAACTCTGGAACAAATCGATCTGTTGCGCGAACGAACCGGGGTGAGCTACCGAGAGGCAAAAGAAGCTTTGGAACATTGCGGGGACGATGTAGTGGATGCGATCATCTATCTGGAGGAACAGAAATCCTCCAGCACCTGGAGGGAGCATGCTCAGCTCCGCGGCAGCGAATTGGTGGATGCGGTGAAAAAGGTGATCCAAGAGGGCAATGTGCGCCGTATCCGCGTGCTGCATAACGATCAGGTGTTGATTGAGTTTCCGGTGACTGCCGGTGCCCTAGGGACACTGTTGGCACCTAAGCTGGCAGCCGTCGGTGTGATCGCCGCTTTGATCACCCGGTGTACGGTGGAAATTGAAAGGGTGACAGACGAACAACCAGCGGAAGACTCCGTGCCCTCTGACCCGATCGAATAGCCAAGGGCCTGCCCCGGCAGGCCCCTTTGTTTGCCTAAGCAGGAAGTGTGGCGGCAGATGGTGTATATACTCAATTGCAGAACAACATACCCTATTGTTCGAAGGGGGTGAAGCAGATCGAACTCAGTCCGCGTCAGAAGCAGATTCTTGAGTTAGCGAAGGACGGAGGGCCAATCACCGGCGAAGAGCTGGCCAATCATCTCAATGTGACTAGGGCTGCACTACGACCAGATCTTGCGATTCTCACTATGGCCGGATTGCTGACTGCTCGGCCGCGAGTGGGTTACACCTATTCAGGCAGAAGTAGCAGCTTCTTCGCCGCAGAGCGACTGAGACAGACGAAGGTGAGAGAGATTTACGCGCTCCCGGTGGTGGTCAGCGAGGATCTAGCCATTTACGATGCCATCGTCAGCATGTTCCTGGAAGACGTGGGAACACTGTTCGTGGTCGACGGGCAGGGTTGGCTAGCGGGGGTGGTCTCGCGGAGCGATCTGCTCAAACATAGCATGGGCAACCTTGCCCTGGAAAGAGTGCCTGTGGGAGTGGTGATGACCCGGCTGGCAAATGTGGTCTATGTCACTGTGGATGAGACCGCTCTGCAGGCGGCCCGTAAGCTGATCAGCCATCGGGTGACTACCTTGCCTGTGGTTAAATCGGCTAGCTCCGAAGGGAAGATGGAAGTGGTTGGGGCTGTCTCCCTACGGACTATCACCGGTCTATTTGTGGAAATCGGTGTGGGACACGAATAAACTTAAACACTCGCTGGGGAGGGTGAATTGTGGAATCAATTGTATTTGTAGTTTCAGACTCATTAGGCGAGACCGCCGATCGCGTGGCTAGAGCAGCGGCCAGTCAGTTCTTGGAGCAATCCTTTGATATGCGGCGTATTCCCTATGTGTCCGCTAAGGAGATGGTGGACCAGATTGTCGCCCAGGCCAGCCAACACGCCGCACTGATCGTACACACACTGGTTTCACCCGAGCTGCGCGATTACATCAACATGCAGGCTGCTATCCATCAGGTGCCTTGTGTGGATATCATGGGCCCGATGCTGGGTGCGTTTTGCCAGGTGACCAATGATACTCCTAGGCTGCTGCCTGGGTTAGTGCACCAGTTGGATGAAGAGTATTTTCGAGAAATAGAGGCGGTGGAGTTCGCCGTCAAGTACGATGACGGCAAAGATCCCCGTGGCTTGCTGAAGGCTGACGTAGTGCTGATCGGAGTATCGCGCACCTCTAAGACCCCTCTGAGCATGTATCTGGCCCATCGCGGCCACCGTGTGGCCAATGTGCCTCTGGTACCGGAAGTGAATCCGCCTGAGGAGATCTTCATGCTACCTCCCGAACGGGTGATTGGCTTAACCATCAGCGCTCAGCAGCTAAAGCAGATTAGGCAGGAGAGGCTAAAGGTGCTCGGCCTCCAACCCAGTGCCAACTATGCCAGCGACGAACGAATCCATGAGGAGCTGGAACATGGTCGCCGGATTATGGAAAGGGTCGGCTGCATGGTCATCGATGTCACTAAGCGCGCCGTAGAAGAGACAGCAAGTCAGGTGATGGAGATGCTGGCTAGGCGGGATCGCGACTAAAGGGGCGGAAACGCCCCTTTCTGTATGTCCTCTCTGCGCAGTATTGGGTATTATGCCTCCCAATGGCGATCAGCAAAAGAAATGCCGTGGCCAGGCAGGTAGGAAGCCTTCCAAGGAAGAAAACAACAGTTAGGGAACTGTTTGAATAAAGGAGGGCGAAAGGTGATCATTAGGCAGGCTACTGAGGAGAGGGAGAGGATTTGGCTTTCTCCCTATGCAGCGAAGGCATCATCCAGTCTGGGCAGGCAATGGCCTGAAGAAGAATGCGCTGTGCGTACGGCGTGGCAACGGGATCGGGATCGTATCCTGCATTCCAAAGCCTTTCGCCGTCTCAAAGATAAGACCCAGGTATTCATTCGCCCGGAAGGCGATCACTATCGTACCCGACTGACCCATACGTTAGAGGTAGCTCAAATAGCACGCACCATTGCCCGCGGGTTACAGTTGAACGAAGATCTGACCGAAGCTATCTCCTTAGGTCACGACTTGGGGCATACCCCCTTTGGCCATGCGGGAGAACATGCTTTAGATGGATTGCTCCACGGAGGCTTTCGTCACAATGAGCAATCGCTGCGTGTGGTGGATTATCTGGAAAATGAGCGAGGACTGAACCTAACAGAGGAAGTGCGCGACGGAATCCTCTGCCACACGGGGCCCCGCCAGCCTGCCACTCTGGAGGGGGCTGTGGTGCGGTTGTCAGACCGCATCGCTTATATCAATCACGACCTGGACGATGCATTGCGAGCGGGATTGCCCCAGATGGAGCAACTGCCCGAGCGTTGCCTGCGAACGTTAGGACACGCCCATAGCCAGCGCATACATCGTATGGTCATGAACGTAATTGTCAGTAGCCAAGGCAAGGATCGGATCATCATGTCTCCTGAGATTGCCGAAGCTATGGATGAGCTGCGAGACTGGTTGTTTGCCAATGTCTACATCGGTTCGGAGGCCAAGCGGGACGAGAACAAGGCGGTGCAAGTGATCGAGATGCTGTTTCACCGTTTCTGTCAGCAGGTGCATTTGTTGCCTGTGCCCTATCAACGCAGCCTTGAGCGCAACGGCGTCCAGCGCGCTGTGGCAGACTACATCGCCGGGATGACTGATCGCTTTATTATCGGGCAGTTCGAACAAATGTTTATACCTGCTGGGTGGAATAGCGAAATCAGGCAGGAAAAAGCCTTCTGATGACGAAAACTCAACACTAATAACACTTTGAGGATCCTGTGCTGGCTGTGCTTCCCAGGCTCAAGCAGCATTCTGTCATCGATAGGCAGGAAAACCTCGCTTGGTGAAGAATAATATCACACCGGCTATTCGACAAGATCTGCGGGCTGCTATGGGGAAGAGAGTTTCTTAACCCAGGTTTGCTGTTTTGATTGTCACTTTGTCGGGATCACAAGTATAAAGACTGGAGAGGGGTTATGCGCGCACAGTTTTCTGAGGAGTTTATCGAGCGCGTTCGGCAAGCCAGCGACATTTCTGAAGTAATCGGTAGGCATGTTCAACTGCAACGCAAGGGCCAGAACCTATGGGGCTTGTGCCCCTTTCACTCAGAGAAGACTCCCTCGTTCAGTGTCAGTCCCTCAAAGCAGATGTACTACTGCTTTGGCTGCCATGCCCACGGCACCATTTTCAATTTTGTGATGGAGACCGAAAAACTGTCCTTTCCAGAGGCGGTGCGGGCACTGGCGGAGCGCGCCAATATTCCTATCGATGAAGATATCGTTGTTTCACCGGAGGCAAAAGAACGCCAGAGACACCAGAAGTTACTCTATCGAGTTAGTCAATGGGCAGCCGATATCTATCATGAACAGCTGCTCAGAGCCCCAGAAGCAGCGATAGCCCGTAGCTACTGGCGGCGACGCGGATTCTCTGACGACTTAATTACGGCTGCCCGCCTGGGATATGCTCTGCCGGATTGGTCCGGGCTGATCAGGGCGGCTGAAAGCAGCAAGGTGCCGCTGGATGCCCTGGCAAGACTCGGCTTAGCAGTTCCCAGACAGCAGAACCAGGGGTATTACGATCGATTCCGGGGACGGGTGATCATTCCGATCGCTGATCAACGGGGCCGGGTGGTAGCTTTTGGGGGCAGGGTGCTGGATGATAGCCACCCCAAGTATCTTAACTCGCCAGAGCACCAGTTGTTTAGCAAGGGCAAGATATTGTACGGGCTGTACAGCGCTAATCGGTCAATCACTCAACTCGGCCAGGCGGTATTGATGGAAGGCTATATGGATTGTTTGGCGGCTTGGCAAAATGGAATCTCCAATGCCGTCGCTTCACTCGGAACCGCCTTCACCCCGATGCAGGCCAGATTGCTGGGCCGCTATACAAAGCAGGTAGTCATCTGCTATGACGGGGACGAAGCCGGATTGCAGGCAGCCTTGAGGGCTGGGGACATCCTGCAGCAGGCCGCGCTGGAAGTACGGGTGGCAGTCCTGGCGGCGAACGAGGATCCGGACGATTGTCTGCGCAAGCGGGGAAGCGATTACTTTCGTCAGCAGGTGTTGGGTCAGGCAAGCAGTTTTTTTGACTTTAAGCTGGACATGCTCCGCAAGCAGTTCGACCTGCAGGACATCAATGGCAAAGCAAAGTTTGTAGTTAGGGCCACGGCTGAGTTGGCCAAGCTGGAAAATGCGGTGCTGAAGAGCAGCTATGCCGAGCGCATCGCCCACGAATTGCAGGTATCTGCCGATGCGGTGCTGATTGAACTGGCCAAACATGAGCAGAATCCAAAGGCTAACCCTCGGAATAGGAATGGTAATAGCAGGAATACTAATGAAAGTCCGGTGGGTAGTGGAGAGGTAGCAGCAGACCCTATCGCCAGAGGTTGTTTGGTCGCCGAAAACACGCTTTTGGGGTTGTTGCTGCAAAACCTGGTCGGCGCGGAGGAGATCCTGCTGGCCTGGCAGGCGGAAGACATCTATGCACACCCAGCCGATAGGCAGTTGGTTTCCTTGATGTTGCAGCAGATTCAAAGTGGCCGGGCTATAGAAGTCGGACGCCTGATGGAACAGATTACTGATAGCGCCGCAAGCCAACGATTGGCAGAAATTGCCTTGGTGGAGGATCAAACAATCGCCCCTGCCGAGGTCGTTGCCCGAGACTGTCTGCAGAAACTGAAGCTGATGGCCGTTAGGCAGGCTATTGCCCGTGTTCAGGGCCAACTGGTCGCTGCGAAAGATGTAGAAGAACGTCGGCGACTATTGCAGCAACTGCAGTTACTTATAGAGAAGCAAAAGGTTTTGCGGCACTGATCGTGCTAGAGGGGGGTTTTCCTTGACCAAGAAAGAAGCGCAGCTAGAGCTAGTTAGAGAATTGATAGAAAAGGGCAAGAAACAGGGAGTTCTCGCCTACAAAGAGATCATGGATGCGTTGCAGGAGGTAGATCTCAGTCCTGATCAGATCGATGAGATCTATGAAAGCCTCGCCTCGATGGGCATCGAAGTCGTCTCGGATCGCGATGACGATCAAGAGGCGGCCGACGGCGATGCCAAGGAGACTGGTAGCAGCTCGGATGAGGATGACGACAGCAGCGATGAGAAGGAGATCCCCGTCCCCGATGGAGTGCGCCTGGATGATCCTGTCCGCATGTACCTGAAGGAGATTGGACGGGTACCTTTGTTGTCCTCCGAGGAGGAGGTTGACCTGGCCAAGCGGATGGAGCAGGGCGAGGAAGAAGCCAAGAAAAAGCTGGTGGAAGCTAACTTGCGCCTGGTAGTCAGCATCGCGAAGCGGTATGTCGGTCGTGGGATGCAGTTCCTTGATCTGATTCAAGAGGGCAATCTCGGACTGATCAAGGCTGTAGAAAAGTTTGATTACCAGAAGGGCTTTAAGTTCAGCACCTATGCCACTTGGTGGATACGCCAGGCGATCACGCGGGCTATCGCTGATCAGGCTCGTACCATTCGCATTCCGGTGCACATGGTGGAGACGATCAACAAGCTTATTCGTGTATCCCGGCAATTGTTGCAGGAGTTGGGGCGCGAACCGACTCCCGAAGAAGTGGCCGAGCAGATGGATATTCCGGTGGAGAGGGTACATGAGATTCTGAAGATTGCTCAGGAGCCGGTATCTTTGGAGACGCCTATCGGTGAAGAGGAAGATAGCCACTTGGGCGACTTCATTCCCGATGAGGATGCCATGGCCCCGGCAGATGCGGCAGCTTTTGTGCTGTTGCGGGAGCAACTGGAGGATGTGCTGTCCACATTGACCGACCGCGAGCAGAAGGTTCTAAAGCTGCGTTTCGGCCTTGAGGACGGACGGGCGCGCACGCTAGAGGAAGTGGGCCAAGAGTTCGGCGTCACCCGCGAACGCATTCGGCAAATTGAGGCTAAGGCGTTGCGCAAGCTGCGCCATCCCAGCCGCAGCAAGCGCCTGAAAGACTTTCTAGAATAACGGGTGCCTCTGGCCCCGTTCGATAAGGGCTTGGCCCCTTTCGGTAACATTTTACGTGAGTGATCGCGTCATATTGACGAGTGATGGGTTTTGCTTTATAATTAGTAATGCGCGTTCCTCAGTAGCTCAATGGTGGAGCAACCGGCTGTTAACCGGTAGGTTGTAGGTTCGAGTCCTACCTGAGGAGCCATTCCTATTGGGCCCATAGCTCAGTTGGTCAGAGCGGTCGGCTCATAACCGATTGGTCCTAGGTTCGAGTCCTAGTGGGCCCACCAGTATCTAGAAGTTAGATGTTGGAAGTCAGAAGTAGGAGTTGCGAGCGTGGCCAAGCAGCTTCAACGCTTGCAAAGGGCCTATGACAGCGCTATAATAAACAAGCACCAAGTTTCGGGCGCATAGCTCAGTCGGGATGAGCGCTTGCTTCACACGCAAGAGGTCACAGGTTCGAGCCCTGTTGCGCCCACCATCTGAAAACCAAAATGTCGCCGAGGTTTTATGCCTCGGCGACGTTTTTTGTAGCTTTGGAACTGATCGCGGAGACAGAAGAGAGCAGACTCTATGGAAAGCGTGCTTGACATTATCCGTCTATTTAGCACGTTTGATAGCCAATATGTCTGCTTCCTGCTCTATCGAGCGGAAGCTTAGGCGCTCGAGTACCTTCCCGTGTTGCTCGAGCGTCTTTTCAATCCTGTCCAGACGCTCTGTGGTCTCTTGGCGGAAGTGTTTCATCTCGGTGCGAAATTCGGTTAGCATGCCAGCTTGCTCTAAGGTTGCCTGACCGAGTGCTCTTACGGACTTAAGCTCGGTCTTCGCCTCGCTCAAATCGGCCTCCATTCGACCCATTCGGCCTTCGAACTGGCTCATTCTGTCCTCGAGTTGACTTATGCGGTCTTCCATTCGATCCAGTCGGCCTTCGATTCGTTCCTGCCCGTCGCGGAGCAGCTTCAGTTCCTGCAGTATTTGTCCTAGTACCTCGTCCATGTTTTCACCTCCCGGCAGTCATTTTCACCGTATGTACTACCTTGTTCGTTGACACTATTGTACCATGTAAAGAAGTCTTCGGTGGGGCGAAAACGGCTGATACTTCAAGGACAGAGTCCTAGAAGCATCAGCCGTACTCCCTAATGGGCGGACCTCGCCAAATTGCGGGAGGGTAGGGTAACTGTTGCTTTGAACAGGTCGCCATCGATCTCGACCTGGAATCTGCCCCCTTGGAGTTCAGTTAGACTCTTGGCTATGGACAGGCCCAAGCCGGAGCCTTCGGTGTGTCGTGATTGATCTCCTCGGGTGAATCTCTCCATCAACTCTCCGGCGTCTATGTTCAGAGGGGAGGCGGAGATGTTTTTCAATGTGATGCTCACATGGGTGCCATGTTCCAGTACATCGATATACACTCGGGAAGCTGGCATGGAGTATTTGAGGATGTTCTGTAGCAGGTTCTCCAGTACCCGCCAGAGCAGTCGACCATCCGCTTGGACGAACAGCTTTTCCTGTGGGAGGTTGAGCCGGAAATCCAGCCCAGAGGCCTCAAGTTTATCTGCTAATTCCGCCATGCCTTGGGTGAGCAGGGAGCCTACCTCCAGCTGCTCTAGGCGGACTGATATGCTGCCACTAGTTGCTTTTGCTGCTTCAAACAGGTCATCGGTCAATGATTTTAGCCGCTCGGTCTTCTGGTCCAGCACCGTCAGGTATTTGGCTGCATTCTCGGAGTCCAGGCCCTCATTCTTCAGCAGGTCGATATAGGTGACGAGCGAGGTGAGAGGTGTCTTCAGGTCATGGGAGACGTTCGTGATCAGTTCGGATTTCAGGCGCTCGGCCTTCACCTCCCGTTCTACCGCCGCTTTCAGCCCATCGGCGATGTTGTTTACGTTTTGCCCCAGAGCACCGAGCTCCGGGCTGCTATCCACAGGAATGCGATAGTCTAGGTCGCCGCTTCTGATACGTTCTGTTCCAGCAGCGATCATCTTTAAAGCCACCGTCTTGCGCATCAGGTAGTACATCGCGCCAGCATTGATCAACAACCAGAGGACAAACCCCAGGCTGTCTCTCAGATTGACCGCAAGGCCAACCGCAAGCCCATAGCCGAGCATCAACAGCGTGACCCGTATGGACATCGGTGTAGCTTTAATGAACGGCAAAAAGGTCCTCTGCCAGACTTTGCTTATCAGCCGCCAACCGCTGTTTAGGATGGTAAAGGCAGCAGTGTGGCGCAGCAACTCCTTGCGCTTGATGCGTTTGCTAAGCATCGAGCCATAGAGCAGGACAACCAAAGCCAGTACTGCGGTCAAAATGGTACCGATCACCAGCAGGGCAGGTGATTCGGCTTGATGATATTGCCACAGCAATTCGCCGATGGCAGAGATGCATAGGTATGCGACTCCTGCTAGGACTAAGACGCCAATGTCCAGATAAAGACCGTCTTGAGGTCCTAGTGCCACTTCGCTGCTAGCTGTTTTCTCTCCAGTGGCATACATCAGGTAGCAGAAGCCAAGTAGAAAGATTCCCGCCCCGCCAAGGAACTGATATAGTCCTTGCATCCCGACAGCCCGCTCCCGCTGATATTCTTCTGATAGAGCGGAGTAGCGCTCTTCGGTCAGCCCCGCATAGCTGAATTCTCCGTCAGGCAACTGCCGAATCGAATGGGCGGGAAGGGATGAAAAGAAATCCTCCAAGTCTCCCAGATCGTCGATATTGTGGAGCGTCCCACCGCCCTTAATCGGCGCGTAGTACAAGTAGGCATTTGGTTCCTCAAGTTGAGCCAGCAGTGATCGGTAGACTGATAGATCAAGGGCGATCAAGGAATCTCGGTTTGCGGCCAACTCCGGTTCCAGGTCCGCTTGCTTTCTCTCCAACTCCTGATCCCTTTGAATAATCAGGATGTCCGCTTGAGCTGGCTGCCCCGCCCGGTAGGCCTCTTCTATCCAGGGCTGGAAGCGATCCCGGACCTCTTGCAGCTCCCTCTGCAAGCGGTGACCCTCCCAGTGGGCGCGAGTGCTTTCCCCGGAAATAATGAATTCTTCACTGCGATGGACCTGGGTGATCTGGTACACGGCATGCTGAATCCTGTTCAACTCTGCGATCAGCGCATTGCTGTCTTGATATTCCTCCGCCTGCAAGGCCAGCGGGAACTGGTTGGCCCGAAGCAAGGAGTATCCCACAAGCAACGCACCGGCAACTGCCACCAGGGTAGCTAGTAGCCTCAGCCAAGACTGGCCTCTAATACTTCTCGACTTTGTAACCAATGCCCCACACCACCTTCACGTACTTAGGTTCACTCGGGTTGAACTCAATCTTCTCCCGTATCCGGCGAATGTGTACCGCCACCGTATTGGCAGGGTTATAGGCAGGCTCATTCCAGACTTGCTCGTAGATCTGCTCAATCGAGAATACCCGCCCCGCGTTCTCGCAGAGCAGCTTAAGGATGCCATATTCCATCGGAGTCAAGCGAATCGGATCGCCATCGACGGTCACCTCTTTACGGACATCGTTCACCACCAGACCACCGCTTTGAAACACGTCGCTTTGTGGTACACGGCAGCCGAGCTCGGTATAGCGCCGCAGCTGCGACTTTACCCGCGCCATCAGCTCCAGAGGGTTAAAGGGCTTGGTGATGTAGTCATCGGCACCCATGTTTAGCCCGATGATTTTGTCGGTATCCTCGGACTTAGCGGAGAGCATGATCACTGGGATGTTGTGTTTCTCTCTGATTCGCACCGTCGCCCGAATGCCATCCAGCTCCGGCATCATGATGTCCATGATTGCCAGATGAATCTCTTCCTGTTGCAGAGTCGCCAATGCCTCTACCCCAGTGTGTGCCTGATAAACCTGATGTCCTTCGTTACGTAGATAGACTTCAATCGCATCCACAATCTCTCGGTCGTCATCACAGACCAATATGTTCATCCTCAATGCCTCCACGTCTGCCATTTCCTGCTGGATCGATCTTATCACACCAGCCGGATTACTAAGTCAATAATACCCACTGAATATTGCCATCAGGTGAAGGGTTTTCTTAACGTTGTCTTAAGCTGGGCGATCGCGCGGCATCTGCCGCAACCCGGCTTATCCTTCCTAGCAAGGCGAATCTTTCGGCAGAAAGAATGGCCACGACGACAAAATCTATGGACTCCCTCAGCGACATTCGTCAAATGTGGAGACTACCGTCTACGGGTACTATCTATCGCGGTTGGTGTCGATCGATTATACTGCATTTAGTGGTTGATTGGCTTGGCAAGACAGGGAGGCTTGGATATACTTGGGGAGGCGTGTGATATGCGCAGTGATCGTTGCTTGCACAAAGCTAACCGAATCTTTCTGCAGCGAGAATGGACATAAGCCGAATCTTTCTGCAGAGAGAATGGACATAAGCCGAATCTTTCGTTAGAAAGAATGGACATTGCCAGCAACGTCTGGGATGTTGCTAGTAGTAGATTCTGGCATGAGACAGACCTGCTTATTGTCAGGAAAGGCCTAGGTGGTGATCATTTTTTGCCTAAAGTAAGAAATCTAAAGAAGGATATTGCGAGCAAGCGCCAACAGCTACATCGCCTGGTGAATGAGCATGGCGTGGGGCACCCGGCTGTGATTGCGCTGAGCGCTGAGTTAGATCAGGCACTAAACCTCTACTATCGTGTGCGCCTGCTATCCAGACGCAAGTGATCTGTCGGTTATTGTGTTGGCTTCTGGGCAACCATAATCCATGGTTGTTAGGCGGGAGGTGTTGTGGTTGCCCCTATTGTTTTCCCAGGCCCTCAGCATAGCCGTAGTTATTGCAGCGGGCTCGAGTTTAGTCTACATACTGTTAGGCATACTGAAAGCGAACGACAGTGACGAGACTGCTGACGAGCCGCCGCAGGCGGTCATTTTGAACGAGAGTGAAGAACCCAAGCATCCGTAGATACGGGCCTTGATTCGGATTCCTCGCTGCCCTCTGAATGACACTGAAGAGCTTTTTCCGTGGTTTCGGGCAGTAACTGAGAGTGCGCAAAAAAGAAGGACAGGGAGCGCCCGGTCCTTCTCTTTAGTTCCCGTACTCTCAATCATCGCTCACCCTGCTGCTGATCAACCCTAGCAGATCATACTCCAGGGTTAAGTCCGAAACCGCTACAGTGTCAGCCGCTTCAGCGACTTGTTGCGAGTAGTCATGCAAGCTGAGTATCTCACCAGTGTCTAGATTGAACAACAGGTCGTCTACGCCGAGATACATCGCCTCATCGGTGACCCACATGCCATTGCGGAAGCAGACGAAACCCTCCTCGGTGTTCAGTAGATCGGTTCCCAACGCAAATGGTGCCGATACCCCCAACAGGTTGGCCACAGTGGGATAGATGTCCATTTGCCCAGCAGCCGTCTTACGGCTTCCGCTCAACCGGTCCTGCGGCAGGTGTATCAACAGGGGCACGCGCTGCTGCAAGAACCATTCTAGCTGCGTCAGGGAATCCCGCCCATAAACTAACTGTGCCAACAGCGTTCGCTCTTCATAGGGCATGGCGGCGTGGTCCCCATAGAACACCACCACGGAATCATCCCAGAGGCCTGAGGCCTGCAGCTCCCCCACCAATTGACCGACAGCGTCATCGGCAAAGTGAATCGCCTGTAGATAATCACCCATCACAGTGTCCTTGTACTCGCCCACATCCAGAGTCTCTGGCAGAGGATTGGCCTCATCCTTGAACGGAAAGTGACTGGAAAGGGAGATCAAGAAGGCATAAAAAGGTTGCTCGTAGTTCTGCATCTTTTCCACCGCTTGTCGATAGAAGGAGTGGTCTGTCAAGCCCAATAGAAAGATCTCATCGATGACGAAGTGATCGATGTTCTGGTAGTCTTGGAAGCCTAAGGACTGGTACATGCTGGTTCTGTTCCAGAAATCGGGCGTGTTGGCATGCATCGCTACTGTGTGGTACTTCGCCTCATGCAGCGTCTGTGCCAGCGATGCGAACCTGTTTCCCGCAAACTGGTAATAGGCAGACCCTTCCTTGGCCGGCAGCATGGAGACATTGGCCAAGAACTCTGCATCAGAGGTTCCACCCCAAGCGGTCTGGTAATAGGTTTGGCTGAAATGTAGGCTGGTCTCCGCTAATCGGTTGAGGTTGGGTGTGATCTCCTGGCCATTCAGGCTGCGCTGCATCACGAAGGCTTGAAATGCTTCCAGTTGCACCATGATCAAGTTCTTGTCCTCTAGGATACCGTTGTAGCGAGCCGGGGGTAGCTCCGGTTTGCTAAAGCGGTCTGTGACCTGTTCCCAGTCAGCAGAAGTAAGCTGCACCCGGTTGATCTGCCTGGCGGCATAACGCCAAGCGTCCATGGCGTGATAGTGCAGCAGCCCTACCTGCTGTGCGTTTCGTTTGCTGGTCTGCAGGGCTAACCAGGTATTCTGATCTGTTTCCAGCCTGGCCAAGACAACGCTGTTGATCAAGACCGCAATCAGCAGGAGACAGGTAGACAGAATGCAGCCGGTCCTGCGCTTGCAGGCTGACCGCTGCAGCCAAGCGCGAGCGTTTCTGCTGCTGAGTATCCCCGTCATGACGGCGATATCTATCACGTACCAGAGATCGCTACGTTTCAGCAGTGCTGTGACACTGCTGCTCACCCCTTTGAGCAGCATTGCCTGCTGCAAGAGATGAAGGGAAGGTAGCTCGCGCCAGTAGCGCCAGCACAGTACATCAACCAGCAGCACGCCGGTCAGCGTTGAGTTAAGCACCAGCCATGCCCAGCAGCGGGCCAAGGGGCGGAAGGCAACCAGCAAGGAGGTGATGACAGCTAGAGCAGCAACGGTGCCCAAGAGCCAAGCAAGCCTTGACATATTCGCTTCGTCTAACAAAGTCTGTACATGATATAATTTCAAAGAGAAGGTGCCGATCGGCACCAGCAAACTGACCAATTCCGGGAGCGGCTGCTTTTTGTTCACCTGATCACCACCTTGTTTGCAGAGTGGGACATTGTGGTTATTCTGCCCTATGGATCAAATCCGCAATCGGTTCACCAGGCATTCCGACCGGATAAGATTGTGCGGTTGGCTCCCGTTGGTCTTCAGGAGGTTCTAAGATATGTCAAGTCAACCATGGCGTCAGTGGCTATTCCTGGCACTTAGCTTGTCAGCAATAGTGATCTCTGGATGCAGGGGGCAGGCAGTTGCGCTGCCTATCGACAGCAGCAGGCTCTCTGAATACACTGCCGCCTATCAAGCGGATGATCCTGCAGGAGGGCAGCTTGAATTGCGACTCGCACAATCTGACTCCGGCAATTGGACAGTCCATTCGGCTTTGGCAGCGCCTAGCGCAGAGCTGCTCTCTCAGGTCAGCCTGCTGGATGATTTCACTCCGGCTGAGTCGCGAATCGAGCTGCAGGCGGATGGGGCAGAGTATGTGATCACCGCAACCTACGGTGACAGCAAGCTGACCATGCAGGCAGAGACACCTGACGGGCCTCAGTCTGCCGAGCGCAACCTGCGTCGTCCCTATTATGACAACGAGCAGTTGATGGCTATCCTGCCCGCTTTACAGCTGGAGCCGGGGAAAGCGATCAAGTTCGTGCTGATCGCCACCCAGAGTGCCACCAAGTTGACACCTGCTTTGCAGCTCGTGGCTGGGGAAGACGGAGAGGCCTTGGTGGAACAGGTGACCGTTGACGGAATCGTTTTCGATTGTCATCTGATCAAGTTTGATGCGGGAGTCAGCGGAGCCCCAGAACAGGCTTTCTGGGTTACTGCCGAGGCCCCCTATAAGGTAGCTAAAGTCTATAACGGGGTCATCACCTACACTTTGGTCGAACGTTAGCTGCGCACAGCAGCAGGCGCCCTCGTCAGTTTGATATTCCGGCAGGACAACTTTAAGGGAGGTTTATCAATGGAAGTAGAACGCATTCTGATCAACGGCAATCTGATCACCATGGATCCGGCCCAGCCGAGGGCCACAGCCTTGGCCGTAGCGGGCGACAGTATTGTCGCTGTCGGCAGCACAAAGGAGGTCTTGGGCTTCTGTCAGCCCAAGACGGAGGTGATCGACCTACAGGGGCAGACGGTGATTCCAGGGTTGAATGACAGCCACATGCACCTGCAGTCAGTAGGCGCGGTGATGGAGCGAGTATCGTTCACTACGGCCAGATCTCGGGAGGAGGTGGTCCGGGCTGGACGCCAGTTCTTGGCCGATCATCCCGACGTGCAGTGGTTGCTAGGTAGGGGCTGGAATCATGAGTTCTTTGCCGATCGGCAGATGCCCACCCGGCACGATTTGGATCAAATCTCTGATCTGCTGCCGATCTTCTTTTCCAGAGCCTGTGGACATATCGCAGTGGTGAACAGCAAGGCCTTGGAGTTGGCTGGTATCGAGCAGCATCCTGAACAACCGACCGGCGGCCTGATTGACCTGGATGAGGATGGCTTCCCCACCGGTATCCTGCGAGAATGCGGAGGACTGGTGGCCCGACACCTGCCTAGAGAGACCGTGGGAGACTACAAGCGCACTCTGCAAGCAGGTGCCCGCCTATGCGCAAGTTATGGCTTGACTGGTGTTCAGACCGATGACATCAGCGATGACATGGAGGCTAAACTGCAAGCATATAGCGAGCTAGTGGAGGAGGGTAATCTGCCGATCCGAGTTAACTTGCAGATCCGCATTGGCAGTATGGAGAAGTTCGAGCGTTATTTGCAGTTACGCCAGCGTTTCACGTTTCCGGCGGACACGGTAGAATACGGCCCGATCAAGCTGATGACCGACGGATCGCTAGGTGGCCGCACAGCGGCGATGCGTGAGCCCTATGCCGACGACCCTTCGACGGATGGGGTGGCAATACTCACCCAGGAGCAGATCAATCAGATCCTGGAGGCGGCTCACGGCCACGGCTTCCAGATGTCCGGTCATGCCATCGGTGACCGCGCCATGGACCTGCTGCTCAACGGTTTTGCACACGCTCTCAGTAAAAGGCCGGTAGCGGATGCCCGCCCGCGGATTATCCATGCGCAAATCACTACGCCAGACATATTGCAGCGCATGCAGCAGCTGGGTGTTGTCTGCGATATTCAACCCGGATTTGTAGCAACTGACTTGCATATGGTGGAGAGCCGCGTAGGCCACGAGCGCGCCCAAAGCACATATGCTTGGCGCACCATGCGCACGATGGGCATCCCTACCGCAGGTGGATCGGATGCGCCGGTGGAGAGCAGCAATCCCTTGATCGGCATTCAGATGGCGGTGACTAGACGGGACTTGAACGGTTTCCCAGCTGGCGGTTGGTTGCCGAAGCAATGCCTGACGGTGGAAGAAGCCATCGAACTGTACACCATGGGCTCGGCCTACGCCGCCTTTAGCGAGCAACGCAAGGGCTCCCTCACCGCCGGTAAGCTGGCTGATCTGGTGGTCTTGGCGGAAGATATCGCGTCAGTGGACGCAGATCGGATTCATTGTATTCCGGTGACAGCAACCTACGTTGGCGGCCGCATCGTCCGTCAGGCTTAACTGACGTCACATTAAGGACACGGTAGCGGCTCACCGCCGCGTCCGCGTCCTTTTTTGGCGAAACGATTGTTCTTCTGGTGCGTAATTACTGAAAGGGGGGAGTGCTGATGGCACAAAAGGTGAAGGTAATAGTCCCTCGATTGATCGTCAGAAGTGAACCCAGTCCAGAAGGAGCAATCTTGATTGAGCTTCCGGAAGGTACTGAGCTGGAAGTGGTGCAGCGGCAGCTACGCTATACCAGGGTGCGTTATCTAGGTGAGAGTCGTACGGTGGAGGGCTGGGCCTCCACCAATATGTTGTCAATCGGGCAATTTCCAGAAGGTCGCATGATGCTCTGTCCAGTTTGCCAAGAGGATTCGTGGAAAGCCCTGCATGCGGGGGTTCAGACATCCCTTGCCTTTTTCGCGCCGGTTCATCTAGGTAAACATGAGATTTTTAGCGCGGATGACAGTCATCTGGATTTAGAGGCCCGGGTTTGCCTCGGCTGCGGCTATGTCAGCTGGTTTGTGCCGCCGTCAGAGATGCGCAAGTTATAGCTTGTCTCGTTTGCTGTAGTTAAAGAGGACGGCATCCCATTGCCGTCCTCCCTGGCTGACCCTCTATTGACTGGTTTTCTCGTTTGTGTCCGAGGAAGCGTCTTCAAGTAGGTCAACCTGTTCCAGGATCTCTCGTTCCTTGCGCTTGGCCCAAGAACGCAGCCAGGCTACGTCTGCCCCCATTTCCGCTAAGTTTTCCATATTGCTTTGCACCTCTCTCAGAAACATCACCACGTAAGCCACCGACCAGAGATAGATCGTCGGCTGTTGGAGGAAAGGCGTCAGCCGATAACTCAAGCCGGCCAGGAAAGCGATCACAAAGTAAGCCACCAGTTTGACCACTGTTCCTTCCCACAGCTTGTCGCTGTGCCAGCCCGGTTCTTTGCGGCTACGCATTGCCAAAAAACGGGTGACGATATCCAACAAGGCTGCCCCCAATACCGAGAGCAAAGAGACAAACAGCGTTTTGTCGGGGAATAATAGATAGTAGACGGCGGCCAGCAGACAGCCCCAGACGATCTGCACTTGATCTATCGCCTTCTGCAGGTATTCTGCTGGGCCGGTAATGAACGAGCGAGCAAGAGCTTGCCCGATTCTTAGCCACATATCTTTCACCTGCCTTCTTGCCATATTGCCCGTTGTCACAGCGTATGTGATCGAGATGAGAACAGTGCATGATGGCAGAGGCCAAGCGATTGGACCCAGCGCAAACGAGTTGAATCGATCGATGCTCTCATGTTATATTCAAGCAGAGATATTGCGATGCTGATAAATGGCAAATTTAGGCTTGATGCAGAAGTATGCTGGAGGAAGTATGAGCCTTAAACTCGGACCCCGTCTCAGTGCTATCGCTGCCATGGTTCCCGATCACAGCCTCGTGGCCGACATCGGCAGCGATCACGGCTATTTGACTGCCTGGCTGCTGCTCCACGGGAGAGCTGACAAAGCGATCGCCGTGGAGGTCAATCTGGACCCCGCTCGCCGCTCGCTGCAGACCTGCCGCGAATATGGTTTGGGTGCACAAATGGAAGTGCGGGTTGGTGATGGTCTACAGGTGGTATCCCCAGGTGAAGTGGATGTGGTGGTGATCGCCGGCATGGGCGGTGGCACCATATCAGAGATCCTGGAACGGGGCGGATTTTTGCTCCCGCAGATGCGGCGGTTGGTTCTGCAGCCAAACGGTGGTGGCAGGGTGGTGCGCCGTTGGCTTAGCAGTCACGGGCAAGAGATCGTCGATGAAAACTTGATTGAAGAAAATGGCATCATTTATGAGATCATCGCTGCACAGCCGGGTGATCCGAAAGCACTGAGCGATCTAGAGCTGCTACTGGGGCCGATTATCTTGAAAGAGCAGCCGCAGCTGCTCAGCAGACAGGTGAGCGATCTGATCGGCGAGCGCCAGCACATTTTGCGACAATTGTCGAAGTCGGTTTCAGCCGAATCTGTGGCCAAGAAGGCTGCCCTCGAGCGGCAGCTGGCTGACTTGATGGCTCTGCACTGACACGTGGGGACCGTCCCCACGTGTCACTCGCGTTGACATAAGCATTGTGCGCTGCTATAATTAATACTTGCCACAAGTAGGCTAGGCAATCGCGGGCGCCGTTTGTGCGCCTGAGGAAAGTCCGAGCTCCAGAGAGCAGGGTGCTGGATAACGTCCAGTCAGGGTGACCTGAAGGCTAGTGCCACAGAGAGATACCGCCGGCTTTGCCGGTAAGGGTGCAAAGGTGAGGTAAGAGCTCACCAGCAACCAGGTGACTGGTTGGCTCGGTAAACCCCACTTGGAGCAAGACCAAATAGGGAGAAATTAAGGGCTGCTCGTCCGCTTCTCCGGGTTGGTCGCTTGAGGTGTCAGGCAACTGACATCCTAGATAGATGGTTGCCACCTCGTAAGAGGAACAGAACTCGGCTTATCGGCCTACTTGTAATCTCTTGTATGCCACAGAGCGTGTGAATATCAGGGTTTTTTCAATGATCGAGAGGCCGCGCTTACACGAAAGCGCGGCCTCTTGCTTTTGGTTAGGAACGATGACCCTGCCGATTGAATCACTCGGTGAGCAGAATATCGGGACGCACCATCTCCGGTTCTGGTTCATGGTGAGCTGTGTCCATGCCCAAAAGATGCAGCATCGGGCAGTGCCGAGTGATGCCTTCGGCTACTTTCATAGACCCCAAAAGTATCATCCAACGGGAGCGATCTAAGATGCCGCAACTGAGCATTGTCAGTCCGCCTGCAATGCGCAGGTAGGCGTCAGTGTCACCGACATTTTTTTTCACGGCTTTGTCATGCTCCTTCCTGAGGCAGATTGCCCTGCCCTTAGTATTCCCTTGCCTAGGATTATTTCTTCCGGTGGGAGAATAAAGGTAATAGCAGGCCTTCACGGTCGGTCACGAGAGACTAAGATGACAATCACAGGCTTTGGAGGGTGAAGAATTGCGAAAAGGATATAATCGGCTATTAGTGCCATTTTTGCTAATGCTGCTGCTTCTGCCTCAGATTCCGGTAGGCGATGCTTTGGCAACTGTTCCCCTGCAGGTGCCGGTCGTCGACTACAACATCACTGTCAGTCTGGATGCCGCCATCCAAACGTTGAGCGGCAAGCAAACGGTGATCTGGACTAACCTGGGAACTGCCGCTACTTCTGAGATGTATCTGCACCTGTATGCCAACGCGTTTCTGCCTGGGTCCACTTTTCTAAGAGAATCCGCTGGGGGCTTGCGAGGCCAGCGGATGAGAAGCGATGACTTTGGCGAAATCGTGCTTCACTCCTTGCAGTCTGGCACCCAGGACCTGCCTTGGAGCTATGTGCAGCCTGACGATGGCAACGAGCAAGATCGCACGCTTGCTCTGGTTGAGTTGCCTGAGCCGGTTGCGCCCGGTCAATCGGTACGATTGGCTATGTCATTTACAGTTAAGCTGCCCACCGTCTTTGCCCGCATGGGGAAGCACGGCCAGTTTGTGATGGCTGGGCAATGGTTTCCGAAAGTGGCGGCTTATGATCCAGCCGGCGTCCGTGGCAGGACTATCGATGGTTGGAATGCCCGGCAGTATCACGCGAACACGGAGTATTATGCTAACTTTGGTCGCTATCAGGTGACCATCGTTGTGCCCAATACCCATACTGTGGCCGCCACCGGGCAATTGGCCAGCGGTCCGAAAGAGATGGCCGGGCAGCGCCGGCAATATGTCTTTGTGGCTGACCGGGTACATGATTTTGCCTGGGCTGCGGACAGCAACTTCATTCAGCGACAGACAGTGCTTGAGTCAATCGATCAACCGGCGATTACGGTGCAATTGTATCTGCAGCCGGAACACGACGGCCTAGCAGACCACTATTTCTTAGCAGCTGAGGAGACGTTGACCAGGTTAGCCGAATGGCTGGGCCCCTATCCTTATCCGGTGCTCAATCTAGTCTGTCCGACAGCTGGTGCCATGGGAGCTGGTGGCATGGAGTATCCGATGTTGGTGACCGGCTGGGATGGGAGCATGCAGAATTTGCACTCGCTGCACACCGTGTTGGTGCATGAGATCATCCATCAGTTCTTTTATGGTCTGGTTGCTTCCAACGAGTTTGAAGAAGCGTGGCTGGATGAGGGGTTCACCAGCTATCTGGAAGATAAAATCATGGAGCAGGCATTCGGCCGTTCCGTACAGCCAGCTGTGGAGGCAACGGCTATCCATAGTCCGGAACCATTAGTCTTGGAGGGGTGGGATTATTCGAGTACCTACGCCTACCAGAGCAACGCTTACATCCGCGGCAAGCTGATTTTGCATGAGTTGGAACGGCGTCTGGGATGGGACCTGATGCGAGAGGTGCTCAGGGAGTATTTTCGCCAATACTCTTTTGGGCATCCCTGCACAGCAGACTTTCAGCGGGTCTTGGAGGAAGTGAGTGGGGAAGACTTTGACCTGTTCTTTGCCGATTATGTCTATGGGGCAGGCATGCAGGATTTGTCTATCGAACATATGACCACTGAGGCTCTAGGAGACGGCTTCAGCAGCACCGTGTGGGTTGCTCAACCTCATTCCGATCGCTTGTCGGTCAGGTTATGGGCTCGCTATGGGGATCAGAGCGGGCAAGAGCTGACTATCGACTTGGACGGAAACGAGCACGAGTATACCTGGCAGCACGTGCAACCGTTGATCAGCCTGGAATTGGACCCGGAACCTTACCAGGTGATCTTGGATAACGTGCGCATCAACAACCTTTACGCGGTTCGTTCGACCGGCCGCTGGGCAATGCTGTTTAGCTATTTTCTCCATCTGCTTAGTCAATGGATAGGCTGGTAGCGATGAAAGCTAGTCAACTGTTGCGACGAAGTCACCAACGGCTCTTGACCACTGGCCTGCTAGGGCTATCAGTCCTGTGGTCGCTCGGTAGCCTACTCTGGTTCTATTGGCCCAGCCAAGTGTTGCTCAGTCCGTGGTCCGCCAGACTGTCTGCCGCTACTCGTTTGGATCTGGCAGCGCTGCGCCTGCTCCTAGGAGAGGCGCGGCAGATCGGTCTGCTGGGCTGGATATCCGTTCTCTTTCTCTTGCGCTGGTTGCTTACACCGGCGGTGGAGGCCTTTGTTTTTGGACGCTTGATGCAGATGCCAAGGAAGAGCATCGCCTTTGGTGCTTTCTACCGGCTTCACGTGTTGGTGACATTGTCCGGCTGCTTGGTGGCATTGCTGATCTATGTCAGTCGCGGTTTCTGGCTAGACATGCTGCAGCGTCATCCGCTGCATCTGGCGTTGCCGGTCCTATTGGGTGCGTCGCTGGCGTGGTTCGCTGGCTGGCTGATATCGTGGCGACGGAGTAGTCTAGCTGCCGGCAAGCTCCAAATTACTTGGCCACCGCTGTCACAAACCCTGTCGGTAGGCTTCGCCCAGAGTTTGCTCGGCGGCGGCTTCGGCTTGGCGCTGCTGTCACTGAATCGGTGGTTGCTGCAGCAGGAAGGGATGATCTTGGTGCTTGCCTTACTGCTAGCCAGTATTGTGCGCACCTATGGACGCCTCTGGAAGTTGGCTTGTGCAGTCAGCGCCTGGCAAGACGGCCATCGGTAAAGGTCTGGCGATCTCGAGTGCCGGGTACAACCGGTGGTGCCAGTTGTAATAGCTTACCTTCTATCTAGGTGGGGAGGCACCCGATCTAGGCGAGTCAGGTCGGCATACGATTCCCGTTCTACTATCACCTCGGCTCCAGTCGGGGAAATGAGGACTACCGCCGGCCTAGGCAGACGGTTGTAGTTGCTGGCCATAGAGTAGTTGTATGCTCCGGTACGAGCTACTGCCAGGATGTCTCCGGGCTCAACTACCGGAAGCGACTGGTCCCAGCCGATCATGTCGCCAGATTCACAGCAGCGGCCAGCGATGCTGTATTGCTCGCTGGCTGCATCCTGCATGCGGTTGGCCAGCACAGTCTCATAGCGACTGCCATAAAGGGCCGGGCGAGGGTTATCTGTGATACCGCCATCGACAAACAGGTAGTTCCGTATCCCCGGTATCCTCTTAGTCCCACCGACCCGATAGAGGGTCAATCCAGCCTCGTTGACGATCGAACGTCCAGGTTCTAAGATTAACTCGGGCATAGGCACGCCTAGGGTTTGACATAGCTCTGTCGCCGTCTGTGCCAACTCGCCCACCAGTTGCTCCGGTTCGAGCAGCTCATCTCCTGCACCATAGTAGGCACCTAATCCTCCGCCGATATTCAATTCCGTCACATCGCAAGGAAGGTCGGCAATGGTGCGCAGCAAGATCTCCAGATTCTTAACAAAAGGCTCAATCGCCGTGATCTGCGAACCGATGTGGCAGTGCAGTCCTTTTAATTGTACCTGTGGCGTCTCCTGCATCTCGGCGATGATCTGCGGCAGCTCCGTTAAGCGGAAACCAAATTTCGAGTCGATAATGCTGGTCTGCACGTATTCATGGGTATGAGCTTTCACTCCGGTGGTTACTCGGATTAGGATGGGAGCGGCCGCATTCAGCTCACGGGCAGCATCCATCACCCGCCCCATCTCGGCACGATTGTCCACCACGATGCGGCCAACACCGTATTGTAGCGCCTGTTTCAGCTCCAGGGCTGAGCGATTTACACCGTGAAAGATGATCTTCTCGGCCGGGAATCTCACACTGGTGGCTGTATGTAATTCTCCGCCAGAGACTACGTCCAGGCCAAAGCCTTCGCTTTCCAGGATTAAACACATTGCTTGGCAAAGAAACGCTTTTCCGGCATAGACAACTCGCGAGCGGGGATAAGCGGTTGCCAGCGCAGTCTGATAGCGTCGGCAATTGCGTCGAATGGTCTCTTCGTTCAGCAGATATAACGGCGTCCCGAACTCCTTGGCTGCGTCTACCAGATCGACCTGGTGCAGACAAAGGTGTCCTGCGGCATTAACCGACATCCCGGGCTGCAGGCAAAAGCCATCAGAAATGGTTGTCATGCAAACGACCCCCTAATCAGTGTTGGCGAGAGGCGAACCTGATGATGGGCAGAGCAGCATCGATCAGCTTGTCCGCCGAGACTAAGGACATTTTATCACGCCAAGAATGTTGTGGAGAATCTTTTCCAGCCGGACGCTGTCCTACGACAACGGAAAACAATTGCTTTGTGGGCTGCGCCAGTTTCTGTTATAATAAGAAACATATTATTTTTTGATTCACGAGACAAATTCCCAGTTGGTACGTCTGACTATAAGATGAGCTAGTTAGGTCACGGACAGGTCTTTACGAAAGTACTGCCAGTCCGTAAATGGGGGGAGATTCTTGCTAGAGCTGTTCACACTCTATTTTGCTCGCTTAAGCTACCTGATTATTGCTTTGGCAACTCTGGCAGAGGGCCTGACCATCCCTTGTCCGTCTATGGCAGTAATGTTGATGGCTGGAGCAGCTACCGTCACCGGGAAGGTCTCATTTTGGACGGCGGTGGCTGTCAGTTCAGTATCCTATACCATCGGCGCCATTATCCCTTACACCATCGGTTATCATATCCCCAAACTACAGTCGTTACCTTGGGTTGGTCGCCTGGTGAAAGGGTCGCTGGAATCGTTGCACGAGGTCAATGCACTGTTCAATCGCCATGGCGAAAAAATCGTGGCTCTCGCTCGGCCGTTTTGGATCGGCAACTGCGTTTCATACTTTGCCGGTCTCAATCGCATGAATCCTTGGAAGTTCATGTTGTTCACATTTTTCGGCATATCCGGCTGGAGTGTTGTCGTGGTCTATGTAGGCCATGTTTTCAGTGCCAATTTGGGCAAGGCGGCTACACTGCTCAGGAACTACTCGGGAATTGCTTTTGTCTCCCTGGTAGTCTGTGGTGCTGGAGCTTGGCTAGTAACCCGCTATCTGCGCGTTAGACATCAGGCGCACGCTGCAAAAGAATAACGGACGTAGCGGCGGGGAAACCCGCCGCTTTCTCCATGTCTACTAGTAGTAGGTGCTATTGCAGGGGCAAAGCCGTGAAACCCAGTAGGCGTTTCTCTTTCTGATCCACTACAGCCACTGACCCTGGCGGTTGCCGATAGTATAACAGGGTGGTCGGCGATAACGGAATCGGAAATACACTGCGCTGCACCTGTTTGTAAGTGCGAGGGGCAAACAAGGATAGGTGTCCATTGAGATACTCCCGCCAGGCTTTTCGCCAGTGGTCAGGCAGGCGCCAGCCAGCCTGCCAGCTGGTCAACGTGCGCGCGCGATCGATGGTCAGCAAGTCGCCGAGCAGCTGATCTGGTTCCAGCCAGGCTGTCAACTGCTCAAGCAGAGCTTCTTGATTGTACTTGCGTCTATCCCAACCTTGAGCTCGCCGGAACACGGCAAACTGCTCGAACATCTGGAAGGACAGATTCGGGTCAGTCTGGACTAGATAGTTCAATGACTCCCGGGCTAGGCCAGAGTTATAGTAGTCTTCCAATACCTGCTCAATCAGGTGCAAGCGATTCAACTGCCCGAAGCTGAGCTTGTCCGACTGCAGCACCTCGTAAGGGGGATGCTTTGAGACTGCAAAATTGCCGGCCGCCGTCTGAGCTTTCATCGGTGTGCCAGGCAGGACTTTTAGGAATCCCAGCTGTAGCCTATCCGGGGTGAGGGAGATCACGTGATTAAATGATTGGCAAATGCTATCCCAATCTTGCTGGGGCAGCCCTGCAATCAGGTCCAGGTGCAGTGATAGGTTATTCCCTGACTGCAAACGACGAATGCTCTCTGCCAGCAGGCACCAATCGCTTTTGCGATTGATGGCCTCTAAGGTGGCCCGGTCTGTACTTTGTACACCGATCTCCAGTTGAAATACGCCAGCCGGCACAGAAGCAAGGAATTGCAGCATTTCCTCGGTGAGCGTGTCGGCGCATATCTCGAAATGAAATCGGCTTTCCTGGCGATGCTCTAGCAGATAGCTCATGATCTGGATTGCTCGGGCAGGGTTGGCGTTGAATGTTCGGTCCACGAACTTGATCAACGGTATGTTTGCCTCAAGCAAGACATCGAGCTCCTGAAATACCCGCTGCATTGGAAAAAAGCGCAGCTTTTCTCCAGCCGATAGGCAATAACTACATCTGAATGGACAACCGCGGGAAGTCTCTACATAGACGAGCTTATGTTTCAGAGGGTTCAGCTGATCCCGACGATAGGCCAATGGGATCTCCTCCACCGGCAATACTGTTGCAGGCAAATTGCTGGCTGGTAGACCCCGCCCAAATACACCCGGAATCGGGTCGGTTGACTTCCCTGAGAGGGCCAGTAGCAACTGCCTGAGAGCCATTTCTCCCTCTTCGGCGATCACATAGTCAATGCTTGCCTCAGTGTCAAGCAAAGCACCTGCCCTTGCCCCCACCTCTGGCCCGCCTAATACCACGGTCAGGTGAGGCAGTACCTGTTTCCAGTCCCGCAGTAGCGCTAACGTCTGCTGCACATTCCAGATGTAGCAGGAGCAAGCGATCAGATCGGGGTTTATGCGTCCCAGCTCCGCCAAAACGGTTCGCCGGTCATCGTTGATCTGGAATTCCATCATCGTGACTTCACCAAAGTGATCACCGATGGCTGACCGAAGATACCGCAACGCTAAGCTGGAGTGAATGAATTGGGAGTTCAACGTAAACAGAGCTATTCTCATCGAATCACAGCCTTATCTGTATTAAAGCCATTCTACCACAAAGGCTGGTCAAATCGCCTTGAGCAGCTTGCCGCAGAGCAGGTAGGCAAGCAGACATCCCAAGCTGGCAATTGCCAGCGAAGGCAGGATTCTTCCGATATTGGCTAGGCTGTGTATGTATGAGTAGTGGGCAACGTAACCAGCGATGAAAGCTGCCGCCAATGAGCGGATGAGTACGGTGCGCCACTGGCGCATGAAGTGTATCTCTTGTTCCACCATCCAAAGAGAGATCAACCCACTGATCACAAAACCGATGGTTAAAGCTATGGCTGCTCCCCGGACGCTCCATATGGGAGTGAACAGGTAGAGCAACACCCCGCTGACCACTGTCCCAATCAGCGCGGCGATCATCGGCTGGGTCGGCTTGCCTAGTCCCTGCAGGGTTGCTGCTGATATCTGCTGAGTGTATAGCAGCAGGCCGCCAGTGGCCAGCAAACTGAGCAACTGGCCGGCCGAACGGGAATTAAACAGCACTAAGCAAAGGGGTTCGCCTAGGGTGATGAATAAGGCGCTACAGGGGAGGCTGAGGGTAGTTGTCCAATTCAGCGCTCTCAGAAAAGCAGCCGTGGTATGGCGCGTCGAACGATTGGATCCGGCTGCGGATATCTGCGGCAGCAGTGCAGCAGCCAGCGATGTAGTAAACAAGGATGGCACGAACAGCAGATTAAAGGCCATGCCAGTCAGCTGTCCAAAGGCGATGGCCGCTTGACTGGCGGTGAACCCTGCCAGGCGCAGTTGATTGGGTATGATAATGCTCTGAATCAAGCGGGCCAGGGATTGCACCAGGCGAGCAGCCGTAGTTGGAATCGCCACTCCAAACAATGTCTGCGTCATTTTGACCGCCGGGAAGAGGCTTTGCACCGTAGGCTTAGGTCGAAAGAACGGGTAACAGACCAGATAAGTGCTCAATCCAACGAATTCGCCCAAAATGGAGCCGGCCGCCAGGGCAGCTGTGAGGTAAATAGGACCATTAGAGAGCGCTAGGCTGACTAACCAGAGGGTAGACAGAACGTGCCCCAACTGCTCCAGCAACTGAGAGGCGGAGACCACTCGCATTTCTTGTAGTCCTTGAAAATAACCGCGGAAGACGGAACACAGAGCTACCAGAGGCAATGAGGGGGCGATGATCAATAGCGCATGATACACCCGTGGATCCCTCAGAATATCGTTGGCCAATGGACGCGCCAATAAAAACAAGAGGGTATTGGCGGATAACCCCAGAATCAGAGCCGTTCCGGCCGCTGTTCGCAGCACGCTCTGTACCCCGGAATAGTTGTTTCTTGCTTTAAATTCTGCCACCAGTTTGGACACCGCGATTGGCATGCCGGCGGTGGCTAATACTAAAAAGAGCGAATAGGCAGGAAAGATCATCTGGAACAGGCCCACCGCCTCTTGCCCGGCAATCCTAATTAAGACGATGCGATAGACAAATCCGATTAAGCGGTTGGTGGCGTTGGTCGCCGTCAGCAGGATGGTATTGGCTCGTATCTTACTATGCTTAGTCATCGGGCCCGACTCCCTTCCAAGCATCATCATATGCTTCATCTTGGGCTATTCTACTCATTAACAGCCATATGGGACTTGCTTTTGGGTCAGAACAATAAGTTTTGGTGGCAATAGGGCAGACATGCCAGGAATTGAACATGGAAAAAGACAGGACATTTATCCACTGTAAATTGCCAATGGAGGCTTGCATTGTCAATGCATATTGGATAGTATTTATGAGAATGAATGTGTGCGATATTGTGGCTCGGAGGGTAATTCCGATGGGAATTGCGGCCCATCGATAAATATGCAATACAAGGAGGCGCCATGAAAGAGAGACGTCAGGCAAAAATATTGGAACTGATTAGCCAGCAGCATATAGAAACGCAAGAACAGCTGCTCGCTGCTCTGCAAGAGTTGGGCTTCCGCACTACTCAGTCAACCATTTCCCGAGATATCAAGGAGTTGGGTTTGGTTAAATCACCAGTAGGCAACGGTACCCTTGCTTACACCCAAATGGAGGGTCAAGTCGGAACCAGCTTGACCGACCGCATGGTACGCACTCTGCGCAGCGCATTGTTGAGCATCGACCACTCCGGCAGTTTCATGATCCTGAAGACTTTTTCTGGCGGGGCTCATGCCGCTGCTGCGGCGTTGGACAAATTATCCTATGTCGAAGTAATGGGGACAATTGCGGGCGATGACACCATTCTAATTATCCTCAAGGACGCTAGTATGGCAGAGTCGGTAGCCAAACGTCTGAGGCAGCTGATGACCAGCTAGCTTTGCTCAGCGGGAGGGACGTCCTGTGTTAGCCGTGGCTGCCGCTAAGAGTGTGTTCATGGGGTATATATCTGTCGTGTGTGCTGTGTATATGGAAGCGACCGCCAAAGGCGGTCGCTTCTTACTATGTCAACTGGGTTCTGGACTCGTTTGGCTAAAGCCGGCGCTCTGCGCTTACTCATCGGTAGAGGTTGTTGCGGCCGACTGCTGCATGAAGAGGAGAATGCCGGTCAGGAGAAGACCACCGCCTATCAGTTGCTTCGAGTTAGGGACCTCGGACCAGATCAGCATCGCCCAAAGGGTTGCACCAATAGGTTCACCGAGGGCCGCCACTCCCACCGTCGTCGCTGGCAGATGGGCGAGGGCCCAATTGAGGGTGCTGTGTCCAATCGCTGAGCAGAACAGTGCCATGCAGAGGAAGAGCAGGAAATCCCATGGCCGATAAGGGTAAAGAGGGGTGCCAGATTGCAGTGTGAGCCCAAGCAAGACTAGGGTGCTAATTACATATACGATAGCCGCATATGGTAGCACTGGCAAGTCCCTTCTTACGGCCTGCCCACAGAGAAAATACCCTGCACCAAAGGCCGCGCCCAATAAGGCAAGCGTGTTACCCCATAGCGAGGACTGACCGCCGCTGACGCCACCGTCCACCAGTCCGATGATTGCGCTGCCAGCGACAGCTACGAGAATGGAGAAGAATTGTCTCTTAGGGATCCGTTGCTTGAAGAAGAGCCAAGACAAGGCCACCGCAAATATCGGTTGAGAGCTGACTAGAACAGTGGAGCTAGCTACCGTGGTGTATTGAAATGAGCTGATCCAAGTTGCGAAATGGAGGGCCAGCAATATTCCAGCGGCGATCATCAACAGCAGGTTGCGACGGGAGATGCTGCATATTTCCCGTCGATAGCGCCGCCATGCAATTGGACTGAGGATAAGAGCAGCAAATAGCTGCCGATAGCTAGCGATGACAAGAGAAGGTGCGGTGGATAGTTTTATGAAGATGGCGGAGAAGGACACAGTGACCACTCCCAAGGCTAGAGGTAGATACGGGCTTCTGCTCTGCATATTGCACCTCTTTTAATGCTATTAGTTCATTGATGTTCCTTTCTTCGGATCATGGCGATTGCCTTTATTGTAGTTATCAGCATCGCGCTAATAGAGCACGCACATTGGGGCGACGTGAATAGATTGTGCTAGGCAATATCGGCAGACTGATCTAGAATCTAAAGAGGGCGATATATTTCGCATGCATAAATTGTTAGCAAGGAAGGTTTCGAATGAACAAGTACGTCAAGTTGCTGCCGGGAATAGTGCTGGTGATCGTGGTGCAAGCAGTGGCCGGGTATCTGGTCGACTATGTGTCCTTGTTTGATGCATTGACGCTAGGGATTATCCTGGGCATGGTGGTTAACAATCTGCTGCCCATCCCGCAAACCGCCCGCTCCGGAATCAAGTTCACCGAGAAAGAGGTGCTGAAGTGGGGCATCGTACTGTTAGGCGTCGAGCTCAACTTCGCCTTGATCGGTCGGCTGGGAGGGAAGATCCTCTTCCTGGTCGTATTTATGGTCTCATTCGGCCTGTTGATGTCCTATCTGCTATCGCGGATCTTTAGGGTCGATGTCAAGCTCTCCACCTTGATCGGAGTAGGTTCGTCCATCTGTGGAGCTTCTGCTATTGCCGCAGTCGAGCCGATTGTAGATCCCGAAAAGAAGGATGTGGCCATTTCGGCTGCCGTGATCAGCGTATTGGGTGCCGCAGGCGTCATTCTCTTTCCGTTGCTCGGCCAAGCCTTTAATATGCAGCCGCTACCTTACGGGGTTTGGTCAGGGACCTCGTTGCAGGGGGTTGCCCATGCGGTGGCAGCCGCTTTTGCACGGGGAGATGCCAGCGGGGAGATAGGGACATTGGTGAAGATGGGGCGGGTGGTGCTCCTGGCACCGGTGGCTCTGATACTCACCTCTATCTTTGCTCGTGGTACAGGCAAGAAGGCCAAGAGCGTGTTTCCAAAGTATGTCTTGGGTTTCATCCT
>CAYVCY010000002.1:0-16370 GCA_964450265.1 uncultured Clostridia bacterium
GAATGCGGACAATTCTCTCCATCATTAAGACCGATCTAATTTTGCTTTCCCGGAACGTGATCGTGCTCTACATGGTATTATCCCCGGCATTATTGGCCTTTGTTTATATGGCGGTGCTAGGCGGGATCAATCAAGAAACGCTCTCGCTTGCCGTTCCCAGCCAACTGCCCGCCGAAGTGGTGAAGCGGCTGCAGCGGGTAGCCCGGGTGGAGCAATTGGATGGCGAACAAGCGGTGTTGCGCCGCGTGGAGCGCATGGACAGTGTTGCTGGTGTAATTTGGGATCAGGGCGCGTTTACCTTGGTGTTGGAGGGTAATGAGCCGCAGGGCTTCGCCCCGCAGGCACAGTTGCTGCTGCAACGAGCTCTGGCTGAAGACATCCCGCAGCATCAGTCCCTGGAAATCCCCTCCGCTGGAGGGCGATTGGCCGAGTTCATGGCCGCCTCGCTGCTGTTGCTGGTGATCTTTATGGCAGGTACCGTACTCGGCTTCAACATCGTAGCCGAGCGGGAAAGCCGCTCCATCAAGGCTCTGGCTGTTACCCCGCTCACCCTGGGCCGGTATCTGCTGGCCCGCACCGCGAGCGCACTGCTCCTGGCCGTGGCCAACACAGCGATCGTGGGGCTAGCTATCGGGCGCGCGGACATGGTGCCCCAGCTGCTGTTGGCTGCCTTGGCGGCTGCGGTGTTGCTTGGGCTGCTGACTGCAGCCTTCGGCTACACCGCCGATAATCAGATCACAGCCATCGCGTCGCTAAAGCTGTTGCTGCCGTTGGTGTTGATTCTGCCTTTATCCAGCATGTTCCTGTCGGATCAGCTGCAGTGGTTGTACTATTGGCTCCCTAATTACTGGTACTTGGTCGCCTTTCGTCAAGCATGGGCGGGGGCTGCAGCTCCCCTGGCATTGCTGGCATTGCTGGCCACCAGTTTGCTCTGGGTGCTGTTGTTGAGCAGGCCGATAGCTCGGCGATTCGGATTGAAAAGGAGGTGATTCCGGTGCAGTGGTACCATTGGGCGCTGGCGGTAGTCGGTTTGGTGCTGTTCGTGTATATTAAGGTCAAGGCAGCAGGTCACTTCCTGCGGGCGATGAAGCGGCGGCAGGAAGAACGCGAGCGGCTTTGGGAGGATGATCAATAATGCAACAAGACCAGCGCCGGGAATCACAGTCCGATTGGCAACACTTCCCAGTGACAGATAACCCATTGCAGCAACTACCTGCGCTCTACACAGCGGCTCTGGATGAATTCTCGCAGAAATCGTTTGCTGAAGCCTCGTTAAACGACATCATCAAGCACGCGGGCATGAACAAGGGCAGCTTCTATTATCGTTTTAAGGACAAGATGGCGCTTTATCTCTGTCTGGTGGACCTGATTACCCGAAAAAAAATGGCCCATTTCGCCGCCAAATCAATGCAAACAGATTTCCCGTCTGATTTCTTCGAACAGGTGAGTGTGCTGGCGCGGTCCGGGATGGAATTCGCCCTTAAGGAGCCCCGCGTATGGGGGGTGGGTAGGCAATTCATATCCGAGACGGAACAGGTCAAGCGACAGGTAAAACAGGCTTTTCCTGACCGTGGCAAAGACGGCCTGCGCAGCCTGGTGGAAGCAGGCGCGGTAGGTGGTCAGTTTAGAGATTGTTTTCCGGTGGACTTTGTGCTTGCCATCGTGGAGATGCTGCTGAACAACTTTGATGCCCTGATTTGGCCGCAGATGACTGATCACCAGTTGCTGCAACAGGTGGATCGGTTGGTGGAGTTGCTCAAGCATGGCTTCGCTATCTAGGGAGGGGGACAGAGGGGCGCACGATTCGTTCTCCTCGCGAGGGAGACAAATCGTACGTCCCCCTGTCTTCCTCTGTATTTGCCAGTTGCTGTGTTAGGCGGTGAGTGGTACAATAGCGAATGTATGTACGATGGGCAGGGGGGATGTAGAATATGCCCAACAAGAAGAAGATCGTGGTGCGTGGCGCTCGAGCGCATAACCTGCAGAGCGTCGATGTGGATATTCCTCGCGATCAATTGGTGGTGATTACCGGGCTGTCAGGGTCCGGCAAGTCATCGCTCGCTTTTGATACCATTTACGCCGAAGGGCAGCGGCGTTACGTGGAGTCGCTGTCAGCTTACGCCCGGCAGTTCCTCGGTCAGATGGACAAGCCGGATGTCGATTATATTGAGGGTCTCTCGCCGGCTATCTCTATCGATCAGAAAACTACCAGTCGCAATCCCCGGTCCACGGTGGGCACGGTGACCGAGGTCTATGATTATCTGCGTCTGCTGTTCGCCCGGGTAGGGCACCCATCGTGCCCCAATTGCGGCACCGAGATCGCTCAGCAGACGGTGGAGCAGATCGTGGATCAAGTGCTCAGCCTGCCTGAGCGCACTCGCATTCTGGTACTTTCCCCTATGGTGCGAGGCAAGAAGGGCGAGCACAACAAGCTGCTGGAGGACCTGCAGCGAGAAGGCTATGTGCGCGTGCGGGTGGACGGCGATATGGTGGAGTTAGGCAGCAAGATCGATCTGGACAAGAATCGTAAGCATCATATCGAGGTGGTGGTAGACCGCCTGATCATCCGACCGGACATCGACGGGCGCTTGGCTGACTCTATCGAAACAGCCACGGAGCTCTCCGGTGGACTGGTGATCATCAGCCAGGTGGATGGTCCGGAACAGCTGTTCAGCCAGAATTTCGCCTGTGTGGACTGCGGGTTCAGCTATCAGGAACTCAGCCCACGCATGTTTTCCTTCAATAACCCCTATGGCGCCTGTCCCACCTGTGCAGGGCTCGGGGCGCAAATGGAGTTTGACCCGGATCTGATCATCCCCGACCAGAGTAAGTCTATTGAGGACGGGGCAATCGCCCCCTGGGCGGATAGCAGCAGCAACTATTACCCGGAGCTGCTCAGATCTGCCTGCCACAAATACGATATTCCCTTGCGGAAACCGGTGGCCGAGCTGACCTCCGATCAGCTGCAGATCCTGATGCATGGGGGTCCAGAGCAGGTTAAGGTGCGTTACGCCGATAGCAACGGTCATCGCCGTGAGTTCAACTTGATCTATCGGGGAGTGATCCCCATGCTGGAGCGCAACCATCGGGAAACCAGTTCCGACTATATTCGCGAGAGCTTGGAGCAATACATGAGTGACCGGGCCTGTCCGGATTGTCAGGGGCAGCGGCTGAAGCCCGAGGTGCTCTCGGTGCGCATAGACGGCAAGAACATCGCCGAAGTAACCACCATGTCCATCTCTGACGCGCTGCAGTTTTTCCAGGATGTACGGCTGAGCGAACGGGAGCAGTTGATCGCTCGCCAGATCCTGAAGGAAGTGCGGTCACGTTTGGGCTTTCTGGTCAACGTCGGGCTGGATTATCTCACCCTGCATCGCAAAGCCGGCACCCTTTCCGGGGGAGAAGCGCAGCGGATCCGCCTGGCAACCCAGATCGGGTCCAGCCTCACTGGGGTGCTGTATATTCTGGATGAGCCCAGTATCGGGTTGCATCAACGGGATAACAGCCGGCTGATCGAGACATTGAAGAACCTGCGGGATCTGGGCAATACGGTGATCGTGGTCGAGCATGATGAGGAGACAATGCGGGAATCTGACTATATCGTGGATATGGGCCCTGGGGCTGGAGAACACGGCGGGAGGGTGGTAGCCACTGGCACTTTGCAGGATATCTGTGCCCAGCCAGAATCCATCACCGGGCAGTACCTGTCCGGGCAGCGCTTCATCGCTATCCCTGAGGAGCGGCGACAGCTGAATGGCAAGTGGCTGACGGTAACCGGTGCCCGGGAAAACAACTTGCGGAACCTGACAGCGAAGGTGCCCTTAGGCGTGTTCACCTGTGTCACCGGAGTATCCGGTTCTGGCAAAAGTACCTTGGTCAACGAAATCATTTACAAGCGCTTGGCGATGGAACTAAACCGGGCCAAGCGTAAGCCGGGAGCGCACGACCAGATCCTCGGTCTGGAACACCTGGAGAAGGTGATTGAGATCGATCAGGCACCGATCGGGCGCACTCCGCGATCCAACCCGGCTACCTATACCGGAACCTTTGATCTGATCCGCCAGCTGTTTGCGCAGACCCAGGACTCCAAGATGCGGGGCTATGCACCAGGACGCTTTAGCTTCAATGTGCGCGGCGGACGCTGCGAAGCCTGTCGCGGCGATGGGATCATCAAGATCGAGATGCACTTTCTGCCTGACGTCTACGTTCCCTGTGAGGTCTGCGGCGGCAAGCGCTATAACCGGGAGACGTTGGAGGTGCGCTACAAGGGGCGGACTATCGCCGATGTGCTGGATATGACCATTTCTGAAGCTTTGGATTTCTTCCAGGCCATCCCTCGCATTCAGCGCAAGCTGCAGACGATGGTGGACGTGGGCCTGGGCTATATGCGTCTGGGGCAGCCGGCTACCACCCTTTCCGGCGGTGAGGCACAACGGGTGAAACTGGCTACCGAGCTCAGCCGCCGCAGCAACGGCCGCACCCTATACATTTTGGATGAACCGACCACCGGTCTGCATCTGGCGGATATTCAGCGGTTGCTGGATGTGTTGCAGCGACTGGTGGAGGCCGGCGATACGGTGCTGGTGATCGAACACAATCTGGACGTGATCAAGACTGCCGATTACATTATCGACCTCGGCCCGGAAGGCGGCGAGCGCGGCGGCCAGGTGCTGGCCACCGGTACGCCCGAGGACATCGTCGCCGTACCCGAGTCATATACGGGGCAATTCTTGAGCCGCGTTCTGCCCAAAGCCTAAACCTGCTCATTCTGGACAAGCTATGAGGGCATCAAGTCTCAAGCCATGCGACACGGACTTTCTCAGGGATGAGACCAGTTGGGCTGATGCGGGATGCCGGATGAAAGCTTCTTGATTACTGAGGAGGTTGTTCAGTTGAGCGAACAGGACAAGCGTCTCTGGCGGGATGTGCTGCATGCCTTGCAGAGCAAGCTGGAGACCGAGGCGGCGGATATCAATCTGATCATTCAGGGCAGCAAAGTTACCCTTTCCGGCGTGGTGGATGTTTACGCCGACAAGCTGGCCGCCGGCGAAGCGGTGAGGGCAGTGCATGGGGTGGAGGTGGTAGAGAACGGCCTCACTGTGGCTACCGACGGGGGGATTGAGGACCAGGAGATCAAGGTGGCTATCGAGCCCAAGCTGCAGCAGCATGGTCTGCCAGTGGTAGGTGTGCAAGTGCATAGTGGCGATGTTTTGCTGCAGGGCGAGGCCCGGGATTCGTCCGAGAAGACGGGTATCGCCTCTGCGACCGCGGAGTGATGGGCGTGAAGTCGGTGAATGACAGCGCTTTGAAGGTGAAGAGGGAATAGCGTGAAGGAAAAAGTCTCTCTCTCCCTCCGTCATGGCTCACGCCATGCCACCTCCCTCGTCAGAGGGAGGCGAGTCTTGCCCCCTCGCTGAGGGGGCTGTCGCGCCAGCGACTGGGGGAGTCAAGAATGGGCTGTCGTGCGACAGCCCATTCTTGCTGCTCCGCTTCTGATATAATTGATCTAGGAGCATCCGATCGGGGGTGAGGGTGATCGTGAGCGGTGTGCGAGACAAGTTGGCGCTGCTGCCGGACAAGCCGGGCGTCTATCTGTTCAAGGACAAGGACGGGCAGTTAATCTACATCGGCAAGGCGGTTTCGTTGCGTCAGCGGGTGCGTTCGTATTTTCAGGCAGGTGCTCAGCATGGCGCCAAGGTGCAGGCGATGGTGCAGAAAGTGACCGATCTCGACTTCATGATCACCGATAACGAGGTAGAGGCTCTCATCCTGGAGAGCAATCTGATCAAGCAGCATCAACCTTGGTACAATATCCGGATCAAGGATGACAAGCATTATCCCTACTTGAAGCTGACCACGCAGGAGCTCTATCCGCGTCTGGTGGTGGCTCGTCGCATCAGTAAGGATGGCGCTAAGTACTATGGGCCTTATCCCAGCGCTACCGCTATGCGCAACACGATGAAGGTGATTCGTCGGCTGTTTCCCCTGCGTACCTGTAAGCAGTCACTGATTGGGGCACCGGTGGGGCGGCCATGCTTGAATTCGCACATCGGTCGCTGCCTAGGGCCGTGCACCGGGCAGGTGACGCCAGAACGCTATCGGGAAGTGGTGCACGAGGTGGACCTCTTTCTGTCCGGGCGTTATCAGGCGCTGGTGGAGCGATTAGAAGGGCAGATGGAACAGGCAGCCGCAGGGATGCTCTTCGAGCGGGCGGCCGAGTTGCGGGACCAGTTGCGCTCGGTGCAGCAGGTGATGGAGAAGCAGAAGATGATCTCCGCCGGGTTGGAGGATCGCGATCTGGTTGCCTTAGCCAGAGGGGTGGAAGAGACCTGCGTCAGCGTGTGGCTGATGCGGGACGGACGCACCCTCGGCCGTCGCAATTTCTTCCTCACCGGTACGGAAGAGATGTCCCGGGGCGAGGTGTTGGCCGCCTTCCTGAAGCAGCATTACGCCCATGTGAATGAGTTGCCGCCGGAGATTCTGTTGGCCGCAGAGCTGCCGGAGGAGGACGGGCAGGTGGTGGCCGATTGGCTATCCGGTCGGCGGGGGCACAAGGTACACTTGGTGGTACCCAAGCGGGGCGCTAAGAAACAGCTGATCGAGATGGTGGAAAAGAATGCGGTGGCCGCCCTGGAGGAACGCCTTGCCCAGGTGCTCAGCGAAGGCCAGTTGCTGCAGTCAGCCCTCTTGGAGCTGGCGCACTATTTGGGATTGCAGCACCCCCCTCGGCGCATCGAGTGTTATGATATATCCAACATCTCTGGCACTGAGGCCGTCGGATCCATGGTGGCCATGCTGGAGGGCAAAGCTGCCAAAGAGGAATACCGTCGCTTCAAAATTCGTGACATCGCAGGCCCCAACGACTTCGCGATGATGCAGCAGGTGATCAGGCGTCGCTTCCGGCGGGTGCAGCTGGACGATGCCAAATTCAGCGACTTGCCAGATCTGATCATCGTCGATGGCGGCAAAGGTCAACTGTCATCGGCGCGGGCTGCATTGCAAGGTCTGGGTTTTGGCCATCTGCCTATCGTGGGCTTGGCCAAGGAAAACGAGTGGTTGTTCAAGCCGGACCAGTCAGAACCGATAGTCCTGCCGCGGCAATCCCAGAGCCTTTATCTGGTGCAGCGCATCCGGGATGAAGCCCATCGCTTCGCAATTACTTACCATCGCCGCCTGCGGGCCAAGCGCCAAGTGGCGTCGTGGCTAGAGGGGTGTCCCGGCATCGGGGTGGCCCGGCGTACGGCTCTGCTGCGCAGCTTTGGATCCCTGCAGAAGCTGAGTCAGGCCGAGGTGCACGAGCTGGCCGCAGTGCCCGGGATGACCCAGCAGGCGGCCGAAAACCTCTATGGTTATTTGCGTCAGCCATCATCGCCGGAAGCAGGCAAGAGATAGAACTCAGTTATCAGACGGGAAGGAGTTGAACCCATGCAACCAGGCAATAAAGTTCATCTTGTAGATGATCGGCAGAATTTCAGTGTCGTTTATCACGAGCTCTGGGACTACTACCTACCGATGATCGGCCCAGCAGCTACCCTGCTCTATTGCTACCTGCTACGGCTAGTTCGGCATGGGTTGTCTGGACCTGGCGGTGCCGGCTGGCAGGCCGAGATATGTGGCCCCATGGGCATGACGCTCAACGAAAGTCACCAAGCTTGGGCCAGACTGCAGGAGTTTGGGCTGGTGATCGCTCAATCCGATGGCAGTTATGCCTTGACGTCGCCTAAGACCAAAGACGACTTCCAGGGCGCTTTCGCCGACACAATGCCACTACAACAACAGCTGACGCCGGTGAGCAGTGAAGCGCAGGTGAGGACCGAGGCGCTGATGCGCGGTCAGCGACGCAGCCGTGCCCAAAAGAGCATGCTATCTATCGTTGAGCAGGAGTTTGGACGCGCTCTGAGCACCACCGAGATGGAAAAACTACTAGTTCTGGAGAAGGCATACGCCCGGGACCTGCTGGAATTAGCAGCCGAGATAGCGGTGATCAACCAAGCCAGGAGTCTGTCATACATCGAGCAGATTCTGCTCAATTGGCAGCTGAAGGGTATCACCACCGCTCAGGCCGCCAGGGAGGATGCTGATCAGCATCGGATGCAAAAGGCCCGTCGGCGCAGCGGAAAGAAAGCGGAGAGCTCCCTCAAGCAGGGCGACAGCGAATTGCAAGATCTATTGAATGATGTCAGGCTTTATCGAGCCTTGCCACCAAAGGAGGACTAGGATGAGCGAAGCTAAGCGTCTGGCTAAGATGGCCGCCGCCCGCAGCAGGTATGAGGCGGTGCTTCGCCAGCATCCCCGCTTGGGTGAGATTGAACAGCGGTTGATTGCCTTGCACACCGACCGGGTCTTGCGGCGCGGTTCCGCTGCCGTGATTTCTGCCCAGCTAGAACGATTGGCGCAACAGCGGTCGGAATACCTCAGCGAGCATGGTATCCCCCAGCGGTTCGCAGAGCCAGATTGGGATTGTTCCCTCTGCGAGGATACCGGTGTAGTCGGTGGTCGCACCTGCCGTTGTCAGCAGCAACGGCTACTGGCCAATCGCTTTCAGGGGGCGCGGTTGCCGGAACGATTGCGCGAGCAAACCTTTCAACAGTTCAGTTTGGAGTGGTATGCGGCAGAGAAGCCCACGCCGTTAGGTATCAGCGAACGACAGAACGCCCAGGAGGCGCTCAACTCCTGCCAGGCGTTTGTAGCTAGGGTGATGGAAGATGCAAAGCAGGCCCCCAGCCTGTTTATCAGTGGCAAGACGGGGCTGGGCAAGACCTTTCTTTGCAGCGCCATCTGTCACGCCTTATCAGAGAACGGCATCGTCTCCCTCTATACCACTTACTCGGACTTGATCAACAGTGTCAAAGCTAGTTTCGATGCCTTCTCTTCGGGGGAGGATTTGATGACCTTGGCGAGGGAAGTCCCGGTATTGATTCTGGATGACCTAGGCGCGGAATACGTGACCGAATTCTCCGTGCGCTGTCTGTTTGACATCGTCAACCACCGTCGCAACGAGCGATTACCGTTGGTTATTTCGTCAAACCTCAGTTTGGCTGATGTGGCCACCCGCTACGACGACCGCATCGCCTCCCGCCTGCTGGAGATTTGCCTGCCTGTGAGGATATATGGCCGTGATATACGCGGGAGGATGTTGCGGCGGAAGCGTGGCCTTGCTTAAGGTAATCCTGAATAAAGTTAATGCGCGTCTTTAAATCGTTGATATTCAGCTGCAAAACGGTTATAATAGCGATCAGGAGATGGCTATTTAGCCTAATTGCAGCCATTTTTTTGAAGGAGTGAGATTGAGATGAGTCATCCCTATCCTGGCCTCTGTCCGGTCTGTGGACACAAGTTGGGTGTGAGCAAGCTCACCTGTCACCATTGCGAAACAACCATCGAAGGAGACTTCGAGAGCTGCCGCTTTTGCGGCCTGAATAGTGAACAGAAGAATTTCGCCGAGGTCTTTCTGCGCAGCCGCGGTAATATCAAGGAAGTGGAAAGGGAGTTGGGTATCTCCTATCCCACAGTGCGTAGCCGGTTGGACAATGTGTTAGAGGCCATGGGCTTCCGGGTGGAACAAGAGGATCGGGCGGAAGTGGCTAGCCGCCGCAAGCGAGTTCTGGATCAGGTATCCAAAGGGGAAGTCTCTGCAGAGGAAGCAGTCAAGTTGCTGAAGGCATTGAGCTAGGTAAAGGGGTGGTACCGATGGCGCGACCGAGCTTTCTCATGGTCTGCGACGTTAAGACGCCGGAACTGCGCCGCAGACTGGTGATTCCCTTGCCCCTGTTGGTATTGGAAGATCTCTTGTGCGCTGGGCTGGATCTATGGAAGTTGACCGTGCGCTTCATGCCTCGCCTGGCCAGCTCTGCCGATCAGTACATGTCCATCGCTAACTCGGTGCTGCCCGAGTTGGCAAGCGTCTTTTCGGTCTTGCGCCAGGCTGGGCCTTTCACCCTGGTGGAAGTAAATGATCCTGCTTCCGGGGTAAGGGTCTCTATTCGCACTCTCTAGCCGTGGCTCTTTCTCTGGTTGACGGATAGAGCGCAGAGCGTCCCTTGCTCAACAATTCTTAGATGCGCGTTGAAGTTTTTAATATTGACATTGACATCATTAAGGATGAAGCCATATAATGTGTTCAGAAGCCTCTCGCTGAGGGGCAAACGAACGAGGGGGTTATCCAGGATGGAAAACGAGCGTCTGCAGATCCTAAAGATGGTTCAGTCAGGCAAGATCACCGCTGAAGAGGCCAGCAAGTTGCTGCTGGCCGTGGAAGACGGATCCAACGGCACCGCCGTGGCCAGTGAAGCAAAATGGTTGAAGGTGAGGGTAACCGATCTGAACACGGGCAGGGCCAAGGTAAATGTCAACCTGCCGATCGCGTTGTTGGACGTGGGCATGAACATCGGCCTGAAGTTCGTGCCGGAAGATGTGTTCGGCAGCAGTGGCGGGCTAGACGTGAAAGAGTTGGTGGATGCCATTCGCAAAGGAGCTATGGGCAAACTAGTGGAAGTGGAAGATGACGACGAGGGCATTCGGGTGGAGGTCACGGTAGAGTAGCCAGCCTTCTCGATTGCGGCCTCCATGGCGATTCAGCACATCAGTAGATCATCTTAATGGCTCTGGGGGGAGAAGTAGATGAAGCACAAGTTCTGGTGGCGGGTAGTAGTCAATGCGGCTGCCCTGTACGTGATCTCCCGTTGGTTGGTGCAGGGATTGATATTTGAAAGTCAGGTTTCCATCCTGCTGGCGGGGCTGGTCTTGGGTGTGGTCAACGCGTTGGTTCGCCCCTTGTTCATCATCCTCTCTCTGCCGTTCAATCTTCTGTCATTAGGACTGTTCACCCTGGTGATCAACGGCTTCATGCTCACCATCACCGCTTGGCTGGTGCCAGGTTTCTCTCTCGCTGGGTTCGGCACCGCCATTTGGTCGGCCGTATTGCTCAGCCTGTTTGGGGCAGTGGTGAACGCGCTGGTCGGCGGCAATCGTCGCTAGCGATGCGGGGAGATCTAGCAATATGCGGAGAGGTAATTCCCTGTCGGTCAGGGGACACACCTCTGCAGGATGCCCGTTTTGTGGGTGAGGAATGTCCCCGCTGGGTAGGTGGTGTTCTATTGATGTACTGGGAGTGGATTGGGTCTGGGTTCTTACTCAGGCCCGTTTTATTCGCACTAGATTTAATTTTATTCACGAATCTTCTGCTTGCAGAAGGTTGACAGGAACGGCCAACCAGTTTACAATCATATCAGACATTTCATACATTTCTGCGCGACCCGTGGGGACAGTCCTCACGTGTCACTCGGACGGAAGGGGGAGTGATAATTGAGCAGGTTTTCACGCAGCAACTTCTTGGGTTCTGCGACGGTAGGCGAGAGAGGGCAGGTGGTCATTCCAGCCGATGCCCGCAAGGCTTATGGTTTAGAGATCGGCGACAAGCTGTTGGTCTTCAGCCGACATCGCCATGCTGGGTTGTTGCTGATCAAGGCAGACCTGGTGACCAAGCTGGTCAGCGACGCCTTTGCCGAAGCTTCTCAGTTGGAAAGACTGTTGGATTTGGCCAGCGAAAGGATGGAAGAGGAAGATCCTGAGGGCAGATAACTCCGTTAGGAAGGAGAAATGACGTGCAAGTAATTGTTCGCCTATTTCGTTACGTGCTGCGCTATTGGCCGCGGGTACTGGTGGCCATGGCCTTGATGCTGTTGGCTACCGCTATGCTGATGGTGCAGCCGAAGATCATTCAATGGACTTTTGATGCTGTCTATGAAGAGGGTCGCTGGGAGTTGTTGGTTCCGATGGCTCTGGCGGTAGTAGCCGTGCAGGGGCTGATGGGATTGCTCAATTATGGCCGGGGAATCACCATGGAATGGGTGGGCCAGCGTACCATCTACGACCTCCGCAACGCCATCTATCGGCAGCTACAGTACTTATCCTTTAGCTTTTACGATCAAGCTCAGACCGGCCAACTGATGTCCCGGGCGACTGCAGATGTGGAGCAGTTGCGGCGCTTCGTCAGTATGGGCTGCATGCGCCTGTTAAGCAGCATTTTTACCTTTGTATTCGTGTTGTTTACTCTCTTGGCGATGAATTGGCGCCTGACGCTGCTCTCTCTGTGCACCATGCCTCTGCTGATCTGGGCCGTGGCCCAATTCAATCAGAAAGTGCGACCGCGCCACCGCATGATCCAGCAGCAGATGGCCGTGATGACCAGTGTGCTGCAGGAGAACGTAACCGGTGCTCGGGTGGTGCGAGCCTTCGCTCAGGAGGAGACCGAGATCGAGAAGTTCCGTGAGCAGAACTGGAACTATCTCAATTTCAACGTGGAGACGGTGCGGCTATGGGCTTTCTATTTCCCGTTGATGTCCTTTGTCACCGGACTGGGCACCACCCTGATCCTGTGGTATGGTGGCCGTTTGGTGATCGAGGGAACGTTGACCATCGGCGCGTTGGTTGCTTTCAACTCCCTGCTGCTGCGTTTGATCCAGCCGGTGCGCATGCTCGGCTGGCTGGTGAACATGTACAACCAGGCCGGAGCGGCCGCCCAACGGGTGTTTGAAATCCTGGACACACAACCGGACGTGCAGGACTTGCCGGGGGCTGAAACGCTGCCACCGATTGAAGGACATGTTCGCTTCGAAAATGTCTCCTTTAGTTATGATGGGCGTAACCAGGTGCTGACCGATGTGCATATCGATGCCTCTCCTGGGCAGCGGGTCGCCCTGTTGGGGGCCACCGGGTCGGGCAAGAGCACCGTGATCAACCTGATTCCCCGCTTCTATGATGTCAGCGCCGGTAGAGTGACGGTGGATGGCATCGACATTCGCGATGTTACCCTGGAGTCGCTGCGGCGACAGATCGGCATCGTGCTGCAGGAGACCTTCCTCTTCTCGGCTTCGATCAAGGACAATATCTCCTACGGACGTGCTGATGCCAGCATGGAAGAAATTGTGGCTGCCGCCAAGGCGGCCCGTATTCACGATTTTATCGCTGCTCTGCCCGACGGGTATGACACCTTGGTGGGGGAGCGGGGGGTAGGCCTTTCCGGTGGCCAGAAGCAGCGGGTGACTATCGCCCGCGCCCTATTGATGGATCCGCGCATTCTGATTCTGGACGATTCATTGTCCAGCGTGGATACCGAAACGGAGTACTTGATTCAGCTGGCGCTGGAAGAGCTGATGCATGGCCGCACCACTTTCGTCATTGCCCAGCGCTTGTCGACGGTGAAGAACGCGGACCAAATCATCGTGCTGGAGAATGGCAGCATCGCGGAGCAGGGCGACCACCAAGATCTGCTGCGACTGGGCGGCATCTATCGTCAGATCTACGAGTTGCAGTTTAGGCAACAGGAATCGCCCGATCCGGATGATGCGCTGGCTTTAGCAGAAGGGGGTGGGTGCTAATGCGTGGACGTGGACACGGATTTGATGCCGATGCGATCGATGTCAAGGTGGATACCGACGTACTGAAGCGCATTGGGCCGTTTATCTGGCCCTATCGCAAGCATCTGTTCCTAGGCCTATTGTTCATGTTGGCAGTATCGGCGACCGGATTGGTCACCCCATTGTTGCTGCGCACAGCTATTGACGTCTATATCGAGAACGGCAATGTGGCCGGTCTGGATCGCGTAGCGCTGCTCTATCTGCTGGTCTATGTGATCAACTGGCTGTGTACCTATTGGCAGACCTACAACGTGTCTTGGGCGGGACAAAACATCATCTTTAGCATCCGCCAAGAGCTGTTCGAACACCTGCAACGGTTGTCCTTCCGCTTTTACGATCGGATTGAGGCCGGGCGGGTGATGTCCCGAGTGACTAACGATGTCAATGCCCTCAGCGAGCTGGTCTCCTCCGGTATCTTGAACGTGGTCAATGATGCTTTTAGGCTGGTGGGCATTATCGGCATCATGCTATACATGAACTGGCGGTTGGCTCTGCTCACCTTTACCACTCTGCCTTTCCTGTGGCTGCTGTCCACCAAGTTCCGCTTTCGCATGCAGATGGCCTACCATCAGGTGAGGCGCAAAATCGCCACCGTCAACGCCAATCTGCAGGAGAGCATCTCTGGCATTCGGGTGTCCCAGTCGTTTACTAGGGAGAACCGCAACATGCAGCAGTTCGACGCGACCAACATGGAGAACCTGGAAGCCAACATGCAGGCGGCCCAGCTGCACTCGCTGTTTGGCCCGCTGGTAGATTTGGTGGGAGCAGTCGGAATCTGCATGGTACTCTGGTATGGTGGCTCGCTGGTGAGGGCGAATATCCTCACCATCGGCACCGTCTACGCCTTTGTCAACTACGTCAACCAGTTCTACATGCCTATTCGTGACCTCTCCCAGGTGTACAACGTCTGGCAGTCTGCTACCGTATCCACCGATCGCATCTTTGAACTGCTGGAGACTGAACCCGATGTGCAGGATAGCCCAGACGCCATCGAGTTGCCTACGATTGCAGGCCGGGTGGCCTTTGAGAATGTCACCTTTGGCTATCAGGAAGATCAGCCGGTGCTACACGACATCTGCCTAGCGGCTGAGCCGGGGCAGACGGTGGCGCTGGTGGGACCGACTGGGGCTGGCAAGAGCTCGATGATCAATCTGCTCTCACGCTTTTACGATCCTGACCAGGGTCGGATCACCATCGACGGCATGGATCTACGGGACGTTACCCAGCACTCGCTGCATTGTCAGCTGGGGATCGTGCTGCAGGATACCTTCCTCTTTTCCGGCACCGTCCGCGAGAATATCTGTTACGGCCGTCCCGATGCCAGTGAGGCTGAGGTGATCGCAGCCGCTGAGGCGGTTGGGGCCCACGAATTCATCATGCAGCTGGCTGACGGATACGATACGGAAGTACACGAGCGCGGGTCCCGTCTGTCCATCGGACAGCGGCAGCTGATCTCCTTCGCCCGCACGCTACTCTGCGACCCAGGCATTCTCATCTTGGATGAAGCGACCTCCAGCGTAGACGCCTACACTGAGGTGATCATCCAGCGGGCTATGGAGCACCTATTGAAAGGGCGCACCGCCTTTGTGATCGCCCATCGACTATCCACCATCCGCAATGCGGACAAGATCGTGGCTATCGAGGAGGGGCGCATAGTGGAGGAAGGCACCCACGAAGAACTGCTGGCCAAAACGGGCGGGCTGTATCATACTCTGTATGAGATGCAGTTCAAGCATCAGGAATCTGCTTAAATCTCGAAGGAGTTGGATCAATGACTGTCGATCAGCGGTTGCGCTTGGTGGCCATCGATTTGGACGATACGCTGCTCAGGCCGGACCGAACCATCAGCCAGCGGGTAAAGCGTGCCTTGAGGGCGGTGCAGGCACAGGGTTGTATGGTCACCTTGGCCACCGGACGAATGTATCGCTCGGCTAGACCGTATGCCGAGGAACTGGAATTGGACGTGCCCCTGATTACTTATCAGGGTGCCTTGGTGAAGACTTCCCGCACCGAAGAGACCCTCTGGTCGGTTTCGCTTCTGCCCGAGGTGTTGAAGCCGTTGCTCTGCTGGCTGGAGCAGGCCGGAGTGCAAATCTATCTCTATGCTGAGGACGACCTGTATGTGGCCGAACTGAATCAGATTGCCCTTGACTATGCCCGTTTTACCCGGGTAGATGTGCAGGCGGTGGGGAAACTCAGTCGCTTCCCGTTGTCGGCCGCTACCAAGGTGGTGGCAGTCGCCGATCCCGATCACCTGCGGGATCACCTGCAGCCCTTGGCGAAGCGGGAATTTGGGGATCGGCTGACCATCAATCGTTCGCGGCCACATTTTCTGGAATTTGGCCATCCACAGGCTACCAAGTCCCAGGCCTTGGCCTTCTTGGCCACTAGGCTAGGCATCGGGCGGGAACAGGTGATGGCCATCGGCGATGGTGAGAACGATTTGGATATGCTGCGGTATGCCGGTGTAGGCGTGGCCATGGGTAATTCGGAGCCGGCGGCACTGGCGGTGGCTGATTTCGTCACCAAGAGCAACGACGAGGACGGCGTAGCCGTCGCATTGGAGCACTACTTCCGCCTCAGCTGGCTGGACGAGAAGGCCTTAGAATGACAAGTGGGACTGTCCCCACTGTCCTGCTGCGCTTCTCGCTGCACCGTGAGGAATGGGCCGGGAACTGGTATTCTCAAGGCGGGGGTTCTTACCCCGCCCTTTTTCCATTTCGCAGCTTGTCTAGTATAATAGCTATAATCGGTACAAGCCGATAGTTGCTTGCGCCACAAGGCGAATCTTTCGACAGAAAGAATGGCCATTGCCCGCAACATCTAGGACGTTGCTGGTAGGTACAAACTAACTGATAGTCGCTCTGCAAGAATCGATCATGGCCAGCAACGTCAGGGATGTTGCTATCGGTACAAGCTGATAGTTGCTTCGCAACAATCACTTCATTGCCC
>CAYVCY010000002.1:16470-46952 GCA_964450265.1 uncultured Clostridia bacterium
TCGCAACAATCACTTCATTGCCCGCAACATCTGCGATGTTGCTATCGGTACAAGCTGATAGTTGCTTCGCAACAATCACTTCATTGCCCGCAACATCTGCGATGTTGCTAGTGGATAGTAGAGGGGAGTAAACAACGTGGTTGTAATCATGTCCGGCTCGGCAACGCGGGCTGAAATAGACGCCGTCCTGGAGCGGCTGCGTTCACTAGGATGGTCAGTACAGGTTAGCTGTCATGATGGGCAGTGCATTATTCTAGCTTCGGGGGGAAGGATGCCTGACGCTCAGGGGGTGGAAGCGTTGCCCGGAGTGGAGCGCACCATGCCCGTCTCTCGTCCCTACACACTGGTCAGCCGCGAGGTGCGGCCAGATGGGACGGTGGTTCTGGCCGCCGGAAGACCGATCGGCGGGCAAGCGGTGACGGTGATGGCTGGACCATGCTCGGTCGAGAGCGCGGAGCAACTGCTGGCCGCAGCCCGTGCGGTGCGGGCGGCCGGGGCTCATTTTCTTCGCGGTGGCGCCTATAAGCCCCGTTCATCCCCGTATAGCTGGCAGGGACTGGGCGAAGAAGGCTTGCGCTTGTTGCAGGACGCCAAACAGGCTACCGGACTCGGTGTGGTCACCGAGGTGCTGGACCCTCGTCATATAGATCCGGTGGCAGCGGTAGCTGATATCCTGCAGGTTGGCTCCCGCAACATGCATAATTACGAACTGCTGAAAGCGCTGGGACAGTCGAAGTTGCCGGTAATGCTCAAGCGGGGCATGGCGGCCACAGTGGAGGAATGGCTGTTGGCAGCCGAATATATTGTGGCCGCTGGCAATCCCCACGTGATCCTCTGTGAACGAGGCATTCGCACCTTTGAGACCTACACCCGAAATACCTTGGACCTGTCGGCGGTGCCGTTAGCCAAGCGGTTGAGCAATCTGCCGGTGATCGTCGATCCCAGCCATGGCAGCGGCAAATGGTGGCTGGTGCCAGCTTTGAGCAAGGCTGCTCTGGCCGCTGGGGCGGACGGGCTGCTGGTGGAAGTACATCCCCAGCCTGACTTGGCCCTCTGCGATGGCAAGCAGTCGCTGTCCACCGATAATTTTGCCCAACTGATGGGCGAACTGCGGCGGGTAGCAGCAGCGGTGGATCGCCGCCTGGAATAGCAGGAAATTTCTTTGATGCCTTCGGGGAGCGGCGGCGGGCGTTCTGAGAGCGTGGCAGGTCCGAGAGCATTGCAGAAGCGCTTCAGTATCACCCTGAGCGCAATGAATAATCTTATGAAAGCCCGTACTTGCGGCGAGGGTCAGGCTCTGTGTGTAATAGGCAGACAGTGACTAGACACACAGGCCTGAGCCACTCAAAGAGTCCCTGGAGATAGGGGATGGTGATAATTTGCCCCGTCTTCCTGTTCCACCTGGGTTACTATTCGTCTTCTCCCATCGTCTGCAGACGGGTCATCTGACCATACAGCTGGAGCGCATGGGAGAACTGCTGTTGATCGTAGAATAGGCATTGACCGGCCCCGAACGCCTTGGCCACCTCCAGGCAGAAGCGGGTAGCCGCATCCAAATCCGGCAGGTGCGAGGCACCGGTGGCACAACCGGGGACCGGAATCTCAGCGGTGATGGCCACGCCCACCACCGGGGCATCGGTGGCGGTAGCCGGCTGCAAAATGCTGTTCACGTGCTGCAGTTCGTTGCCATAGGGCGTGATGTCGTAGGTGGACAGGGACAACACACTGGCTAACCGGCCGGTGGTGATTTGCAGCAGGTCGATCAGGTCATCGCTCACGGGCAGGATATAGCCCTGCTTCACCGTGGGGGTGATGGTCACTCCTTTGAGGTTGACAATCCGATTTCCCTTGGTAGTATCAATGGAAAGGATTGCATCCATCTCCTGGGCCACTTCCTGCCGATTCATCGTCTGCATATCCACCGGGGCTCCCATGAACGGGACTGGGTCGTGCGGGATGGTGGGTGCATTCGGACAGATATGGGTGCCGATGATCAGATCCCCAGGCAGCTGATCGCCCCGCTGCCGCATGCTGACCGCTTTGAGGGCGCAGGCCAAGGCAACGATAGCGCCGTCGCCGTCGGAGACCAGGCCGATGCGCGCGGGACGGGCACCGATGCCGCCCAGGCGACCGATGATGCCTAAGGTGGGCGCTTGGCCGCCACTGATCTTCCCGTCGGTGCCGGGGATGATCACCCGCACGAAGTCGGTGTAGCCTTTTGCTCCCTGCATACGGGTGACCTTGACATCGGCTGCGCCGGCGGCTCGCAGGCAGGCAGCCACCCGGTCGCCGTCGATGTGGGCCGAATCCAGTAGGTCATATACCTCCATTACTTGCTTAAAGCTCATATGAAGTCCTCCTCATTCACCTTCGGATTGAATTTCCCTGTCTTCTAGCAACGCCGTTAAGCGTCGCGGGCAATGGCCATTCTTTCTGTAGAAAGATTCGCCTTATGGCGCAAGCAACTATCGGCTTGTCTGATCAACTGGAAACGTCGCACTCTGGGCTAGATTCCTCGTGTAGTTCTGTTGAAAGGGCTCGGTATCCTGCTTATATCCTTCGATAATCTGTCGTCGCTTCCTGCTAGCCGATCGTTATCTCTTTGCCGGCAGCGGCATAATAAGCCGAGGAGGTGCCTCCATGTCCAGCGATTCGTTGCAGCCCCTCACTGATATTATTGCCTCAAATCTGAGAGTTCTCTTCGTCGGCTACAATCCTGGACTGCGCTCCGCTGAATTAGGCCATCACTTCGCTGGCCCCAGCAACCGCTTTTGGCGGGTCCTGCATGAAGCCGGGCTGACTCCAGTTCAGCTGCCTGCAGAGGAGGACGAGACGTTGCTCACTTGGGGTCTGGGTGTGACCAATCTGGTGGACCGTCCTACCCGGGGCGCCGCGGAACTGAAAGCGGCGGATTATCGGCGGGGCAGTGAGCGGCTATTGCAGAAACTAAGGGAGTACCGACCCCAAAATGTCTGCTATGTCGGCATCGGTATCTACAAGCGGTTTGCCAACCTGCCCCAGTGCGACTATGGATGGCAGCCGCAATCGGTAGTTCCAGGATGCAACGATTTTGTTGCGCCGTCCACCAGCGGGCTCAACCGCATGCCCCATCAGGAGCAATTGGCTATCTATCGTCAGTTGGCGGAGGGGATAGGACGCGGCAACTTAGATTCCTAGCACGCAGTATCTGAGAACCGCCGAAGGCGGTCACTCTGAATACTTCGACGAGCTCAGCACAAACTCCACGAGGAGTCTATTCAACCCGCAAATACAGGCTCTTATAGGATTTTTCGCTGCGCTCTGAATGACACTGAAGAGCTTCTTCAGCAGTCTCGTACACGTCCCGGTGTCACATCTTCAGGAGGAGGGGTTGTCTTATGCGACCGATCGCTGATTTGCATACCCACACCATCGCCAGCGGACACGCATACAGCACGCTACAGGAGAATCTGATGGTGGCTAAGGAACTCGGCTTGCTCTATATGGCCACCACGGAGCATGGTCCGGCTATGCCCGGTTCGTGTCGGCCAGTCTATTTCGGAAACTTTCGGGCGCTACCGGATGTGATCGATGGTGTGCGTCTGGTGAAGGGTGTGGAGGCAAATATCTTGAATATTGATGGCGAACTGGACCTGCCAGAGAAGAATCTGAAGCGGCTGGAATACGTTGCCGTCGGATTGCATCGGGATTGTCTGCCCCCGGGCTCGGTGGAAGAAAATACGGCTGCGGTGCTGGCAGCTATGAACAACCCCTTTGTCGATACCGTGGTGCATCCGGGCAATCCGCGCTTCCCTATCGATTGTCGCCGGGTGGTGCAGGCGGCCACCGACAACGGTGTGATGATCGAAATCAACAATTCTTCGCTGCTGGGCAGTCGCCAGGGCAGCGAGCCTATCTGCACCGAGATCGCCAAGCTGGCCGCCTCCAGCGGCTGCACAGTGGTGCTGGGCAGCGACGCCCATTGGTCGGGTCATGTGGGCCGTTTGGATCTGGCGTTGAAGCTAGCCTTGGAGGCTGGGGTGCCGCAGGAGTCGATCATCAACTTGCACCAAGAGCGCATGGAGGCTCTGCTCCAGAGAAATGCCCACCGCCGCCAGGGCGGCCCCCGGATACCGATCCGATGAGCCAGTGGGAGTTATTTGCTGACTGGCACACACATACCATCTATAGCGATGGGAAAGGCAGCATCGCCATGAATGTGCAGGCTGCCAGTGCACTAGGTCTGGAGCAGATAGCGATTACTGACCACGCGCCGAGCAATCTGGGAGTAGGGGTTAAGGATTTGGAACGGACACTGGCTGCCATGCAGAGAGAGATCGACCGCTGCAATCAGGAGCAACCAGAGATACAGGCTCTACTGGGTTTGGAAGCCAACCTGATCGACCATCAAGGCAAGCTGGATGTGCCTGAGCATCTCCGGCAGCCTTTAGACATCTTGGCGATCAGCTTGCATCCCTTGGTGAGGCCGGACAACGCCTGGGACGGCGTGCGCATGTTTGCTCCCAACCTGTGGCAGCGGGTAACCGGTATACGCAGTCGCAGGCTACGCAATTTGAATACCAAGGCCATGGTGGAGGCGGTAGAGCGACATGATGTTTCCTTCGTCGCCCACCCCGGGTTGTGGATAGATATCGATACCGCGGAGTTGGCCGAGGCTTGCACCCGCCGCGATACCGCTTTGGAGATCAACTGTAATCATGCGGACCAGCTGGCCGGCTATGTGCAAGCAGCTTTGCCCAGCGGCGTGGATTTTGTGATCAACAGTGACGCCCACACTCCTGAGGAAGTGGGGCAGTTGGCAGCAGGCATCGCTTTAGCCGAGCGGTTGCGCTTGGATCCCAGTCGAATTAGGAATGCCAGAGTGCGGAAGTGAGGTGGAAGGATGAATCGAGGGGTAAGATTTGTGGTAGTCACCGGGATGTCCGGTGCCGGCAAGACGCAGGCGTTGCGCCACTTTGAGGACTTGGGCTTTTTTTGTGTGGATAATTTGCCTCCCGCGCTGCTGCCTAAGTTTGCGGAGCTGTGTAGCCAGTCTGCCGATAAGTTCTCCCAGGTGGCTGTGGTGATGGACATCCGGGGCGGAGAGTGGTTTGACAGCGTCACTGAAGCGCTGCTCTATCTGAAGGCCAACAACTACCATTATGAGATTCTCTTCCTGGAAGCGGAGGAGGATGTCCTCATCCGCCGTTACAAAGAAGTACGGCGCCGCCATCCGTTGTCCGGGGACGGCAGCATTTTGGATGGCATCCGGCACGAGAAAAAGCGCCTGCAGGAGCTGCGGCAGCGAGCCGATCGGATTATCAACACTACCGATCTCACTCCACAGCAGCTGAAGACAGAGATCCACGCCTTCTTTGTGGAGGAAGTGACTGCCGAGAACCTGATTATCCGGGTGCTCTCCTTTGGATTCAAGCATGGTCTGCCGTTGGACGCCGATCTGATCTTCGATGTGCGCTTCCTGCCCAATCCTCACTACGTGCCCGAGCTACGGCACTTCCCGGGCACCGAAGGCCCGGTGAAGGCCTATGTGCTCAAGTGGCCAGAGGCACAGCAGTTCCTGCACCATCTGGGAGACATGCTGGAATTCTTGATTCCGCTGTATATCCGCGAGGGCAAAACCCATCTGGTGATCGGCATCGGCTGTACCGGAGGCATGCATCGCTCGGTGGTGATCGCGGAACGGGTGCGGGATATGCTGCAGGCGAAGCACCGGGTCTACCATCAGCACCGCGATATTCCGGTGAGGTAACTACAATGCCCAGAATCACCAAGTGGCTTTATCCGGGCATTGGGATCAAGCGCTGGTTGGCGCTGATCGCAGTGGGCATACTGTTGCTAGCTTTGGGGGCAGAGGTGCTTTGGGGATGGGAGTTGCTCAGCTTTGTGGAGCGCCGTCTGTTGAGTTTTATCGGCCTGTTTACCGGCCAGTCCTATGGCCGAGCTGTCGGCGTAGGCGTCCTGTTGCTCTGTGGCGGGTTGTTCGTCGCCGCATTAGGAGTGCGCGGTGCTGTTCGGTCGCTGGCTCGGGTTTTTCTCCCGGAGCAGGAGGAGCAACTGGTTGATCTGCTGGTGGAACAGAGTGTTCTATCTCGCGCACCGCGGATCGTGGTGATCGGCGGGGGGACAGGGCTGCCGGTTTTGCTGCGGGGTCTGAAAGAATTGACCAGCAACCTGACAGCTATCGTCACTGTGGCGGACGACGGTGGCAGTTCCGGCAGGCTGCGCGGAGAGTTAGGAATTTTGCCTCCTGGGGATATCCGCAACTGTCTGCTGGCCTTGGCTACTACCGAGCCTTTGTTGGAAAAGCTGTTTCAGCATCGCTTCAATAGTGGGGCAGGCTTGGAGGGCCATTCCTTCGGCAATCTGTTCATCGCAGCGATGTCCGAAATTACCGGGGACTTCGAGAAAGCGGTTAAGGAATCGAGCAAAGTGCTGGCGGTACGGGGCAGGGTCTTGCCGGTCACCTTGCAGGATATCGTGCTTTGTGCCGAGCTGTCAGATGGCAGCACCGTCAGTGGTGAGAGCAACATTGCCGCTTCCGCTTTGCCGATCAAGCGGGTGTTCATTCAGCCTGAGGATGTGAAACCGCTGCCAGAGGCTTTGGCTGCACTTGAGGAGGCGGATGCCGTCGTTTTGGGTCCAGGCAGCCTGTTCACCAGTGTCATTCCCAACTTGCTGGTGCCAGGGATTGTGGAGGCTATCGAGGCCTCGCCGGCCGTGCGCATCTACGTCTGTAATGTGATGACTCAACCGGGAGAGACGGACGGGTTTACTGCCTCCGACCATCTGCGAGCGATTATCGACCACAGTTGTTCCGGTTTGATCGATCAGATCCTGGTCAATTCAGAGCTGATAGAGGAACGGTTGTTGGAGCGTTATCATGCGGAAGGCGCAGGCGTGGTGGCCTGCGATCGGGCAACGTTGGCAGCACTGGGCGCTGAAGTGGTGACTGCAGATCTGGTGTCTCAGGATCAGGTGGTGCGCCACGATTCCAGTCGTCTGGCGCAAGCGGTGTTTGGGCTGGCCTTGCGCCGCTCTATGCGTCGGGAAGCGCGCAAGCTGCACAAGAAGTATGTGAAGAAGATGAAGCAGGTGGAGCTGTGAGTTGCTTAGATCGAAGTTGAGTTAGATAGGAGGTATTCTGTGAGAGAAACGGAGCCGCTGCCTGAGAGTTTGCCTTGGTTGAAGCGTCGCTTGCGGCGGTTGAAGCGTCAGGAGCAAGCTATACGGGGCGCGTGGAACCCTGGTTTGGTTCGGCGCAGTTGGGTGTGGGACCGCTTCTTCAGCCTGCGCGGGGTGGACTTGGGCACGGTCAAGTATCCGTTGAACGTTCTGCAGAAGATGACCAGGGAGGAGTTCCGCCGGGTAGTCGATGACTTCTTCTTTCAGGTGTACTATACCTATTACCGGGAGAATCGACTGTTACAGCCTGCGCTATATGACCCGTCCGATCTGGCTGAGATGGGACTGCCCCCTGATGCTGGGCTCAAGGAGATCCGCCTGCGTTTCCGGCAACTGGTGAAGCAACATCATCCAGATGTGGGTGGCGACAGTAGGCAGTTCATTAAGCTGCTGCAGGCTTATGAACGGTTGCGCAGCGACTGGTAGGAGAGGTGGAGTGATGACTTCTCTCCCTCTGTCATGGCTTGCGCCATGCCACCTCCCTCGTCAGAGGGAGGCGAGTCTTGGCCCTCTCATCTCGGCCCCCTTGCAAGGGGGCTGTCGCGAAGCGACTGGGGGATTTAGAGGGCTGTCACGCAGCGACTGGGGAGTCTCCCCGCAGGGGAGTAAAGACAGGGCGCCTCGCGGCGCCCTATTGACGATCTCTCTCCGCCTCGCCTGTCTTTCTTATTCCTCGCCGGTGGTCAAGTAGGCCAAGAGCAGGTTGCCGGTAGCCAACAGCCCATCCTGATGGGTACGCTCGTGAGCGTGGGAGGCATCGACGCCGGGGCCGATCAGGCCGGTGCGGATGTCGTTGCCTGCCCTGAGCGCCGGGCCGGCATCCGAACCGTAGAAGGGGAAGATATCCACCGCATAGGGGATGTTGTTCTGCTCTGCCAGCCGTACCAAGCGCCGACGGATGCCCAGATCGTACGGCCCTCCGCCATCCTTGGCGCAGATGGACACCGCGAACTCATTGCCATCCAGCCCATCGCCTACACAGCCCATGTCTACGGCGATGAATTCCACAGTCTTCGGCGGGGTGCCGAAGGAAGCCCCGTGGCCCACCTCTTCAAAGTTGGTGATAAAGAAGTGCGTGGTCGCGACCGGCTGTAGCCCGTTCTCTATAAAGTATTTGGCTACGCCCAGCATCACCGCTACGCTAGCTTTGTCGTCCAAATGGCGGGACTTGACGAAGCCGCTAAGGGTGACCTCGGTCCGCGGATCGAAGCTGATGAAATCGCCGATGGCGATGCCCAGCTGCTTGACGTCATCCTTACTTGCCACCCGCTCGTCCAAGCGCACCTCCATGTTGGCCGGTTCCCGTTCCAGTTTGCGCGCATCCTGGCCATAGACATGGGTAGCCGCCTTGGTGGTGAGGATGGTGCCGGTGTACTTGCGGCCCGATGCGGTGCTGATCATCACCCGCTCGCCTTCCACCGAGTGCATCATATAACCGCCGAGATTGGTGAATTTCAAGCGCCCACTGCTCTTGATCTCGCTGACCATCGCTCCCAAGGTATCCACATGGCCGGAGAGCACCCGCTGCCGCTGGTCGTCCTTCCCCGGCAGAGTAGCCAACAGCCCGCCCTTGTTGGTGCGCTCACAGGCCAGACCTAGCTCCGAAAATTGGCCTTGCAGGTACTCGACGATAGCATGCGTGTCCCCGGTAGGGCTAGGGATTTTGCACAGCTTGACCAGTTGCTCGGTGATATAGTTCAGATCCAGTCCTTTGCTCATTTCTTCTCCTCCTCTGTTCTTCGCTCCAGGCGGTGATCGCCTGAAGCAACACTATGTATCATTTTACCATACGTTTCCGCCCGGGTCAGTGGCTGTTGCCGCGGCGGCCGAAGAAAAGGCGGGCTGCCGGTGGCTGCCGCACCTTGATCGCTTTAGCTGGACACATCTCCTGGCAGCAGAAGCAGCGGATGCATTTGTGCAAATCGATCTCGGGCGGATAGCCGTTATCCGAGAGAGCCTGCGGCGGACAGCTGTTCACACAGATGCCACAGCCGACGCAGATCTCCGGAATGAACACCGGTCGGGGGCTGGCCCAGCGAGTGATGCGCTCGGCCAGGGGGCGGGGCAGCCACTGGGACAGGAAATCCGCCTTCACCATCAGCTGTGGCGTGGCGAACTGTCGGCAGAGGCCATCCAGTGAGCCCAACACCTGCACGTCCTGTAACCGGCCGCTATGCAGACCCATCAGCTTGGCGGCGGCGATGGTGGTCACCTGTTCCGGCTTTACTCCGGCTAACGTGGCGGCTACTACGTCGTGGGCGAAAGGGTTAGCGCTGGCCACCACGGCGCCGACCGCTATCGGGTTGCCGCCGGAGGGGCCATGGCCTTCCATGCCATAGACAGCATCCATGATGGTCAAGTCCGGCTGCACTAGATGACAGAGTTCCACCAAGAAAGAGCTGAAATGCTGGTGATCCGGGAGGCGCAAATGGTACTCAATTTTTGTCAGCCCAGGAATCATGCCATAGAGGTTCTTCACTCCGGCAGTGATCAAGGTGATGCCGTGAGTCTTCAACTTGGGAAGATTGATCAACACATCGGCTTCGTAGGCGGCTTTCACCAGCGGCACGTGCTGCATAGTGCGGCCATCCGGAAAGTGCGCTTCGACGCTGCTGCAGTCAAAATTTAGTTGGCACCCGGTGCGTTCGGCCACCGCCGTCAGCCCGCAGGTGTCATAGATGCCTTGCAGCGCCTTCGGCGTGAACGGCCCGCCTGGGCTGTCGCCCAGGACAGCGATCCCGCCCGCTTGCTGCACCTGACGTACCACCGCTTCTACCAAAGCCGGGTGGGTGGTGGTGGCCGTCTGCGGTCTGCGCTTCATCAGCAGATTGCATTTCAGAAAGACTGTCTGCCCCGGCTTCACAAACCGACCCATACCACCCAGCGGGGCAAGCACTTCGGTTACTGCCCGGTTTAGGAGATCAGCCTGGTAGTCCGGGCACGGGGCAACGAACACCCTGTTGTCCATCGTGTTCTCCTTTCGACTATCGGTTTCCAGTCAGATCTGATTATAATACAAGCAGCCCTGACGGTGGAACGGGGAACTGGCTGTTCTGTTCCGATACAAGCAGCCCTGACGGTGGAACAGGGGGCCTGTCCCCACCGTTCCGCCCCCGTGGCTTACAAAGTTTTTTCACTGAGCAGGGAAAGGGCATAGTCCGTCGAACCACTATATCTAGACTCTTTTTTTGGGGTATGCGCTATAGATAGTGACAATTCAGGGAGGTTGGAGCAGTGAACTTGACACCGAATGCCGTTACCGTATTGGAACGGCGCTACTTGCGAAGAGAGAACGGGCAGCTGACGGAGACGCCGGAGGGGATGTTCCGTCGCGTGGCCGAGAACATAGCGGCTGTGGAGATCAGTCACTACGCTAAGACTGTCGAACAGGCCGAGGAGATGGCAGAGCAGTTCTATCAGATGATGGTTAGCCTGGATTTTCTCCCAAACTCTCCCACGCTGATGAACGCCGGGCGGGAGCTGCAGCAGCTAGCTGCTTGTTTTGTTTTGCCTGTGGGGGATAGCATGGAGAGCATCTTTGAGAGCCTGAAGAATGCTGCTCTGATCCATAAGAGTGGCGGCGGCACTGGTTTCTCCTTCTCACGCTTGCGACCCAAGAACGATCAGGTGCAGACCACCGGTGGCGTGGCCAGCGGGCCGATATCCTTTCTGCGGGTGTTCAATGCGGCCACCGATGCCGTCAAGCAGGGCGGTACTCGCCGTGGGGCGAACATGGGCATTTTGCGGGTGGACCATCCGGATATCATCGAATTTATTACCGCCAAGGCCCAGACTGACGAGCTGACTAACTTCAATCTCTCTGTGGGCATCACCGAGAAGTTCATGCAGGCGGTGAAAGATGACAGCGAGTACGATCTGGTCAATCCTCGCGACGGTAGCGTGGTGAGCAGTAAGCGGGCGCGGGAGGTATTCGAGCTGATCGTGGAGATGGCTTGGAAAAACGGCGAGCCAGGTATCGTCTTCCTGGATCGTCTGAACCGTTTTAACCCCACCCCGCAATTAGGCGAGATCGAGAGCACCAATCCCTGTGGCGAACAGCCGCTATTGCCTTACGAGGCCTGCAACCTGGGTTCGATCAATCTAGCGCAGATGGTCACCGCCGATCAGTTTCCGCAAATCGATTACCCCCGCCTGCGTCAGTTGATCGGCCTGTCGGTGCGCTTCTTGGACAACGTGATCGATGCCAATCGCTACCCTTTGCCCAGCATCGAGCAGATGGCCCAGGGCAACCGCAAGATCGGCCTGGGAGTGATGGGTTTTGCGGACCTGCTGATTCAGCTGGGCGTGCCCTACAACTCCGAAGCCGCGGTAGAGGTGGCGCGAGAACTGATGAGCTTCATAGATCAAGAGGCGAAGAGCGCCTCCCAAGCCTTGGCCGAGGAGCGGGGCGCGTTCCCGAACTTCCCTGGTTCGATTTACGATCGGCCAGAGGGGCAACCTTTGCGCAACGCCACCGTGACCACCATCGCGCCGACCGGCACCATCAGTATTATCGCCGGAGCTTCCAGCGGCATCGAACCGCTATTTGCCGTCTGTTTCCAGCGCCACATTCTGGATGACGATCGTCTGATAGAGGTGCACCCACTGTTTGAAAAGGTGGCCAAACAGCGGGGTTTTTACAGCGAAGAGCTGATGCAGCAGATAGCGAAACAGGGCGGCCTGGATAACTTGCCGCAGGTCCCGGATGACGTGCGCCGCGTATTCGTGGTAGCTCACGACGTGACTCCGGCTTGGCACGTGCGTATTCAGGCGGCTTTCCAGGATCACACCGACAACGCCGTCTCGAAAACGGTCAACTTCCCCCATGAAGCGACCAAGGAAGACGTAGACCGGGTATTTCAGTTGGCATTTGAGCTGGGCTGCAAAGGCGTGACCATTTACCGCGACGGCAGCCGTCAGTACCAGGTGCTGTCTACGGGCAGTAACGCCTCCTCGGGAGAGGGGGAAGCGGCAGCCGCTGTGCAGCCGTTAACTGAAGCTTTGGCGCCTTCAACCTTAAAGCCACGCCCGCGGCCGGATGAGACCTTTGGCATCACCAAGAAGTACAAGATCGGCGGTTGCGGCAAGCTATATGTGACCGTCAATTCTGATGAAAACGGTATCTGTGAGGTGTTCACCAATACGGGCGAAGAAGGGTGTTCATCGCTGTCCGATGCCGTTGCCCGCCTGATCAGTTTGGCGATGCGGGCTGGAGTGGATGTGGATGCAATTCTGGATCAAGTGAAGGGCATTCGCTGCGTAGGTTGTATCGTCGATCCGGAGACATGGGTGCTCAGTTGCCCAGATGCGATCGGCAAGACCATCGAGAAGGTAGTCAAGGGCAGTGTCAAGTTCGATTTGAACGTGGCTGCCGGACCGCAGTCGCTGTTGATCTGCCCGGATTGCGGAGGTGTGGTCGTGCCCCAGAACGGGTGTATCACCTGTTCCAACTGTGGTTATTCCAAGTGTGGTTAAGCTAACCGAGACGTTTGGACGGTGGCCGTGAATGCGGTCACCGTCTGCGCCATTTTAGCGCAACACTCCATGGAACCCGGGACAATCCGGGTTCTTTTTCGTTGTTTACGCTCTCAGTTGCAGATGACAACACATGGTAGGCGAGGAAAGTGGCAATATTACGGGTGGTAGCGGTGTAGCGCTAGTCGCGCACACCCAAATTACATGGAGGTGGAAGTATGTACGGCAATTACGACGAGCGAGGCATGCGCATCCCACAGCATTATGGCGGTAACGCAGGACGGCCGGGGAACTATTCTGGCGGCGGGGGCAACAGCTACGCCCAGAATATCGGCACCACTCGTACTGAACAGACGATGCAAGGTCACATGGGCGGTCTATCCGGCATGATGCATGCCGACCATAACATCCAGGGCAACTATGGTCAGAGCCTTGGCGGTCAGTTTGGTGGCCCGAGCAACCAATTCGGCCAGTCCACGCAGTATAGTGGGGGCCAATACGGACAGCCCAGTTACGGCCAGATTAACCAGTATGGCCAGCACGGCCAGCACGGCCAGCACAGCCAAGGCGGCTACGGTCAGCAGTTTAGCTCTCCTACCCAGTACCAGCAGAGTGACATCGGCACCACCCGCAGCGAGCAGTCGATGCGCAGCAGCATGGGTGGGATGTCCGCGATGATGCAGGCTGATCGCAATACCCAGAGCGGTTACGGTCCGAGCAATCAGTACGGCAACCAGCCCATCCAGTATGGGCAGGGTGGATTTAGCACCAACACCCAGCATCAGCAACAGGACATCGGCACCACTCGCAGTGAACAATCGTTCAGTGGTGGCATGGGTGGCATCCCTGCTATGATGCAGGCGGACCATAACACTCAGGGCAGCTATGGTCAGTTTAACCAGCACAGCCAAGGCGGCTACGGTCAGCAGTTTAGCTCTCCCACCCAGTATCAGCAGAGTGACATCGGCGCCACCCGCAGTGAGCAGTCGATGCGCGGCAGCATGGGCGGGATGTCAGCGATGATGCAGGCGGACCATAACACTCAGGGCTACGTCCAGAGCAACCAGTATGGCTATCAACAACCAACTCAATACAGCCAGAGTGGCTATGGCTCCACAGCTCAGTACCAGCCGAATGACATCGGTAGCACCCGCAGCGAACAGTCGATGCGCGGCGGCATGGGCGGCGTGTCTGCGATCATGCAGGCGGACCATAACGCCCAGGGCAACTCCGGCCAGAGCTATGCTGGCAGCACCAACCAGTCCGGCCCTAGCAATTACGGCAATACCCAGGGCAGCCAGTACGGTCAGCATAACAGCTGGCAGGGCTTCCCGACCGGCGGTGGGTACGGTTACGGCAGTCAGTACAGCAGCCAGAACTACGGTTCAGGCAGCCAACAGACTGGCATTCAGAACCCAGGCGATACCCCGTTGGAACAGGCAGCTAAACAGAACATCAATCCCAGTGGCTTCACGCAAAGCTAGTGAATGACCGCTAAGAAGGGGGCTGTCGCATGACAGCCCCCCTTCTCACTCCCCCAGTCGTTTCGTGTGAGCTTATCCCACTATCAATTGCCCCCTGCCGCCGCTCTTTCCGCTGGCTCTCGCCGGCGTCTCGATTCAGTCACCGAGAGATAAGCCCCCAATTGCCAACGGTTCGTAGCCCAGCGCAGTGCCTGCAGAAAACTTTCCAGCGTGGGGCCGATGGCCAAAGCGCAGACTATAGTGCCGATGCCGAAAGGGCCCCCTAGGATGATGCCGATGGCCAACACGCTCAGCTCGATGCTGTTTCGCACCACGCCGATGCGCCAGCCGCTGCGCTGAGTGAGTGCCAGCATGAGGCCATCCCGCGGCCCTGCCCCCAGCTTCACACTGATATAAAGGGCTGTTCCTGCCGCAGTGAATAGCACCCCAAGCACCAGGAACAGGGACTGCAGCGGCAGGGTGGCGGCGATGGGAATGAGCTGAGCTCCGTTCAGCAGATCGTACATGGCGCCCACCAGCACCAAGTTCACCAAAGTGGCTAAGGCTGGTTTGATGCCCATGAAGTAACTGAGGGCGATAATCGCAAATCCAACCACTTGGCTCACCCGACCTTGGGTCCAACCGACATGCTTGGCAATCCCCAGGTGAAACACCGTCCAGGCTGAAGCGCCTAGCTCCGCCTTGACGCTGAAGAGGATGCCCAGGCTGAGCATCGACAGGCCCACGACCATTAACAGACAGCGAACCGACAATGCCAGAGTGTTTTTCTGCATTTCCAAGACTCCTTCTGCCGCCTGTGAAGGAAAGACAGCTGATTAGTACAATTCTTTGTGTCCGGGCGACTTCCTCCTGCAGACTGAATGTGTTAAGGTTCAGATAATAAGGGTAAAGTGACTAGTAAGCTGCAGGTGGTGAGAAGATGACCTTTACTGAAGATATCAAGCGGGAACTGGCACGTTTGGACAGGTCATCCGAGTGTTGTCGCCGAGCGGAGTTGGCGGCGTTGATCCGGCTGAACGGAAGCATCGAGCATAGCCGCCCCGCGCAGTGGGGGTTGGCGGTGGCTACCCAAAACCCGGCCACTGCGAGGGTGATCTTCAAGCTGTTGCGGGCGGTGCTGGGAGTGAAGGCCGAGCTGTACATCAGACGTAAGGAACGGCTGCGCAAGAATAACGTCTATCTGGTGCGCTGTCGAGGTCGAGTGACGGAGTTGTTACGACAGGTGGGCCTGTTGGAGGATGGGAAGGTGATCGGTCATGGGGTGGCAGATTGGGTGGTGCGGAAAAGCTGTTGCCGCAGGGCATACTTGCGAGGAGCGTTCCTAGCGGCCGGAGCGATCAATGATCCACTGAAGGTCTCATACCATATGGAGATCTCCACCGCCGATGAAGAACAAGGGCAGGTGCTCTGTCAACTGATGCAACGGGAGGGCTTGGCTCCAAAGACGGTCAGGCGCAAGGAAGATCTGGTGGTTTACCTCAAGGAGGGCGAGCAGATTGTGCGCTTCTTGAATATCATCGGTGCGCACACCGCCTTGCTGAAGTTCGAGGATGCGCGGGTGATCAAAGAGGTGCGTAACCAGGTGAATCGCTTGGTCAACGCAGAGACTGCCAATCTAAACAAGACAGTGGAGGCCTCCCTGCGACAGTTGGAGGCGATTCGGATAATTCAATTGCATCAGGGTTGGGATAAGCTTTCGCCTGGCCTGCGTCAGATCGCTGACTTGCGCTTGGAACATCCAGATCTGAGCCTGCAGGAGCTAGGCCAGACAGCTGATCCTCCGTTGAGCAAGAGTGCAGTCAATCATCGATTGCGCAAACTGGTGCGGCTGGCAGAGAAGCTGCGCGCAGAATGACAACCACTGAGATAGTCGCCTAACGACTGTCAATCAGTGCATTCCAAAGAGCTCAGCATAGACTCCCCATAGGGCTTTGTCTACCACCAACGCTCCGAAGGTGCCAGAGAGGGCTGCTTTGGAGGCTGCTTTGGTGGTCGCGCATGGTCTCCACTCGGGACGCGTTGTGATATAATCTTTCTGGAATATTGTATGCTATTTTGTCGACATATCGATATTGCTTGCTGACAGAGCAGGGAGGTTGTGACATGCAAAAGCTCGGGTTGAAAGATGTTGCGGTGGCTGGGAAGAGGGTGCTGCTCAGGGTCGATTTCAATGTTCCTCAGACTGCTGATGGCGGGGTGGCCGACGACACCCGGATTGCCGCTAGTTTGCCCACCATCCGCTACTTGTTAGGGCAGGGAGCCCGGCTGATTATGATCAGCCACTTGGGCCGACCGAAAGGCAGGGTGGTGGCAAAATTCTCGCTGCAGCCGGTGGCCAAGCGCCTCTCCGCGATGTTGGATATGGAGGTCGCTTTTGCGGCCGACTGCGTCGGCCCAGCAGCTCGGCAGGCGGTGGACCAACTGCGAGACGGCCAGGCTGTGCTGCTGGAAAACCTGCGTTTCCACCCCGAGGAAGAGGCTAACGATGCCGCCTATGCGGCCGAGCTGGCCTCTTTGGCTGACATCTATGTCAATGATGCATTTGGCACAGCTCATCGGGCCCATGCTTCTACCGCAGGGGTTGCCGCGCATCTGCGCCCGGCCGTCGCAGGTTTCCTGTTGGCCAAAGAGATCGAATACCTGGGAGCAGCCCTCACCAATCCCCAGCGTCCGTTCGTCGCGGTGTTGGGAGGAGCTAAGGTTTCAGATAAGATCGGCGTGGTGCAGAGCCTGTTGCAGCGGGTAGATGCGTTGCTGGTGGGCGGAGGTATGGCCAACACCTTCTTGGCCGCCCAGGGAAGAGAGATGGGGCGGTCGCTGGTGGAAACCGATCGTCTGCAGTTGGCGCGGGAGCTGCTGCAGCAAGCCGCAGAGCGGCAGGTGGAGATCGTTCTGCCCAGTGACGTGGTGGTTGCCGCTAGTTTGGGTGATCCGCGAGGCAGCGTGGTCCCGGTAGACCAGATTCCGGCGGAGATGATGGCCTTGGACATCGGTCCCGCCACCATTCAGCGTTTTTCTGCTGTGTTGGATCAGGCAGGCCTGGTGGTTTGGAACGGTCCTATGGGTGTATTTGAGCAGTCTGCTTTCGCCGTCGGCACCAAGGCCTTGGCGCAAGCGTTGGCTAAGTCTTCGGCAGAGAGCATCGTCGGCGGAGGCGATTCGGCAGCCGCTTTGCAGCAAGCCGGCTTGACCAACGCAATTACCCACATCTCTACTGGAGGCGGTGCCAGCTTGGAGTTTTTGGAGGGCAAAGAATTGCCGGGTGTAGCAGCATTGACAAACCGGGCTGAGGAGGTTTGATAGTATGAGGCAGCCCTTGGTGGTAGCCAACTGGAAGATGAACATGACGGTGCCAGAAGCAGAGGAGTATTGTCGGCGTCTGCAGGAACTGTGGCAAGACGATTTGGCGGCTGAGGTAGTGATCTGTCCGCCTTATCCCGCTTTGCACGCGGTGAAGAACGGGTTAGCTGGAACCGGCGTCAAGCTGGGGGCCCAGAACTTCTTCCCTAAGCCGGCCGGGGCGTATACCGGGGAAGTGTCTATCGAGATGTTGCAGGCTTTAGGATGCGAGTACGTGATTGTGGGTCATTCCGAGCGGCGGGCTTTGTTTGCCGAGACGGCCGAGACGATCAGCGAAAAGGTGCGTGCGGCGGTGGATGCCGACGTGACACCCATTCTCTGTGTCGGCGAGACGATGAGCGAGCGCAGCTTAGGGCAAACCAATCGCGTGATCGGTCAACAACTGCTCACTTGTTTGAAACATCTGCAGCCGAAGGAGCTGGAGCAGGTGGTGGTAGCTTACGAACCGCTATGGGCTATCGGCACCGGCCGGGCAGCAACCGCTCGGGATGCTAAGCATGTAGCTGAATACAGCCGACAGAAGCTGCAGCTATTGAAGGATGGCGATGTGGCCGGTCTGCGGGTGCTTTACGGCGGCAGCGTCAATCCTGATAACATGAAGAGTTTTGCCGCGCAGCCGGCGGTGGACGGTGCCTTGGTGGGCGGGGCTTCCCTCAGCCCAGATAAGATGATGGGCATCGCTTTGGCCTACGGCAAAAGGCAAGCATGAAGCCGGTAGTCCTGTGTATTTTGGACGGCTGGGCGTTGCGGGACGCTCCGTCAGGGAACGCCGTGCGCTTAGCCAAGACACCCCATTTGGACGGCCTGTTTGAGCACTACCCCCACTGCCAGCTGCAATGTTCTGGGGAGGCGGTAGGGTTATTGCCGGGGCAGATGGGTGATTCCAATGTCGGGCACCTGAATATCGGTGCCGGGCGTATCGTCTATCAGCCGCTGACCCGCATCAACCAGGCTATAGCTGATCAGAGCTTTTACCAGAACGAGGTGCTGTCTGCGGTGATGCAGCAGGCGCAAGGAAACTCCTTGCATCTGATGGGCTTGCTGTCGGACGGTGGAGTGCACAGCCATATTGAGCATGTTCACGCGCTGTTGCGCCTGGCGAGCCAGCGGGGGCTGCAGCAGGTCTACCTGCATCTGTTCTTAGATGGCCGCGATGTGCCGCCTCAGAGCGCATTGGAATACATCGCGCTATTGGAGGCCGAGCTGGAGCGCTTCGGCGTGGGCAGGGTCGCAACGGTGATGGGGCGCTTCTTTGCTATGGATCGTGATCGGCGCTGGGAGCGGGTGCAAGCCGCCTACCAGGCGCTGGTGCACGGGCAGGGCCAGAGGGCAACTACCGCCGCCGAGGCAGTGAAACAGGCTTATGCAGCTGGCCATACCGACGAATTCGTACCGCCCACGATAATCTGTCCCCAGGGGACGATCAAGCCGCAGGATGCGGTGTTCATGTGGAATTTCCGGGCGGATAGGGCCAGGGAACTGATGCACGCGCTGCACGATCCCTATTTTGAAGGTTTTAGTCGGGGGGATGTTCCGGCGCCTCAACTAACCGGAATGATGCAGTACGAACAGGCCTATCCGTTGCCCTTCGCCATTGCCTCCCAAAATTTGGGTTTGACCCTGGGGGAAGTGGTCAGTCAAGCTGGAAAGCGGCAGCTGCGGGTGGCGGAGACGGAGAAATATGCCCATGTTACCTTTTTTCTCAACGGTGGTCGGGAGGCGCCCTTCCCAGGCGAAGATCGCCTTTTGATCCCCTCACCTCAAGTGGCAACCTACGACCTTTGTCCAGAGATGAGCGCCAGACAGATAGTGGAGCAGCTGCTGCCGCAGCTGCCTGCTTATGATCTGGTGGTGGTAAACTTTGCGAACCTGGACATGGTGGGGCATACCGGGGTGTTAGATGCGGCCATCTGTGCGGTGGAACAGGTTGACGCTTGCGTCGGGGAGTTGGTGCAGGAGGTACAGCAACAAGGTGGCGCGCTGCTATTGACCGCCGATCATGGCAACGCAGAACAAATGCTGGACTCGGATACCGATGAGCCACACACAGCGCATACCCCCAATCCGGTGCCTTGCCTCTTGGTTGCGCCCGGTGCTTGGGCGCTGCGTCAACAGGGCATTCTTGCCGATGTAGCGCCTACTGTCTTACAACTGATGCGGCTGCAGCAACCGGCGGTGATGACCGGCCAGTCATTGATCATCGGCGACGGATGCTGAGCTGGTTGCAGCGTTCAGTGGCCTTGGCGCTTCGCCCCTAAGTGGGACCGGGGCCTGTCCCGCAACCCTAGCACGCGGACCTTCTAGATTATTCGGCTGCACTAGGTGGGGCTGGGGGACTGACCCTACCGTTCCGCTCTTCGCAACGGAACGGGGGGGTCTGTCCCCACCGTCCCGCCGGACCAGGTCTGAGAGTGCGCTCAGTGAGAATGACCAGGTGGAACTTCTTGCTTAACCGAAGGGAGATGTTTTGGTGTCTATCATAGTTGAATGCCATGCCCGTGAAATCTTGGATTCCCGCGCTAATCCCACCGTGGAAGTGGAAGTGGTGCTGGAGGATGGTACCATCGCGCGGGCAGCCGTGCCTTCTGGCGCCTCCACCGGCCAATTTGAGGCGGTGGAATTGCGCGACGGAGATAAAGGGCGTTATCTGGGCAAAGGTGTGGAGCGAGCAGTAGACAACGTGAATAGCCTGATTGCCAACGAGATCGTGGGCATGGACGCCCGAGCACAAGTGGCCATCGATGAGTTGCTGATCAATTTGGATGGCACTGCCAACAAGTCCCGCTTGGGGGCCAATGCCACCTTAGGAGTGTCTTTGGCTATAGCCAAGGCCGCCGCAGCCAGCTCGGGGGTGCCGCTTTATCAGTACTTAGGCGGCGTCAACGCCCGGGTATTGCCGGTGCCGATGCTGAACATATTGAACGGTGGCATGCATGCCGACAACAACGTAGATATTCAGGAGTTCATGATTATGCCGGTGGGTGCCGACAGCTGGCGCGAGGCCCTGCGCATGGGCGCGGAGGTGTTCCACGCGCTGCGCCAGGTGCTGCAGGAACAAGGCCTGGCTACCGGTGTGGGCGATGAGGGCGGGTTCGCCCCCGACTTGGATTCTAATGAAGCCGCTTTGCAAGCGATTATGCAGGCTATCGAGCTAGCCGGCTATGTGCCAGGGGAGGATATTGCCCTCGCTTTGGATGTCGCCGCCACCGAGCTGCTTAAGGACGGACTTTACGTCTTGGCCGGAGAGGGACGGCAATTGACTTCCGCTGAGCTGGTTGATTTCTACGTCGACTTGATCGACCGCTTCCCCATCGCCTCGATAGAGGATGGATTGGCGGAGGAGGACTGGGATGGTTGGCGACTGATCACCGAGAAACTGGGCCATCGCGTCCAATTGGTGGGGGACGACATCTTCGTTACCAACACTGAGCGACTGGCTCGGGGCATCGAGAACAAGGCAGCAAATTCGGTGCTGATCAAGTTGAACCAGATTGGCACTCTGACTGAGACTCTAGAAGCGATTGAGATTGCCAAGCGGGCCGGCTACACGGCCGTAGTCTCCCATCGTTCCGGTGAGACCGAGGACACCACCATCGCCGACCTAGTGGTAGCGGTGAATGCTGGCCAGATCAAGACCGGGGCCCCTTCCCGGGGCGAGCGGGTGGCCAAGTATAACCAGCTGCTGCGTATCGAAGAACAGCTGGGGACTGCGGCCAGCTATCCTGGGGTAGCTTGCTTCTATAACTTGGGGCGGCGTTAGTCTGATTCGCTTATGTCAACCTCGCTTATTGTCACTGCCTGTCCGCTGTGCTAAAATATAATGAGCTTTGGGGGTAGGGAGGTGGACTCATGATTATAGTGTTGCAGATTATCTGGATACTGCTGGCGCTGGGGCTGATTGCGACCGTCGTAATGCAGTCCGGTAAGGCAGCAGGTTTAGGAACGATTGCCGGTGGGGCTCAAACTCTTTTCGGCAAGAGCAAAGGTATGGATGAAATGCTGAGCAAGTGGACCACGTATATGGTTCCGGTCTGGATGCTGATCACCCTACTGTTGTCGATCCTCGGGCGCCGCCAAGGCTAGGCGTGAAACGTTAGCATACCCCGGAAAACTGGGGTATGCTTTGTCATGGAATGGACAGCATTTAGGTATGTTATGGATTATTATCTCAGGGTTTGCTCTGTGAGGAGCATATGAGACTGATGGCATTTAGTTAGGAGGCATAGTTAGAATGGATAACCTTATTTGGTACGCCCCGCTGGCCGGCGGTCTGGCCTTGGTCTTCGCTCTGATCATCGGTGGCTGGATTACTCGGCAGGATGCCGGTAACAAGCGTATGCAGGAAATCGCCCATGCCATCCACGAAGGTGCTATGGCATTCCTCCGGCGCGAATACAGCATCCTGGTGCTGTTCGTGATCGTCCTGGCGGCGGCGCTGGCCATCCTGATCGACACTCCGACAGCAATTTCCTTTATGGCTGGAGCCATTTCCAGCGTTATCGCCGGATATATCGGCATGAACGTGGCCACTAAGGCTAACGTGCGCACCACCAATGCAGCCCAGCACGGCCAGAACCGAGCTCTCGGCATCGCTTTTGGTGGCGGAACTGTCATGGGCATGTCTGTAGTCGGGTTGGGCCTCCTAGGAGTGAGCGTTCTCTACTGGATCTACCGCGATCCGGTGATCGTGAACGGTTTTGCTTTGGGTGCCAGCTCTATTGCATTGTTTGCCCGCGTGGGTGGTGGCATCTACACCAAGGCGGCCGACGTCGGTGCGGACTTGGTGGGTAAGGTGGAGGCCGGTATTCCGGAAGACGATCCCCGCAACCCGGCTGTGATCGCTGATAACGTCGGTGACAACGTGGGCGACGTGGCCGGCATGGGTGCCGACCTGTTTGAATCCTATGTAGGCTCGATCATCGCCGCCATGTCCATCGGACTGGTGACTCTTGGCGATATCAGGGGCGTGATGTTGCCGATGCTGCTGGCAGCAGCCGGCATTGTTGCCTCCATGTTGGGCAGCCGCTTTGTCAATGCCAAAGAAGGCGCCAACGTACAGCAGGCACTGAACCTGGGTACTTATGTCAGCAGTCTGCTGACCATCGTAGCCGCCTATTTCCTGGTCAGATATCTGGAAATCGAGATGGGCGTGTTCTATGCGGTGATCGCCGGCTTGGTGGCTGGTACCGCTATCGGTCAGATCACGGAGTACTATACATCGTCTGATAAGCCTCCGGTAGCAGGAATTGCCGAGGCCTCTAAGACTGGTCCGGCCACCAACATCATCGCCGGACTGGCCGTGGGCATGAAGAGCACTGCGCTGCCCATTCTGGTAATTGCGCTGGCCATTTTCGTTGCCCATAACTTTGCTGGCCTGTATGGAATTGCTATGGCTGCCGTCGGCATGCTGGCCACCACCGGCATGGTGGTTGCAGTGGATGCCTACGGTCCGATCGCTGACAACGCCGGGGGCATCGCCGAAATGGCTGAGCTGGATCCCAAGGTGCGTGAAGTTACCGATACGCTGGACGCCGTGGGCAACACTACCGCCGCTATTGGTAAAGGCTTTGCTATCGGGTCAGCTGCTCTGACCGCTTTAGCCCTGTTCTCCGCTTATACCCAGGCGGTCAACTTGGAGGCGGGCATCAATCTGCTGGATGCCAAGGTAATCATCGGACTATTCGTCGGTGGCATGCTGCCGTTCCTGTTTGGTGCCATCACCATGGAAGCTGTCGGCAAGGCCGCCTTCAAAATGATCGAAGAAGTGCGTCGGCAGTTCCGCGAGATCCCTGGCCTGATGGATGGCAAGGCTCGTCCGGACTACGCTAGATGCGTGTCCATCAGCACCGATGCGGCGCTGAAGGAGATGATTGTGCCCGGTCTGCTGGCAGTTTTTGCTCCATTGGCCACCGGCCTGCTGCTAGGGAAAGAAGCGCTGGGCGGTCTGCTAGCTGGGGCATTGGTTACCGGCGTGCTGGTAGCCATTCAGATGTCCAACTCCGGCGGTGCTTGGGATAACGCCAAGAAATTCATCGAGTCCGGTCACCTCGGTGGCAAGGGCACTCCCACTCATGAAGCAGCTGTGGTGGGCGACACTGTCGGCGACCCCTACAAGGATACCTCCGGCCCGTCCATGAACATCCTGGTCAAGCTGATGACCATTGTGGCGTTGGTCTTCGCCCCGCTGTTCATGTAGATTCAATATCCGAAAACCGGGCGAGTGCCGAGAGGCATTCGCCCGGTTTAGCTTTGGTGAGACGAGGGGACTGGCCCCTCGTCTCACCCTCATTGTTCCGCCATGTGCTATGATCGAAACAGTAGCGGGCTTAAGCACGTAATAAAACAGTGATAGGCCGAAAGGAGGAATGGGCGGTGCGCAAACCATGGGTCTTAACCTTGTTCCGCCGGCGGGTGTTGGTGGCGCTGCTGATTCTTCTGCAGTTGGCCATTCTATTGGCGATGATTGTCGGCACCAGTAGACAGTCAGATGTCTTGAACAAAGCACTGACAGCCATCAGCTTGCTGGCGGTGTTGTATATCATCAACCGTCACGATTACCGGCCCTACAAGCTGATGTGGGCCATTCAAATTCTGCTCTTTCCTGTCCTCGGCGGGGTCTTCTATCTGTTGTTCCGCTCCCAATCATCCACCAAGCGCTTCCGGCAGCGCCAAGCCGACATAGACCAGCAGACTAGTCACCTGTTGCCACAGGATGAAGCCGTCTGCCAAGACTTGAGGCAAGAGGCTGGCCCCTATCTGCGCCAGGCGAAATATCTGTCAGACCATGCCGGATTCCCGGTCTATCAGCATACGGCTGCAACCTACCTTAGCTCCGGCGAGATGAAGCTGGCCGTGCTGTTGCAGGAACTCAGGAAAGCCGAGCAGTACATCTTCCTCGAGTACTTCATCATCCAAGAAGGGATTATGTGGAACAGCATATTGGACATCCTGGTGGAGAAGGCGAATCAGGGTGTGGAAGTGAGGCTGATCTATGACGATGTCGGTTGTTTCCTCTCGTTGCCGGGAGACTATCCACAGCGTTTGGCGGAGCTGGGCATCAAGGTCGCCGTTTTTAACCCCTTCCGGCCGGTAATCTCCGCCACTCAGAACAACCGGGATCATAGAAAGATCGTGGTGATCGACGGTAAGGTGGCGATCACTGGCGGAGCGAACCTCTCGGACAAATATATCAACGCGGCAGCAACTCCCGGTCACTGGAAGGACGCCGCGATCATGGTCAAGGGGCAGGCGGCCTGGAGCTTCTCGATGATGTTCTTGAAGATGTGGAGCCTCAGTCAACCGGACGAGGTGAACTTCGAGCGATACTTGCCGGATCTCACGGCGGAAGAGATGGTATCGGATGGGTTCATTCAGCCCTATGCCGACAGTCCCTTGGATTACGAGACGGTAGGGGAACATGTCTACTTGCAGATCATCAATAGCGCTAAAGACTATGTCTATATCAACACTCCTTACTTGATCGTGGACGATGTAATGCTCTCCGCCCTCTGCCTGGCCGCTAAGAGCGGAATCGATGTGCGCATCGTCACTCCACATCGTTGGGACAGGTGGTTTGTGCACATGACTACTCGCTCTTACTACCCGGAGTTGATCGCTGCTGGGGTGAAGATCTATGAATACAGCGATGGGTTCATCCACGCCAAGACCTTTGTTTCCGATGACCTGACGGCTACCGTCGGCACCGCTAACCTGGACTACCGCAGCCTGTACTTGGCTTTCGAATGCGGCGTTTGGCTCCACAATAGCCAGGCGGCGCTGGAGATCAAGGAAGACTTTTTGGATACGCTGCGGCTTTGCCAGCAGGTTGCCTTGGAGGATTGCCGCACCAACTGGGTGATGCGTCTTGTGCAGGAGCTGCTGCGACTATTCGCTCCTTTGATGTAATCCCCCTGTCCCATCTGTAGCACGTCTGGTGCAAGTCTGCTAAACTGAGGACAAACCTATTTGTGTGACTAGCACCGTGTTAACGCTACCACCCACCATGCGGCGTCAAGTCTAGGTTCAACTGGTCCTGGGAATACAGGCTTTCTGCATCAGCCAACCTAGACTTGATGCCCTATTATTTGGAAAGGAAGATGCAACGATGATTACCCGCGAGCAAGGGATGCAACTGGTGAAGAAGCATGTCAAGAACAAGAACCTGATCAAACACATGCTGGCAGTGGAAGTGATTATGCGTCAATTGGCCACCCATTTTGATCAGGATGTGGAGCTGTGGGGGCTGGCTGGCCTGCTGCATGATGTAGATTACGACAAGACGGCCAAAAAGCCCGAGCAGCACAGCCTGTTGGGCGCGGAGATATTGGCGGCAGAGGGTTTGGAAGAGGAACTGGTCTATGCGGTGAAGGTGCATAACGAGGTCCACGGTTTACCGCGCAATAGCCTGCTGGACAACTCTCTCTATGCAGCCGATCCGCTTTCCGGTTTGATTGTAGCTGCCGCATTGATTCACCCCGAGCGCAAGCTAGCGGCTATCGATGTGCCTTTTGTGCTCAATCGTTTCAAAGAGAAGAGCTTTGCCCGCGGTGTCAGCCGGGAGCAGCTGCAGACCTGCAGCGAGCTCGGCCTCACACTGGAACAGTTTATCGAGCTGGGCCTGCAGGCCATGCAGGGCATCAGCCGCGAATTGGGGCTCTAGACAGAATGAATCTGCGCCTGGTTCCGATGGCCGAGCGGGCTGTTTGGCTGATCCGCACCTGGCGTTATCCACCGCCTTATCATGTCTACAATGTACATGTAGACGAAGCGATGGATGAGTTTCTTGATGGCAGCTACTACGCGGCAGAGAACGACAGCGGTGAGCTGATCGGCTTCTTCTGTTTCGGTGCAGCTGCCCGGGTGCCCGCCGGCCATGCCGCCGGATGCTATGATGCCGATGCGCTGGACATAGGCTTAGGGTTGCGACCTGACTTGACCGGCCAAGGGATGGGGAGGGGGTTCATGCAGGCTGGAATTGATTTTGCCGCCCGCGAGCTAGGCGCCGCATGCCTGCGCCTGTCCGTGCTGCAGTTCAATCGACGGGCGATCAGGCTTTATCGGAATCTGGGCTTTCTACAGACCTGTCAGTTTTGCGCGGTGGACCTAGGGATGAGCCGTGTCTTCTGGGTGATGGCTAAGCCCCTTTCCCGCCAGTGACGTCTACGGCAGCCGACGGAAAAACAGTTTGCATCTTGTCCCGGTTTAGCCTACAATCAGAATATGTTGTGTGCACACTTGTGCACAAAGCCACAAGCGCGGATAGTTGCCGCGCAACAATCGATATTACCGCAAGTTCTGGGACTTGCTGATGCAAAGGAGCACAGGTGATGAAGCTATCGTCATGGCGCATCGGGGATCTGAAGATTGAGCTGCCCATCGTACAGGGTGGCATGGGTGTTGGAATTTCTATGTCAGGATTGGCGTCAGCGGTAGCCAGTTGTGGCGGCTTAGGTGTGATCTCTGGAGTAGAGACCGGCTTTTATCGAGCTGATTACGCTAAGAACAAACGGCTGGCCAGCCCATTGGGCTTGGTGGAGCAGTTGCAGCTTGCCCGCCGCAACAGCCCCCAAGGTGTAATTGGGGTCAACATCATGGTGGCAATCAACAACTATGCTGAAATGGTGGCGGCTGCCGTCAAAGGTGGGGCTCAGGTTATCTTCTCCGGAGCCGGTCTGCCGCTCAACCTGCCAGAATTGGTTGAAGACGCTGCGGTGAAGCTAGCTCCGATCATCTCTTCTGCCCGGGCAGCCAAGCTGATGTGTCGCAGCTGGCAAAAGCGCTACGGACGGGTGCCGGATGCGATTGTGTTGGAAGGACCTTTGGCCGGTGGACACCTGGGTTTCAATATGGAGCAACTACAGGATCCCGCTGGATTGGAACTAGAAAACCTTATTCCTGAGGTGTTGGAGGCTATTGAGCCATATCGGACCGAAGAGAATAATATCCCGCTGATCGCCGGTGGCGGGTTGTGGACTGGTTTCGACATTGCCCGGGTGCTCCAGGCGGGAGCTTCGGCTGCCCAGCTCGGATCCCGCTTCGTGCCCACGCTAGAGTGCGATGCCTCTCTGGCATTCAAGCAGGAGTATCTGCGGGCAACGGAAGAGGATATTGTGCTGATTCAAAGCCCAGTTGGTATGCCAGGGCGTGCCGTAAAGAACGCTTTCTTGCAGCGGATGCAGTCAGGCAAGACTAAGCCCATCCGGTGCGCCTACAATTGCCTTAAACCATGTTCGCCAAAGGCGGCACCCTACTGCATCGCCGATGCGTTGATCAACGCTCAACGGGGCAAGATGGATAGCGGCTTTGCCTTTGCCGGAGCCAACGCCTGGCGAGCCGAGAAAATCACCACAGTGTCTGGGGTTTTTGACGAATTGGTATCTGAAATGGAACAGGCTTAACAACTGGGGAGCGGGCAGACGCAGCCGCTCCCTTTGCATATGGATTATTCCCCGATGTTCGACGAAAACTATGCCTAGGTAGGTATGCGCAACTGAAATGACAGGGAGGTAGCTCCATGATCGATAGCCAGAAATTGATTGGTCTAATGCGTGAGAAAATTTATAAGCCGATGAATGAGGATGAGCTGGTGGCCACCCTCTCAGCCACTGTGGACGAGAAGCAGCCTTGGCGGGAGCTGATCATGCGCCTGGAAAAGGAAGGGCGGATCATCAAGACCCGCTATGGGCGCTACGGTCTGCCAGAGATGATGAACCTGGCGGTAGGCAAGGTGTTGGCCAATGCCAAGGGATTCGCCTTCTTGTCTGTGCCAGACAGGGAAGAGGATATCTTCTTATCTGCCTCCAATCTCAACGGCGCGATGCACGGCGATCGGGTGGTCGTGCGGCTGAGCGAGCGCAGCGAGGGCAGGAAGGACGAGGGTGAAGTCATCCGCATCCTGGAGCGGGCCACCACCCATGTGGTGGGGCGCTTCGAGGGAGGCGAGCAGATCGGCTTTTGCGTCCCCGATGATCGCCAGCTAGGGCAAGACATAGTCGTTTCCCCTGGCGGAACCGGAGGGGCTAAGAGTGGAGACAAAGTTGTCGTGCGCATCACCCAATATCCCAAGGGCAGGCACACCGCAGCCGGCGTGGTGGAAACGGTGCTTGGTCGGGCAGGGGATCCGGGGGTGGATGTGTTGGCAGTGGTGCATCAATATCAGCTGCCGCAGGAGTTTCCAGAGCAAGTGCAGCAACAGGTGGCCCGGATGAAGCTGGCCGTCACTGAGCAGGATCTGGCCGGGCGCAAGGACCTGCGCGACTTGCAGATAGTGACCATCGACGGCCCCGACGCTAAAGACCTGGATGATGCCATTTCGGTGGAGAAGCTGCAAAACGGCAACTACCGCCTGGGGGTACATATTGCCGACGTCGGTCACTATGTCACCCCCGGTTCACCCTTGGATAAAGAGGCTTTTCTGCGGGGCACCAGCGTCTATCTGCTGGATCGGGTGCTGCCCATGTTGCCCCAGGACCTGTCCAACGGCATCTGCAGTCTCAACCCGCAGGTCGATCGCTTGACCTTGAGCGTGCTGATGGAGATCGATCCCCACGGCAAGGTGCAAAGCGATCAGATTGTGGAAAGCGTCATCCGCACCGAGGAGCGGATGACCTATGGCGCTGTCAATCGCCTGCTGGAAGGAGAAAACGGCGAACTGGCCGAACGCTACCGCGACCTGTTACCTCTGTTCATGCGCATGAAGGAGCTGCGCGACATTCTGCTAAAGAAGCGCTCGGCCCGGGGAGCGATTGCCTTTGAAGTCAGCGAAGCGAAGGTGATTTTGGATGAAGATGGACGGGTACTAGACATCGTTCCCCGCGCCCAGACGGTGGCCGATAGCATCATTGAGGAGTTCATGGTCGCGGCCAACGAAGCTGTTGCCGAACGCTTTTACTGGATGGAGGCACCTTTCGTCTATCGGGTGCATGAGGAACCAAGGGTAGCCAAAATTACTGACCTGAATCAGTTCTTAGGCGCTTTCGGCCTGCGCATCAAAGCCAAAGCCGACAACATCCATCCTCGCAGTTATCAGGCGGTCTTGGACAAAATTGCAGGTAGACAGGAGCAGCGCCTCATTCACCGCGTACTGCTGCGTTCGATGATGCGAGCCCGCTATAGTCCAGAGTGCCTGGGTCACTTTGGGTTGGCCTCCAAGTACTATTGCCACTTTACCTCACCGATCAGGCGCTATCCAGACCTAGTGATCCACCGCATCATCAAAGAATACCTGCGCAAGAAAAGCCTTTCGGAAGGTCGCATCGCCGAGCTGACCGCCTTCGTGGACGCGGTTTCCGTCCAATCGTCCGAGCGGGAACAGGTGGCCACCGAAGCAGAGCGCACCGTAGTGGATATGAAGAAGGTGGAGTTTATGCAGGACAAAGAGGGTGAAGTCTTCCCCGCGATCATCAGCGGTGTCGCCAGTTTTGGCTTCTTCGCCGAACTGGACAACACAGTGGAAGGGTTGGTGCACGTCAGCACCCTCGCCGACGACTTTTATCAATTCGACGACACCGCCTACGCACTGATCGGAAAACGCACCAAGCGCCGCTTCCGCCTCGGCGATTCAGTGCAGGTGAAGGTGATCAACGTCAACCTGGAAGAACGCAAGATCGACTTCGAGGTGGCGGAAGAAGAGCACGATGACTAAACGGCACCGCTGTGGCATGCCTCGGCACTCCATTCTGGCCATTTTGAACGCATTGAAGCATTTGTGCAGCATTTGACCATAATCGCTGTACCTGCTATAATTAATGATGACCCTTCAGCCCGCTTGCAGAGCAAGTCGGGCTAGATTTTTCCATGGAGCAATGTTTTATGAAAGAACGCGGCACCAAAACACTGGTCGAAAACCGCAGAGCGCGCCACGATTACTTCATTGAAGAGACCTATGAAGCCGGCATCGCTCTGCGCGGCACCGAAGTCAAATCCATCCGCGCGGGCAAAGCTAACATGCGTGACAGTTTTGCCCGGGTTGAAGACGGCCAA
>CAYVCY010000003.1:0-44861 GCA_964450265.1 uncultured Clostridia bacterium
ACCTACAGTTGCTGCTGCGCAACAGTTATTTTTGTCTAAACCACTAGCCTAATGACCTGTTAGATAAGACAGTTTTCAACAAGGTGCACCATAAATCCTACCACATTCGACAAGCAATTTGTGAATAAGTCAGCAATCTATGCACATTTGGTCCACAAAATCTGTGGATAACAAGAAAGCGTCGATGGACATGCCATCGGGGCTTGGAGGAGCTCAATCGATAACATGTTCGCGAGCCTTTTCCACAGTTATGTCCACAGTCTGTGGATAACTTGATAGCTATTTGACGTAACAGGAGGGCTGTAGCCGTTGTTTTTGGCCACGCACTCAGTTGTTTTGTTCGCTCATGGTCAGCAAATCCGTGGTTTTATGTAAATTAACAGGCTTGTGTAGAAGGCCTTCACAACTTGTGGATAAATTTTCTCAGTAATGCACAGATAAATAGGGTTTATCCACAAGGTGTGGACTGTCTCCGCAGGGGCCTGGGTAGCCGACGACAGTAGCCGTCGCGACAGTTGATAGTTGCTAGCGTGTCTGCTATAATGTGCAGGATAATGCGTGAGTTGAAGTGATTTTGCATAGGCTATTTGTACAAGCCCAATAGTCGCTTCGAGTGTCTGTTGTTTTGACTGAGAACGCAGGTTGGCCAGTAGCAATCTGCTGTGTGGAAGGGGTGTGAACGATGAAAAGGACCTTTCAGCCGAATAATCGGGTGCGTAAGAAGGTACACGGTTTCCGTAAGAGGATGAGCACCGCCAGTGGACGCAAGATCATCAAGGCAAGGCGTGCAAGGGGAAGAAAGGTGTTGTCTGCATAAAGGCTGCGGCTACGTGGCCTTTTTTTGAGAAGAATCGGCGTTGCATCCAGAGTTATTACAGGAGGCAGCGCCGAATCGTTATCAGCAGACTCAATTACTTCGGTAAAACCGACCTTAGGCCCCGCATGTCTGTGGTATAATTTGCTATAGAAGTGGCAGTACTATAGCATGTTCTTCTGACATGATAGCATAAGTCTGCCTAGTTCGGGGGTGGTGACTGTTGCGCCAGCAGGAACGTCTGACCAAGGGATCTGATTTCAAGCAGGTTTATGGCTCAGGCAAATCTATCGCCGATCGTCTATTAGTGCTTTACCGCCTGCCCTGCGAAGGTGAGTTAAGACTGGGTATATCGGTGAGCAAGAAGGTTCAAAAGGGCAGCGTAGGGCGTAACCGCCTGAAGCGATTGGTCAGAGAATCGTTTCGCCAACTATCACCTCGGCTACGCAGAGGGTATCATCTGATCGTGATTGTGAGGGTGGCCGCTAAGAATGCAACCTATGAACAGCTATTGCAGTCGCTGTTCGGGTTGTGTCAGCGCTCGGGCCTGGTGGAGCATGGGAAAGCGTAGCCAAACCGGACCGGCAGCTTTGGTTATCGCTGCTATCCGCTTTTATCAAAGACTCATCTCTCCCTTGCTCGGAGCAAATTGTAGATTTAGGCCTACATGCTCTGATTATACCATTCAGGCATTGGATAAGTACGGGCTAATCAAAGGCTCTTGGTTGGGGTTCAAGCGCATTATTCGGTGCCATCCCTGGCATCCCGGCGGTTACGACCCTTTAAGATAAGAGAATGAGGAGGGGATTGTTTGCAGATTCTCACTGACCTATTCAAGAACTTACTGGACTCCATTGCGGGGGTGACCGGCAGTTATGGCCTGGCCATTATCGCGATGGCGCTGCTGATTATTGTAATTACCTATCCGCTAAACGCCAAGCAGATGAGCTTCTCCTATAAGATGAAGCTGGTCAACCCCAAGATGGAAGAGATCAAGAAAAAGTATAAGGATCCCAACAAGCAAAACGAAGAGATCGCGAACCTATGGAAGGAACACAATATCAACCCTGCCTCCGGCTGCTTACCCATCTTAGTGCAGTTTCCGGTGTTTATTGCTATGTTTGGGGTACTCCGTTTGCCGGGGGTTTTTGATGCCAGTCCGACCTTTCTCGGCTTGGAGTTGGTGCTCCCTAACGCCGAACAGAGTTTTTGGTCGCTGGCTAGCCAGAACCTCGCCTATTTGGTGGTGCCAATCCTCGCCGTGGTGACCACTGTGTTGCAGCAGCGACAGATCAGTACTGGCCAACAGGACTCTACCATGAGAACCATGAACCTGTTCTTGCCGGTGATGACCGGCTACCTGACCATTACTTATCCCACTGCACTTGGCATTTATTGGGTATCAAGAAACGTGTTTACCATCGGCCAGCATTACTTCTTTAACCAACAGATGGCGCGCAGAGGCATGCTTGAGGAGGAGACGAATGCAAACAAGAAGCCTGGAAAAGCAAGGACGGACGATTGAGGAGGCTATTGAGCTAGCCCTGATAGAGTTGGGATTGACCGAGGAGCAAGTGGAGATCACTGTGCTGGAAGAGCCGAGCAAAGGCTTCTTAGGGATTTTAGGGGGGCGCCCGGCGCGGGTGCAGGTAGAGGCAAAGCCGGAACCACCTAATCCCATAGAAATGACCACCCAGTTCTTGCAGGGCGTATGTCAGCGCATGGGTGCCGAGGTGACTATCTCTGGGCAACGGCAGGAAGAGAATGTGCTGTTCACTATCGATGGGCAAAGCCTAGGTCTCCTGATCGGGAAGCACGGCCAGACGATGAATTCGCTGCAGTATCTGGCCAGCGTGGTATATAACCGCAACGCCGAGGAACACGCCCGCGTGTTGGTGGATGTAGGTGGATATAGAGCCCGTCGCGAGGAAGCGCTGCAGAGGCTGGCTACCCGATTGGCCGAAAAGGCCAAAAGAACAGGGCGGAGAGTGATCTTGGAGCCGATGAACGCGCAGGAGCGGCGGGTGATTCACAGCACGCTGCAGGTAGATAAGCAGATTGTCACCTATAGCGAAGGGGATGAACCTTATCGCAAAGTGGTGATCGCTCTAAAGTAAGATTATGGCCTGGGTTTAGCCCAGGCTTTTTTTGTGTTTCGGCTAATGGTTATAATAGCATATGGGGTGAGTCAGAGATGGATCAGTTACCTACCATAGCGGCTATAGCTACTCCCCGCGGTGAGGGTGGCATCAGCATCATCAGGATCAGCGGTGGGCAAGCTTTGGCGATCCTGCAGCAGGTCTTTAGGCCGATACAGCGCAATTGCCGCTACCATCCTCGTCGCATGTATCTGGGGCATGTGCTGGCAGAGAATGGTGAGCGGCTGGATCAGGTATTGGCTGTGTTCATGCGCGGTCCCAGGACATACACGGGGGAAGACGTGGTGGAGATCCATGCCCACGGTGGCCTTTTTGTCACCCGGGAGGTGTTGCGCCTGGTGCTTGGGGCAGGGGCTGAGCTGGCTCGCCCAGGCGAGTTTACCGAAAGAGCCTTCCTCTCAGGGAAGTTGGATTTGGTGCAGGCGGAAGCGGTGATCGACTTGATCAAGGCTTCTGCTGGAGCCGCCGCCAAGCAAGCCGAACGTCACTTAGAGGGCGAGTTGTCCCGGGTGGTGCGAGAAGTCAAACAGCGGGTGGTGCAGCTGCTGGCTGAGGTGGTGGCCACCGTAGATTTTCCGGATGACGATCTTCCAGGCGTGGAGGAGCGCTCATTGCGGACAGGTCTCGATCAGCTGGTGGCAGAGCTGCAGCAATTGCTGGCGACCAGCTTTGCCGGTCAGGTGCTGCGAGATGGAGTTCGAGTGGTGATCGCTGGGAAGCCCAATGTGGGCAAGTCTTCGCTCCTCAATGCTTTGGTCGGTCGTGAAAAGGCGATCGTGACCGAGTTTGCTGGCACTACCCGGGATATAGTTGAAGAATTCGTGGTCTTGGATGGGGTACCTGTGAGGCTGATGGACACTGCCGGCCTGCATGCAGCCAGCGATCCGGTGGAACGGATTGGGGTTGAGCGGGCGCAGCAGGCAATAGCCGCGGCCGACTTGATTTTGGTCGTACTGGATTATTCGCAGCCACTGACAGATGAGGACAGACAAGCGCTGGAGCTGGCCCGTGATCGGACAAGCCTGGTGATTCTCAATAAGGGGGATTTGGATAGCGACGGTTGTCCAAAGCCGAACTTGGTGGAAGTGGAACCAGAGCCTCTGTTGGTTTCGGCGGTTACTGGAGCCGGGTTGGAGCGGCTGCGTACCGCTATCGTACACCAGGTGCTGGGCGACCAATCGTTGGAGGACAACTTGTTGGTAGCTAACGCCCGCCAGGAAGAGGCATTGAGAAGGGCAGTCGCGTCTTTGCTGGATGCCAAGCTGACGTTGGACAACGGGTGGCCTTTAGACTTGCTGACGGTAGATTTGGAGTCGGCTTTGCAGGAGTTGGGTTCGGTGTTGGGAGAGACGGTTGATCAGGTTGTAATCGAGGAGGTTTTTTCTCGGTTCTGTATTGGGAAGTAAGCAATTCGGTCACCGGCGATAGCATGCGGTAGAATGAGTGATCTGGGGGGTGCTGGAGTGAGCTTTGTCGCAGGGAGTTACGATCTGGTGGTGGTGGGGGCCGGTCACGCCGGCTGCGAGGCCGCCTTGGCTGCGGCCCGCTTGGGGGCAGAGGTGCTGGTCTTGACCTCGGATTTGGATAGCGTTGCCCTGTTACCCTGCAATCCAGCCATCGGGGGGCCGGCAAAAGGTCATATTGTGCGGGAGATCGCAGCTCTCGGTGGCGAAATGGCCAAAGCGATAGACGATGCCTTGGTGCAGGTGCGGATGTTGAATACCAGCAAAGGGCCAGCGGTGCAAACTTTGCGTGCTCAGGCGGACAAGAGGGCGTATCAGGCCCGCATGCTGTTGGCTTTACAACATCAGCCTAGATTGAACCTGAAACAAGGTATGGTGGAGAAGATCCGGGTTTCAGGTAGCCGAGTGCAAGGGGTGGAGACAGAAACCGGCGCGTTTTATCGGGCTAGGGCGGTTGTGTTGACTACCGGCACTTACCTTCGGGGACGGGTGATCATCGGTGAGCTGGACTATTCCAGTGGGCCGAACGGATTGAGGCCAGCGAATGGGCTGGCGGAGAGCTTGCGCGGTCTCGGTCTAAAGCTGGCCCGTTTTAAGACGGGCACTCCCCCCCGGGTTAGCCGGCGCTCGATAGATTTCTCGGTGATGCAGGAGCAGCCTGGCGATCTGTTAGGCAGAGGATTCTCAGGCCGTGCGTTGGATATCGGTCACCAGCTTTCGTGCTGGCTTACCTATACAAACCGAAGGACGCACTCCATTTTCCTGGACAACCTGGACCGGGCACCTCTGTATAGTGGAAACATTGAAGGTACTGGGCCCCGCTATTGTCCTTCGCTGGAGGACAAGGTGGTGCGCTTTCGGGAGAAAGAAAGGCATCAGATTTTCGTGGAGCCGGAAGGCTGGGACAACGAGGAGATGTATGTGCAAGGTTTTTCCACCAGCATGCCCGAGGATGTGCAACTGGAGGCGCTGCGCACGGTGCGAGGATTGGAGCAGGCAGAGATCATCCGGCCTGGTTATGCCATTGAGTACGATTATTTGGAGCCAACCCAGCTGGAGTTGACACTGCAGTGTAAGGCATATCCTGGGCTGTTTGCCGCCGGACAGATCAACGGCTCCTCAGGCTACGAGGAGGCGGCGGGGCAAGGTCTATTGGCAGGGATCAACGCTTGGCGCTGGATGAATGATCGGCCATTAGTGGTGCTCAAACGGTCAGAAAGCTATATCGGTGTACTGATAGACGATCTGGTCACCAAGGGGACTAACGAGCCTTACCGGATGATGACTTCTCGAGCCGAATACCGATTGTTGTTGCGGGACGACAATGCGGATGAGCGGCTCACCCCTTTGGGCTATGCCATCGGCCTAGTTTCAGAGGAGCAGTTTGCGGGCTACAGCCAGGCGTCCGCCGAGCGAAGGCGGCTGCAGGCGTTGCTCAGGGAGAGCGTAGTGCATCCCGGAGAGGAGATAGACCGGGTGCTTCGGGGCATCCAGTCGACCCCTCTATTGCAGGCCACTTCCTTGGAGCAATTGCTGAAACGACCTCGACTTACGGTACAGATGTTGCTGGCTTTGGTGCCGGAGTTGGCTCAGTTTTCAGTTGAGTGTTGTCGAAGGGTGGAGACGGCAGTCAAGTATGCCGGGTACTTAACGAAGCAACAGGAAAGCGTGGAACGTTTTCTGCGCTTGGAGCAGAAGCTGATTCCTGACTGGGTTGACTATCACCGGATTGGTGGGCTCGCCATTGAGGCAAGAGAGAAGCTAGCCAGGTTTAGGCCAGGGTCGTTGGGACAGGCCAGCCGCATTTCCGGCGTTTCTCCGGCCGATATCAGCGTGCTCATGATTTACTTGGAGAGTGCCCGACGAGGGAGGGAAGGCGGTTGTTGAATCGATGGTTGGGCCAACAAGCCGAGCTATTGGGGCTTTGTCTGACGGAGCTGCAGCTGCAGCAGTTGAAGGCGTATGGCCGTCTGCTACAGGAGTGGAATCGGCGCATCAACCTGACCAGCATCGTTGAAACTGAGGCCATCTATCAGCTACACTTTCTCGATTCCTTGTCGGTGCAACTGGCCACAGATCTGAATAAGGTGAACAGTTTGGTGGATGTGGGCACTGGAGCGGGGTTCCCGGGGCTAGTGCTGGCCATCGCTTTTGCCAACTTACAAGTGACTCTGCTAGATTCCACCAGCAAGAAGGTGGGTTTCCTGCATTTGGTGGCATCTGAGCTGGGGATTCAAGAGCGAGTGCAGGCGGTCTGCTTAAGGGCGGAGGAAGCCGGGAGGCAGCGGGGAAGGAGAGAGTCTTTTCAAGTGGCCGTTTCGCGGGGAGTGGCCAAGCTGTCTGTGCTGGCCGAATATTGTCTGCCACTGACGGCGGTGGGAGGGCAGTTTATTGCCATGAAGGGGCCAGATGTGGCCGGGGAGTTGCAGGAGGCGCGGACAGCCTTTGTAGAGTTAGGCGGTAGTGCAGGCTTCGGCCGGTCATGGGTGTTGCCGAGCGGCGCCGGACGGACTCTAGTTGGCGTGGATAAACTCTCTCCTACTCCTAGCAGGTATCCACGCAGGGTGGGGTTGCCCGCCAAGCGGCCACTGCAGTAGACCTCCTGGCTGTGTCGTCTCAATTCTTACTCGATCGATTTTATGAAGGAGAGAGGGGAGCGTGGGACGAATATCTGTTATGAGGGGGAGGTGGTCACTGTGCGGTGGTTTGGCAGCAATTCGGGTGAACAGATCGTGCAGATTCCGGTTGATCAGATTCAAGTGAATCCCTACCAGCCAAGAAGACACTTCGATGAAAGCAAATTGCGGGAGTTGTGCGATTCGATTCGCCAGATCGGCATTATTCAACCGATTGTGGTACGCCGTTTGGGCGGTGTTTATGAGTTGGTGGCCGGCGAGCGTCGTTGGCGAGCGGCTATGATGGCAGAGTTGAAGTCGATCCCCAGTTTGGTCAAGGAATACACGGACAGCGAGGTAGCCCAAACCGCCTTGATTGAGAATCTGCAGCGGGAGGACCTGGGTCCGCTGGAGGAAGCACTGGCTTTTCAGCAGCTGATCTCTGATTTTGATATTAGGCAAGAGGAATTAGCTTTGCGTTTAGGAAAGAGCCAATCCACCATTGCCAACAAGCTGAGGTTGCTCAATCTCAGTCCGCCGGTGCGCGATCTGTTGGGCTTGGGGAAGCTGAATGAACGACAAGCGAGGACTCTTCTGCGAGTGAAGGACGAGAGCGACCAACTGCGGTTGGGCGAATTGGCTGTGGCGCGATCCTTCACCGTACAACAGACGGAGGAAGCGGTGACAGAATACTTGGCAGGGCAGTCCAGCGAGCAGGTAGTGGAAAAGGCCAAGAAGAGGGTGAGGAGATTCATCCCTAAGGATATTCGCATTTTTATTAACACGATCAATGAAACCATCAAGATGATGCATCAGGTAGGAATTAAGGCTGAGAAACAGGAGAGCAGTGATGATCAGTACCTCACCATCACTGTACGCATTCCTAGGCGCTGACTCTCTAGGCAACTTAGTTTACATAATGTATAATAGAAAGGGCACGGCAAAGCCGAGCTCTTTTGTTATTTAGGACATTGTCTCAGGTTTAGGTAGCGAGTTCGGTAACGACTGGATTTTCTCGATGGGAGGTGAAGGCGGTGCGTGGAAAACAGCGATGGCTATTGTTGATCCTAGTCATCTTTCTAGCGACAGTGCTTGTCAGCAACCCCGGGCGGGCGATGCAATTTGCTTATCGGATAGTGCATGATGTCTCCCTAGCGGTTCCCGTCTTCGCTAATGGGCAATGGGTGATAGAAGAGAGCAGCAACTTTCGGCTCTATTATAGCGATTCGGATCAGGAGGTCGCAGCAGGGGTGTTGGCTGACTTGGAGAACTCGTTGGAGGCCCTGGCGAGGAGCTGGCCTGATCGGAGCCGGCCTGCCATCGCTGTTTTTCTGTACCCGAGCTGGCCAGAGATGCAGGGTGCATTGGGGGAAGACGAGAATCCTACCCTAGGGGCATATCGCCTTGGTCGCCTGCACTTGTTGTCGCCCTTGGCTTGGCAGCCACAGCTGTCCTCGGAGACTGCGGTCGCCTTCTATGTGGAACAGGGGCCAGTGGTACATGAGTTGGTTCATTTCTTGCTGGATCGAGAGGTGGCCGGAAACGTGCCACTTTGGTTTAGTGAGGGCCTGGCTCAGTATTGGGAGCGGGAGATTAAGGGCTATCTGTGGATGGAGCCAGGCGCAGACTGGCGCGAGCGAGCTGTCGCTTTCAGTGAACTGGATCGGCAGTTTAATTCTGGGAGCGGCTATTTTGCCTATAGACAGTCTTTAGCCATGGTGGAGTATCTCTATGATCTATATGGTGACAGCGCAGTCGAGCAAATCGTGATAGAATTGAGTAAGGGACGGGCAATGGAGCAAGCCGTCAATCGCGTTTTGGGTGTGGATCTGGTGAGCTTTGAGGCAGGATGGCGCATGACTTATTTGCCTTCGAGATAGGCAGGGCTGGGCGTGAATCTGTTTAGGGAGTGGTAGCGTTGGCGAAAGTAATCGCGGTCACCAATCAGAAGGGCGGGGTGGGGAAGACAACTACCTGCGTCAATCTGGGAGCTTGTTTGGCGCTAGAGCAGCAGAAGGTGTTGGTTGTGGATATCGATCCGCAGGGCAACACGACTAGCGGGTTGGGCGTTCGGCGCAATCGGTTGCGGAAGTGCGTCTATAATGTGCTGATTGATGGGGTGCCGGTGGAGGCAGTCATTCAGCCGACTGAGGTCGTCGGTCTAGAGGTGGTTCCAGCAACCATTCAATTGGCAGGAGCGGAGATAGAGTTGGTGCCCGCCATGTCCCGTGAGGTGAAGCTAAAGCGGGCTATTGAGTCGTTGCTCCCGTTCTACGATTACATCCTGATCGATTGTCCGCCGTCTTTAGGCCTGCTCACTTTGAATGCCTTGACCGCCGCAGATGGGGTGTTGGTTCCAGTACAGTGCGAGTATTACGCCTTGGAAGGGCTAGGGCAGCTGTTGAACACGGTGCAGTTGGTACAGCGGCACCTTAATCCCAAGCTGCAGGTGTTCGGGGCCTTGCTGACCATGTTTGACGCCCGCACGAACCTTTCCAGTCAGGTGGTGGATGAGGTGCAGCGTTTCTTTGGAGATAAGGTGTTTCAGACAGTGATCCCGCGCAACGTTCGTCTCAGCGAGGCTCCCAGCTACGGTCAACCGATTGTGCTCTATGACTCCCGGTCGAAGGGTGCGGAAGTGTATACGGAGCTGGCCAAGGAGGTGTTGAGCCGTGGCTAAACAGCGCTTAGGGCGAGGCTTGCAGGCTTTAATTCCGGTGCATGAGACTCCGGTGGGGAATGGGGAAACGCAGGCGAGTATTGCTCTCGGCCTGGTTGACCCAAACCCTTACCAACCGAGACGCGAATTTGTCCAGGACAAGCTGGATGAGTTGGCCGAATCGATCCGGGTACACGGCATCATCCAGCCGGTGGTGGTGCGGGCAATAGGTGATCGCTATCAGTTGGTGGCCGGCGAGCGGCGATGCCGGGCTGCCAGGCAGGCCGGATTGAATGAAGTGCCGGCGGTGATTAAGGAATACAGTGACGCGCAGATGTTGGAGCTGGCGATCGTAGAGAATTTGCAGCGAGATGACTTGGATCCGCTGGAGGAAGCTAACGCCTATCAACAGCTGATCAAGCGCTTGGGGCTGACCCAGGATCAGGCGGCTAGGCGGATAGGCAAGAGCCGCTCCCATGTGGCCAACACGTTGCGCCTGCTACAGTTGCCACCTTTGCTACAGGAGTATGTTTCACGTGAAACAATCTCGGCCGGGCATGCCAGGGCATTGCTGGCCCTGCCCAGCGAAACGCAGCAGTTGGCCGCAGCAGAGCAAGTCCTCACCCTGGGACTGAATGTGCGCCAGACAGAGCAATTGGTCAAGCGAATGCAGGCTAGCAAGGGGACTGTTTCACGTGAAACACCCAGGCCGAATGATCAAACAGAGATCGCCCATCTTGAGCGGCAGCTGCAAAGCGGCTTGGGTACAGGGGTGAGGATAATTCGTGGACGCAAGCGCGGTCGCATCGAGATCTCCTTTAGTTCGGCGGACGAGCTCGAACGGCTTCTAGAGCAACTGTTGTCGATCAGTTGATCGGCACCCTTCGTTATGCAGCAATTGACACAATCCATACATATTGGGCTGATCGGTGCAACAACCGCATCGTTCGAGTCGACAGATACGCATGGGAGGGTGGGCGATGATCTACTTAGATAATGCAGCCACAACTTGGCCAAAGCCGCCTACGGTGGTGCAGGCCCTCGGAGAAAGCCTGCTCGAGTTTGGCGCCAACCCTGGGCGGGGAGGCCATGCCTTTGCTTTGCGTTCCGCCCGCATGGTCTTGGCAGCCCGCCAGCACCTGGCTTCCTTCTTCGGAAGCAAACACCCTCAGCGGTGGGTCTATACCAGCGGCGCCACCGAAAGCGCTAACGCCGCCTTGTTTGGTCTCCTAAACCCGGGAGATCACGTGCTCACTTCGCAGCAGGAGCACAATGCGATCGCTCGTCCTTTGCACCACCTATCCCGCCAAGGCGTAAAGGTAACCAGTCTTCCCTTGGTCAAGGACGGCCATCTCGACTTATCTCTGATCGCAGACAGGATACAACCTAATACCAGACTGCTAGCAGTCAGCCATGCCTCCAATGTCACCGGGGCCGTTCTGCCGCTCGGCGAAGTCTGTGCCTTCTGCAAAGAAAAAGGTCTACTGTTGTTGGTGGACGCCTCGCAGACGGCAGGCTTGCTGGATATTGATGTCAACCGCGGCATCGACCTATTGGTGTTGCCAGGCCACAAATCCCTCTACGGACCTCCCGGCATCGGGGTATTATACGCGAGTTCCGAGGTGGAGTTGAGGCCGTACCGCCTTGGGGGTACGGGTAGCCAGTCAGAGAGCTTGGAGCAGCCACAGATTTGGCCAGATCGCATGGAGAGCGGCACGCTGAATACCCCGGGCATCTATGCTTTGCAGGCAGGCATCACCTTTGTGCAGCAGATAGGCCAAGAAGTTGTCTATCGCCAAGAAATGCAGTTGGCTCGTCTGCTGGTGGATGGCCTGCGAGGGATCGCTGGCCTGCACGTCTACGGGTGGGGTAAACAGGCACAAGTTCCGGTAGTGGCCTGCAATCTGGAAGCCGTGGACGGTGCGGAGTTGGCCTTGATTCTGGACCAATCGTACGGAATCGCTGCCAGAGCTGGTCTACATTGTGCGCCGATAGCCCATCAGGCTTTAGGAACACTGGAGCGGGGAGTGATCAGGTTCTCGCTCGGCTATTATACTACCAAAGATGAGATCATGCAGACCATTCAGGCTATGCAGGAGATCGCCCGAGAATTGAGGCCAACATGCTAGGTACCATAGTCAATGCTCTGGCCATATTGGGTGGCGGAACGCTGGGCCTATTGCTCAGTCGGGGTATAGCCGATAGATATCGTGAAACGGCCACCCTGTCCTTGGGGCTGGCCGTAGTCTGCATCGGGCTGGATTATGCCCTGCAGACAACCAACCCGGTGATCATGATCGCAGCTGTGATCATCGGCGGGCTGCTCGGCGAGTGGATGCGGCTGGAAGAGCGCCTGCACCGCTTCGCTTCCCGGGCGGAACGAATGTTTGGCCAAGCTGGTGGAAAATTCAGCGAGGCGTTTGTCACCAGCACCTTGGTCTATTGTGTCGGTGCCATGGGCATCATGGGCGCAATTCAAGGTGGGCTTAGCGGTGACCATTCGACTTTGTATGCGAAGTCGATGCTCGATGGCATTTCCTCCATATTCTTTGCCTCCACCCTGGGGGCAGGCGTACTTTTATCGGCCCTGCCGGTGTTTGCCTATCAAGGAGCGATCACCCTCGGTGCCAGCTGGGCTGCCGCTTGGCTCACTCCCTTGATGCGGGCCGAGATGAATGCTGTCGGTGGCATCCTGATCATCGCTATCGGGCTAGGCATTCTGGACATCAAGCGCATCCGCGTGGCTAATCTTCTGCCTGCTGTCCTCCTGGCAGTCATCTTTGCACCTCTTTTCTGATCTTGGGAAGCGGCGGGTGCAGGCCGAGGATGTTTGCTCAAGGCAAGAATTCCGGATAGGGAGTATTCAAAGCCGATAATGCAGCGCTTGACGGCGTCTGTCCTGCTTGGGATAGACGCTTCCTTTATTTGGATAAATCGATCCAACAATGATGAAAGCCAGAAACGGCCCAGCCGAGAACAGCCCTCACCAATCCAAAATTACACCTCTTTCCAAAGTTGGTGAAGGAGTTATCCTTTTGTGTGTCGAAATACAACAGCGCGATTGTACGGAAGGAGGAAACAAAATTGCGGATTGATTCTCATCCCATCTTGGAGTTCCACCCAGGTCCAAAAGTGAGATTCAGTTACGATGGCCAGGAGCTCTGGGGATACGCGGGGGAGCCGATTGCTGCCGCTTTACATGCAGCCGGGATACGTAAGCTACGTCATAGTCCCGAGCTACATCGGCCGCGAGGTTTCTTCTGTGCCATAGGCACTTGCTCTTCCTGTTTGATGACGGTCAACGGCCAGCCAAACGTCAGGGTTTGCGTTGAACCGCTGCAGGAAGGGATGCGGGTGGAGACTCAGACGGGAAAGGGAGTGCTAGCGTGATCGAGACCGAAATTGCGGTGATCGGTGGGGGACCAGCAGGTCTGTATGCTGCCTGGACAGCCGCAGAAGCTGGGGCGTCGGTGCTGCTGATCGACAACTCCCTAATCCTCGGTGGGCAGTTGATCAAGCAGACGCACATGTTCTTTGGCTCTCAGAAGCAATTCGCCGGCACTCGGGGGATGGATATCGCCCAGAGACTGGTGAGCCGGGCTACGGAACATCCAGGAATTACTATTATGAGCAACTCGACTGCTCTAGGGATCTATGAGAACGGAGTGATTACGGTTGAGCAGGACGAGCGACGGGTAGAGCTGGTGGCTGCCAAGCGCATAGTTGTGGCTACCGGTGCCTCTGAACGCACCCTGGCTTTTCCAAACAATGACTTGCCGGGGGTTTATGGTGCCGGAGCAGTGCAAACTCTGATGAATGTCCACGGGGTGCGCCCTGGGCAACGGGTATTGATGATCGGTGCCGGCAATATTGGCTTGATTGTCAGCTATCAGTTGCTGCAGGCAGGCGTGGATGTAGCCGCGATTGTCGAAGCCGGTGACTGCATCGGTGGCTTCTTGGTGCACGCAGCCAAGGTGAGGCGGGCAGGTGTGCCGATACTCACCAGGCACACTATCAAGTCAGCTTACGGGCAAGACAGTGTAGAAGGGGCTACTATCTGGGAGTTGGACGATCGTTGGCAGGGGATTGCCGGTACCGAGAGGGATTTGGCAGTCGACGTGATCTGCCTGGCAGTCGGTCTCTCTCCTTTATCCGACCTGCTCTGGCAGGCGGGATGCCAGATGAAGTACGTGGCCGAGCTGGGTGGGCACGTCGCTTGGCGGGATGCCAATCTGCGCACCAGCAAGCCAAACATCTATCTGGCAGGCGACGTGGCTGGGGTGGAGGAGGCCAGCAGTGCCATGGTGGAAGGTCAGATCGCTGGCTTGGCAGCAGCCCTCAGTTTGCACCTAGGTGACGAGAACACGCTGCATCAGCTGAAGGATGCTCAAGAGCAGCTATTCGACCTGCGTCGAGGACCTGTGGGCGAAAAAATCCGCGCCGGCTTGAACAGAGTGGAAGGGGGGGTGCAGCATGCTTAAGAAGACCGGTATTCCTAACGAAGCGGAGCGGGCATCGGTGATGCCTAACCCAGATCGCCTCAGGCAGGGTGCCGTGGCCATTATCGAGTGTTTTCAACAGATCCCCTGCAATCCTTGTGCCACTTCCTGCCCCAGAGGGGCCATTCAGCCCTTTAGCGACATCAATGCCCAACCTCACATCGACCATGATCGCTGCAACGGATGCGCCATCTGTGTAGCCAACTGCCCTGGACTAGCCATCTTTGTGGTAGACGAAAACTACCGAGAAGGCATAGCCCTGATTAAGCTGCCCTATGAGCAACTGCCCTTGCCGAAGGCCGGTGAAACGGTGTCGGCGCTGGATCGTGGCGGCCAGGTGGTCGGCGAAGGGGTAGTGCGTCTGGTGCAGAATCCGAAGGCCTTCGACCGCACTGCAGTCATTCACCTGGAGGTGCCCCGAGAGCTTGCTCAGACGGTGCGCAACATCCGCGTCAGGAGGGGAAATGAGCATGAGTGATCAGGATATCATCATCTGTCGCTGCGAGGATTTGACGCTGGGGCGCTTGCGCCAACTGATCGATCAGGGGTACACCTCCGTCGACGAGATCAAGCGAATTTCCCGGGCAGGCATGGGGCAATGTCAGGGGAGGACGTGTCGGGCTCTGATCGAGCGAGAGATCGCACTGAAGACCGGCAAGGGGATCGGCGACCAACCAGAAACAACCTTCCGCCAACCCAGCAAGCCGGTTACTTTCGCTGCCATATTGGAGGGGGAGCGCTATGAATAAGTCGGCTGATGTGGTTGTCATCGGTGGTGGCGTGATCGGCTGTTCTATCGCCTACAATCTGGCTAAGCGGGGCTGTCGCAACATAGTCGTCTTGGAGAAAGGCTATCTGGCCAGCGGCTCCACCGGCCGTTGCGGGGCTGGTGTGCGGGCTCAGTGGGGGACCGAAATGAACTTGCGGATGGCCATGGCCAGCGTGCGCATGTTTGAGACTATGAACGAAGACCTGGACTATGATGATGACATCGAATTCAACCAGGGTGGCTACCTGCTGTTGGCTTACAACGCCGAAGGGTGGGAACAGTTCAACAAGAATGTCCAGCTGCAGCGTCGTTTCGGATTGCAGGTGCAGGTCTGCACCCCTGAAGAAGCCAAGGAGATCGTGCCACACCTGAATACGGAAGAGTTGATCGGTGCTACCTTCTGTCCCAGCGATGGACACTGTAACCCCTTCAAGGTGACAGATGCCTATGCCAAAGCCGCCCGCCGGTTGGGCGTGGAAATCATGACCCGTACCGCGGTCACCGGCATCAAACTTCAGGGGGATCGGGTGGTAGGGGTGGAGACCGACCGAGGCTTTATCTCTACACCGGTGGTGGTCAATGCGGCCGGCGGTTACTCCCAGGACATCGCCCACATGGCTGGTATAGAGCTCCCCACCTACAGCGAGCGCCATCAGATCTTGATTACCGAGCCGGTGGAGCAGATGCAGGGGCCGATGGTGATGTCGTTCCACCACAATCTCTATGCTCAGCAGACTCCCCACGGCAGCTTCATCATGGGCTTAGGTGATCCCAATGAGCTACCGGGCTACAACACCAATGCTACTTGGGGTTTCTTGCATGAGATGGCCGAAAAGATCACTTGGCTGCTGCCCCCATTGCGGAACATCCGCGTGGTCAGGCAGTGGGCTGGGTTGTATAACATGACCCCCGATCGCACGCCGATCCTGGGAGCCGCTCCAGACGTAGCCGGATTCCACATGGCTGTCGGCTTCAGCGGGCACGGGTTCATGCTGGCTCCGATGACCGGGGTGCTATTGGCGGAGGAGATCCTGGGATTGCCACTCTCCTTGCCTATCAAGCAGATGGACTTAGGACGGTTCGAACGGGGAGAGCTGTTTAGGGAGCCGTCGGTGGTATAGTCCCTGTCGCGTGGGAGTGACTCTCCATAAAAACCACGAGCACATAAAAGGCTCGCTCGAGCATCTTTACTTGGGCGAGCCTCTTCTTTCGCAACGTCGCAACCCTTGCTCGTTAGGCCAGGCTGGCGCTTGGCCTTAGGCGCTGTCTGCCAATGGCAATATGGGAGCTCGATTCGTCCGGTGGCAGCTATTTTGCCTGATGCGCGCACAGCTGACCTCCATCGCCAACCATCAATAAAGCGAAACCCATCCGATGGGCACAAACTTGAGAAATGAGGGGTGGGAAATGTGAAGTGCGATTAAGCCTAGCTCGCCTTTCACGTCCCAGATCTCATCTCGGGCGCATCATCCCGTTGTTGTCGATGTAATAATCGCCCTCCAGCAACAGCTCCGAGATGGGCACCACCTTGTAGCCTTCTCGCTGGCAGAACTGCAGGATCTCCCGCAGCGCCGTTGGCGTATGCTCGCCATTGTTGTGAAAGAGGACGATTGCGCCCGGCTCGATCCTGCTGGTCACCCGCTGCGCGATCTCAGCGGCCGATAGCGGTTTCCAGTCCAGCGAGTCGACGCTCCATTGGATAGTGGTATATCCCACTGCCTCGGCATTCTCTATCACCCGGTTGCTGTATTCCCCAAAGGGCGGGCGAAAAAGATCTGGCTCTTGCCCGCATACCTCTTTGATCAGCTCGTGGGTGCTGGTCAACTCAAACTGGATCTGCTCGGCCGATAGGCTACCCATGTGGGGGTGGGTGGCGCTATGGTTGCCGATCTCATGTCCTGCAGCATCTATCCGCTGTACAACCTCCGGGTACTTCTCTACCCAGAACCTGACCAGGAAGAACGTGGTGCGGATCTGATGCTGCTCCAAAATGGCCAGCAGCTCATCGGTGCGGTCTGCTCCCCAGGCCGCATCAAAGCTGATGGCGATCTTCTGCTCATCGGTCTGCACCGAGTAAACAGGTAGCCTGCGCTGCCAACCGATCGCGCTTCTTACCACATGGCCGAATTGCCCGGGAAATATGAACAGAGCTGCTGCCGTCGTTGTTACTAGCAGTAGCAGGCACAGGCCTATGGACAACAACCTCTTTTTGTGCACCAGAAGTATCACTGGCATCCGCCCCCTATCCTCACTGTAAGCTGCCCGCCGCAGGCACGCGCTTCATTTCTAGGATATGGGGACAGGGCATCCGATATGAGTCATTCCGGGTAGCTCTAGGTCAGGCCCAATGCAGAAATAACCACAGGAACCGAGGCTAAACTGAGCAGAGAGGTGCAGAGAGTGAGGGAGGAAACTAGTTCGGGCTCGGCATCGAACTCGATGGCCAACATAGTGGTTACGATCGCTGTAGGAGCGGCAGCGGCTAACACTAACACGTATCCACTCAGCCGGTCTAGTCCCAGCAAGTGGGCCAGTAGTGCCGCAAACGCTGGTGATGCAGCCAGCTTGACCAGGCTACCGAGACAGAGCAGTCCTGGTAGGGGGCTGATGGCCGCACCAGCCAACTGCACCCCGAGTAGCAGCAGGAAGACCGGTAGAGCCGCTTGCGCTAGCAGTCCGACCGCCTGCAACAGAAACCCCGGCGGAGCGACTGGCAGCTGCCGCCAGACCAGAGCGAGCAGGGCGGCATAGGCGGTAGGCATGCGCAGCAACGAGGCGAAGGAGCGCCAAGTGCCGAACTGGCTGCGGGCAGCAAAGTAGACCGCCAAGGAACACATCAATAGCTGGTGCACCACAACGATCATGGCCACCCGTTCCAGGCCGGCGTTGCCGAAAAGGCTGACGATGATCGGTAAGCTATAATTCCCCACATTGGTGAACACAGCCCCCAGCTTCATTGCGCTTGTCAGTCGATCGCTCCAGCCGAACAGGCGGCCAAACAGACTGACCAACGCGGCCAGGCTGAAGATCAGCAGCACAGTGCCGATGGCCAGTTTTAGCAGCTCAAAGCCACCCAGGCGAGAGCGCACCAGGGAGTTGAAGACTAGGGCGGGGCTGAGTAGATAAAGCGTCAGTTTGGATAGTGGCTTGGCCTCCACCTGCAGCGAGCGCCTGGCGATCACCCCCGAAAATAGGAGCAAGACGAGCGGTAGCATCAGATTAATGAAGAGGACAGGCTTCACCTCCTGTGATCACCCTTTCATAATGCATAGTCGAGAGCAGTACGTTTGATGACAAGTCTGCTCTAGCTGGCGATTGTGTCGCCGGCAGAGTTCGTGCGGAAACGGAGCCAGGCTCGTGCCAAATAGCAGCCCCGGGCTGTCGGTGAGTCGTTGGCGATCGCCTCGCATAGTCGGGGCCGTTAGCACTCAAAATAGGACGGGTGAAAAGGGCATCGAAGGAGGCGTGCGAATGTGGGCGACCGTTATCCAGCCTATCACTATGTGCACCAGCTAAAGATCAATCCGTTGCAACTTAAGCTGACAGAGGCGATCGCCAGTCAGCGCCAACAGCTGTACCAGCTCCGTGAGGGGAGGTTTACCCGCAGCCAGGATGTAGAGAAAGCGTTGCTGCCATCCCTTTTGGCTAGTGGTTTCTTACATAGTGTGACCAATCGGCAAGTAGAAGCCCTGTTTTCCCCCGGGTCTGATTTCGAACTAGATTTCTGGCACCCAGGGTGTCGCGCCGCCATCGAAGTGGAAAAGGGTAAGCACTTTAATATTTGGCGAGACGTATGCAAATTTGCAGAGTCTACTCTAATCGACCATGCTGTGCTGATCATTCCCTACGAAAGGGCCAATCAGAAGGGTGGATCGGACCAAATCTTTCTCTATAGCATCGATGCACTGAACAATGTCAGCAAATTATACACTGATTTGAAGAGCTTGTTGGTAATTGGATATTAGGGCTAGTAAACACATAAAACGAGTGGTCGCCGCTCCGTCAGTTGTGTATAATGTGATTGTGACCGAGGGATCATTGTTGGTTTCTCATCGGTAATTGCTGATTCCTGTCGCGCAACAATCGCCCGACTGAAATCGCAGCGAAACATGCTTCGGTGGGAGGAGGTGACACGAATGGCATACAAGATCAACCAAGACTGCATCGCTTGCGGTGCTTGCCAGCCAGAATGTCCGACGGACGCCATTTCTGAAGGTGACATCTATGTGATCGACCCGGAAAAATGCATCGATTGTGGCGCTTGTGCCGATGTCTGTCCGGTAGGGGCACCTAACCCGGCATAATCCTGTGACGAATTCCGAAAGAGTCCTGCCAACAATGGCGGGGCTCTTTTCTATTGACGAAGCTTCTGAACATTTACAAGGAGTCACCTTGACTTTATCAAGGCTAGTATTATATATTAACCCTGAGGTGATTTCATGGCAGACGAACAATTGCTTATTTTACAGATGTTGGAGGAAGGGAAGATCACTGCCGATCAAGCTACCGAACTGCTCAACCTGGTGGGCAATCATCCTCAGAAGGAAAAGGCAAAACGCCAGGCGGACGGTCTATTGCAAACGCCAATCGCCACTCCGCCCGCCTATGATCAGCAACGTAAGCAGTTTCGTAAGCAAGTGCGGGAGGAAGAGCGGCAGGCTCGCCGCCAGATTCGGCGCGAAGCTAAGAAGGAGGCCGCCGAGATCAAATCTGCGCCGGACGAGGCCAGCGATCGATTGGGTAGCAGCTTGCACAAGTCTCTGCAGATGTTAGGCATCTCTCTGGGGGGTAGCCGTAGCTTTGCGTTCGTCAAGGAGCTGGATGGTGCTTTCAGTACGGACAGTCCTGAAATAGGCATCAAGAACACCAATGGTCATGTGCATATCGGCCGCAGTGAGGACGAGAGCTGGCATTTGAAGCTCTCGGCACGGGTGCGAGCCGATAACGCCAGCACAGCCGAAGAGCTGGCCGATGGCCTGATCATCGTCACCCCCAGCGACAAGGGCTTGATGGTAGAGAGTCGACGCTTCTTTGGGCAAAATGCTGCGATAGACATTCAGCTGAGCTTGCCTGTCAACTTAAAGCAGCAGTTGACAGTCTCCTGCACCAATGGCACCGTCAGCCTGGCTGGCGTCAGCGGAGCGCGGGTAAGGTTGCATACTGTAAACGGGAAGATCAAGGCGGAGGGCTTTCGCGCCAAGCGCCTGGATACCCATTCCGTCAACGGTGGTATCCAGCTGCAGGGCTTCAGCGAGCAGGTCAGCTGTCGGGCTGCCAATGGACGGTTACAGGTGGCACTCTCCTCCAAAGAGCAGGCATGTTTGGAGTTGGAGACGGTGAATGGCTCGATCGAGGTTGCTCTCGCAGAGGGGGAACAGGTTGGGTATCAGGTTGTGGCCAGCAGCACTGCAGGCAGCATCAAGGCAGACCTCCCAGATCTGCAGCGGAACGAACAATCCAGGCCAGGCCGCCGCAGGCTGGAGGCAAGCAGCCGTGCTTTGCAGTCCAAGCAGTCAGTTCAGTCGGTACGGGCGAAAACGGTTTCGGGGTCGATCAGGATTCATGCTAAAGGAGGATTGGGATAGATGTCTGAGGAGAGAATTCATGTGTTGCGCATGCTAGAGCAGGGCACTATTACCTACGAGCAGGCATTGGCCTTGTTGGATGCCTTGGATGGGCAGATGCCGGTGGATGCGCCTGAACTAGAATCGGACGATGGCGATCAGGGCAACTGCGAGCAATCGGCCGTTGATCAGGATGGGGCTCAGGGACAGGAAGATGAGCGACAACGCTCCGACTGTGAGGATGAGGGTAGGGCGAGTGACGACCCCCCTGGTCTGAAGGAATCCTTGGACGGAGCCTATGCGGAGGTAAGGCGGGCGATGGGGCAGGTCTCTGATGAGCTGCGTGGGGTGGTTCCCCAAGTGGCAGGAGAGGTGAGCCGGGCCCTGGGGGAGGCTTCCCGGGAAGTAAACGAGGCCATGCACAACGTCAGCGAAGAGCTGCGCGACGCCTTGCAGGATGTCACGGGCAGTGGTTGGAGGCTTGGCTGGTGCAATCTCTATCGATTCAATGAAGAAGAGGAGCTGGTCCCGGCAGCCGAAGTACAGGCTATCGCGCTCCGCCTCAGCACCAAGAACGGTCGAGTGCAGGTGGCTGCTGGATCAAGCGAGAGCATCAAGCTGGTGATTGAGAAGAAGATTCAGGCAGATAGCCGCGAGATAGCTGAGGAAATAGCCAAGGGAGCTGTGGCCCGGCAGGTGGAGCAAGAGGGGGAGAGGCTGCTGCTGCAGCTTACGGTGCCGGAAGAACTGGTCGGGGCATCGATCAGTTTCCATCTGATCGTCCCTCGCCGTCTGGCATCAGAGGTCAGTGTGCTAACCAAGAACGGTGACGTGCTGCTGCAGGACATCGTCGGCTCGGCCGCAATCGAATCTAAGAACGGTCGTCTGCGGGTGGCCGGCGGGGAATATCAGCGGCTGGATGCCGTCAGCAAGAACGGCGGCATCAAATTGAGCACCCGGGCGAAAGACGTCAGCGCAAACACGAAGAACGGCACCATCAGCTGCCTGTTAAAACCGCAGGGGCGAGGTCAACTGCAGGCCGAGAGCAAGAATGGCTCTATTGTGATAGAAGTGCCGAGTTGTTCAGAACAGGGGTATGCGGTGGATGCTTCCACTGTTCATGGAACGACTGCAGTCGAGCTGCCTGCCTTTCTCGCCGAAAGGTCAGATCGCAAACACAAGATTGGGCAGACCGAGGCCTTCGCTACCAAGGAAAGGCAGCTGACTATCCGGGCCGAGACCAAGAATGGCAGTGTAACCGTCAAAGCTCTCTAATAATCAGGCTGGCTGGATGCAGGTTGGTGCGCTTAGCCAGCCGTTTTTTGTAGCCAAGATGTGTAGTGGTCGGCGTCACAATTGTTATACTAGGACATAGAACCCCAGCGGACCAAGAGGAGATGGTATGATGATTGCGCTGATCGCCCATGACCAGAAGAAGGATGACCTGCTGAACTTCGTTCGAAAACATAGAGACATCTTCAGAGAACACCAATTGGTAGCTACCGGCACCACCGGCAGGCTGATTGCCAGAGAGACGGGTTTGCCCATACAGTGCAAGCAGTCGGGGCCATTGGGTGGCGACATGCAGATCGGAGCGCTGGCGGCCGAGGGCAGCCTGCAGGCGATCATTTTTCTGCGGGATCCGCTGACGGCTCAGCCCCACGAGCCAGACATCACCGCCTTGCTGCGCATTTGTGATGTGCACAATGTGGCACTAGCCACCAACCTTTGCTCTGCGCAGGCTTTGGTGCGCGGACTGTTGCAGTGAAAGGGCGCATCCTGCCGGTTAGCGCAGCCTTGTTGCGCCGTGAGGAGAGGCTGCTGTTAGCGCAGCGACTGCCAGAAGCAGAGAATGGGGGCCTATGGGAATTGCCTGGAGGCAAATTGGAATATGGGGAGCGCCCGGAGCAATGCTTGCAGCGGGAACTTCGAGAGGAGTTAGGCCTGGACGCTGAGGTGGGGCAGCTATACGGGGTTTTCAGTCACCTCACTAGTTCTGGGCTACAGATTCTGCTTCTGGTGTACCACTGTCGGCCCGGGAGATTATCGCCCGAGGCCAAGGAGTGTCAGGCTTTCCAGTGGGTGACCCCAAGAGAAGCTCTCGCGTACGATCTGGCACCCTTGGATCGAAGGATTATCTCCGGGTTAGCTTGATCTGGGCCGACCGATGAGGCAAGAGGGCCCTCGCACAGGCGAGGGCCCTCTGATTGTCAGCAGGGAATCCGCTTATTCTTGACCGGGTTGCAGCGTGAACACCGCCCTGGTGCCACCGACCACATCCCGGCGATGATTGTACAGCGTCGGCTGATGCAGGTCTCTCAAGTTTTCTAGATCCTGCTCGGTCAACAGGCCCATCTGACGCAGGGTCTCCACGATCACCGGTCCGTCGGCGCGTCCGTTGCCATCCTCGATCTTCAGTGCGATGCCGATCCCCTTGTCCAGCAGAGCTGCGCAATAGACTCCCTGGGCCCCGCTCTTGGCGATCAGCCGCCCATTTAGACGGGTCATCAGATCGGTGCACAGGCGTCCTGTGCCGGCGACCATTACCGGCCAAGCAGTCATAGCCGCCCTGATGCGCGCTGCGGCTTGCTGTGTTGATGCTGAGAATGCGCTCGGATCGGATAGGCGAGCCCAGGCCCAGGCCATGTTGTAGACTGGTAGGCCGAAGACCGGCACCCCACATCCGTCAATACCGATCTCTATCTCCTCTTTTTCCAGCCCCGAGAAGCGGGCCATCGCGTCCAGCATCGCCTGCTGCACCGGATGCTCCAGGCTGATATAGTTGCTTACATCCCATCCTCTGTGCCTGGCCAGTGTTAGCATACCGGAATGCTTGCCCGAACAGTTGCTGTGCACTTCCGTAGGCTTCCGCCCGGCGCGATGCATGGCAGCTGCCGCTGCTGGGTATAGGGGCAGGTGGCTTCCGCATTGCAGTGCGCTCTCGGCCAAGCCGATCTTCTGCAGTATTCCCATCACGGTCTCCACGTGAATATCTTCAGCGTTGTGCGATGCACAAAACACAGCGACCTCCTGATCGGTCAGCTGATAATGGTCGGCAGCACCGCTCTCCACCACCGGGATCGCCTGGATCGGCTTGGAAGCCGAACGAATGAAAGTAACCTTCTCTTTCGGGCTGCCCACCGAGTAAAGCAGTTTCCCGCTAGCGTCTACCACCGCTAGGTCCCCCCGATGGATACTCTCTACAATGCGCCCTCGGGTTAATTCTACAAGTTTTTCCGACACTAACTGATGCCTCCCTTTTAAATTGCATCCACGAAATTGATTCATTGTTTCGATTGTCCCATAATTAGTGTAGCATAATTTAAGCTGATCGCCATCATCATATATCGACAAACATGAGTTAGTGGACCTAAACAATGCGAAGGAGATGGAATCATGTTCTATTCTTTTCCCGCGCCTTTGCATGCAGGCACCTTCTTGCGCCGCGTCAATCGTTTCGTGGTGGAGGTGCTGGCTGCAGGCACACCGACCATCGCTCACCTACCCAATTCTGGGCGTCTGACTGCGGTGCTCCAAGAGGGGGCAACCTGCTGGCTGCGCCCTGCAGCTAAGGTCGGGCGCAAGACCAAGTTCGACCTGCTGGCGATGGTAACTGAACTAGGGCCAATAATGGTGGACGCGCATCTGCCCAATAGATTGGTCATTGAAGCCTGGAGGCAGCAGCGTTTGCCAGACTTTATAGCCTACGATAGCATTCATCCTGAATACCGTCATGGTGCCAGTCGGTTTGATTTTGCCCTCACCGGCTCCGATCCAAAGCCTTGCCTGGTGGAAGTGAAATCGGCTGCCGACTATTGTGGAGATCTGGCCCGTTTTCCGGATGCGCCTAGCTCGCGGGCGGTGAAGCATATCCGCGAACTATCCCAGGCGGCAATCGATGGGCACCGGGCCGCCGTAATCCTTCTCGCTCAAATGCCGTGGGCTAAGTCAGTGCTGCTCAATGAGCAGATAGACCCTGAGTTTGTGCAGGCGGCCAGGCAAGCGCAGGCTGGCGGAGTAGAGCTGCTGGCCTATACCATCGTCCCTCACCTGCCTACCGGGATCGCATGGGGTCAACCCATCCCGGTGGTGGTGCCATGAATTGCTTGCAGGAAATGCAAGCCGATCAGCGAATATCTCCATAATACCGATAGCGAGGTTACATTAAAAGGTTTCTTTTTTCAAGGGCTTCTATCGACGCTTTGCTGCATAGGCTGTAAGGGCTGGAGTATACAACTTCTGAGAATGGCTAGAATGCAAAGGAGGTAGCTGTGGGAGGGAGATTTGACCGTTTCCGCAGACTACACTATAATGTTCTGGCAGATGCAGAAAGGAGGCCATTATGCCAAAAGCAAGAAGACTCCTGAAAATTGCCGCTTTGGCGGTTACCTGCACCTTACTGGCAATGCTCATTCTGATCGATGGCCAATTTGATCCTGCCGCGAGCAGCTTGGCCAAAGGCGTTGGCGATCCGAAACAACTGTTAGAGGATATGACCTTCAGCCGTCGGGTCACGGTGATAGCCGACGGTGAAGCTCGTTCCCTCTGGACCAGTGCTCGCACGGTGCAGGATGCACTGGCTTTTGCTGGACTGAGCCTCGGTCCGCTGGACCGCACTGAACCGGCACCAAGTGAACCGGTGGTGGATCAGCAGCAGATCCAACTGATTCGCGTAGATAGTCAACTGGTTGAAGAACATGCCGTGATTCCGTATCGTACAGTTCGGGTGGCTTCCCGTTCGATGAACAGAGGAGAGACCAGGGAAGTGCAAGCGGGGGCTAACGGCAAGCAGCTGAATACCTATCAGGTGTTGCTGGAAGACGGCCAGCCCGTGCAGAAGGAACTGATTAGCTCTGTGACGGTAGCTGAGAAGCAAGACCGAGTGATCGAAGAGGGGACCATCTCCACCCTCTCTCGCGGAGGGCAGAACTTTCGCTATCATCGCATGCTCAGCGTGACAGCGACTGCTTATACCGCAGATATCGACTCGAAGACCGGCAAGCCCGACGACCCCTACCAGGGGATGACTGCCTCTGGTCAAAAGGCAGTAGCCGGAAATACTATCGCCACCGATCGCACCGTGATCCCTTTGGGCACGCGGGTCTATGTGGAGGGCGTTGACGCTAAAGGCAAGCAGTATTCCGGCGTCTATGTGGCCATGGATGTGGGCTCGGCCATTAAAGGTAATCGCATCGATATCTTTATGGAGACATTTGCTGAGTGCAAGAGTTTCGGACGACGAAAGATGAATGTATATATCCTAGAGTGAACAAGAGAGCAGCTCACCCCATCAGGTGAGCTGCTCTAGTTTTGCGGATGGTTCGGGCCTATTTCTCTTCCGCCAGAACCTTGTTCAGGTCGGCCAGCAATCCGTCGACGTCCAAGCCGTGCGCTTTAGCGCCCTGCTCTAAGGTCTCAAACTGAGCTATGGCACAGCCCAAGCAACCCAAGCCATGCTTGAAGAAGACCGGCACCACCTGGGGATGCTTCTCGACAATTTGCGCGATGGCCATGTCTTTGGTAATTTTCATTTCTTAACAGCTCCCTTCACGGCTAATTCGATCACAGTATAACACAAACCGGCGAGCAACAATCCAGCATATTTGGGCGGTGAGCGAGACAAATCGTTGCCTGGCGGAAGTTGAAACACCAGGAGTGGCCACCATACGGGCAGACGGTTACCCCTGGCAGGAAGTGCTGGCTATGGTGGAGAAATGACCAGCATCAGTCCGACGCGATTTCTTGAGTGTTGAGGAGGCCGATCATGACAGACATGTTCATTTGCCAAGCCTATAGAGCTGATTCTCTCCTTGGCTTGCTACTTAATCGATGCTGATAGTGCAACGGGTGCATCCTGGCCCGCTGGCCGGTTGCCTGAAACCACCGCCGGACAAATCCATTTCCCATCGAGCCTTGATACTGGCCGCATTGGCCAGCAGAGTGAGCCGCATCAGCAACCTACTACAAGCTGAGGACTTGTTCGCCACCTGTCGCTGCCTGCAAGACCTGGGAGTGCCTATCGAACGCAGGGGAGAAAGGGTGTGGGTGCAGGGGATGGCGGGGCAGTTCAGTCAGCCTCGCCGCCCCCTGCAGGTGGGGAACTCCGGCACCACCCTGCGCCTATTGACCGGCATGCTGGCTGGCCAGCCGTTACAGGTGTTGCTAACAGGAGATGGTTCTTTAAACCGCCGCCCTCTGCAGCGGGTGCTACAACCTTTGCGCCAGATGGGTGCGCAAGCCTTCTGCACTGCAGCCGGAGCTGCCCCGGTGTTACTGCTGGGGCAGAAGCTGCGAGGGATCTCCTATCGGCTGCCGATGCCCAGTGCGCAATTGAAATCGGCGTTGCTACTGGCCGCTTTGCAGGCGGAAGGAGAGACGAAGATCATTGACCCAGTACCCTCCCGGGACCACACTGAGCGGATGCTGACCGATATGGGTGTCAGTCTGATCAGACAAGAGGGCGCGATCAGCCTGTTTGGCCCCCAGCGCCTGTCGGGGCGGGATATGGTCATTCCCGGAGATATCTCCAGTGCCGCACCGCTGATTGTCGCTGCTGCCATCTCTCCCGGCAGTGCACTGAAGGTTGTTCAGGTCGGACTGAATCCAACTCGCACTGGCCTGATTCATGTCCTGCAGCGAATGGGCGCGGATATTCGGTTAAAGGTCACTTCGGGCGATTACAGCGAGTGCCAGGGTGAGATACTGGTGCGATACAACGGCCGGCTGCGGGCCACCGAAGTCGTGGCCGAGGAGATCCCCCTCTTGATCGACGAGGTGCCGTTGTTGGTAGTGGCCGCATGTTTAGCCCAGGGTACAACAGTCATTCGAGGTATCGGTGAATTGCGGGTGAAGGAGAGCGATCGGGTGGAAGGTATTGTGGGGCCACTGCGCCGGATGGGGGCAACGATTGCGGTAACTGGCGATGTGCTGTCGGCGCGAGGCCAGGATCGGCCTTTTCGAGGACATCAGGTGCTGCCTGCCAATGGAGATCATCGCCTGGTGATGGCCTTGGCCACAGCCGCCACTGCGGCTGATGGACCGGTGGAGATCAGTGGCGCCGGGTGGGTATCCATCTCTTATCCGGATTTCTTTGAACAGGTGCAGCGATTGCAGAAGGAGGCTAAACGGGGATGCGCTTTTTGACCGCTGGAGAGTCCCATGGACCGGCCTTGACGGCCATCATCGAAGGACTGCCGGCCGGCTTTCGACTTTCCATCGACGAGATAGACCGACAGCTAGGCAGGCGCCAGCGGGGATATGGCAGGGGTGGGCGCATGCAGATTGAGCAGGACCGGGTGACTGTTCGGTCTGGGCTGCGGGCTGGCACCACCCTGGGATCGCCCCTGGCCTTGCAGATTGAGAATCGGGATTTTGCCAACTGGCGGCAGACCATGCATCCCATAGATCCGGTGGCCGAGCCGCGGCCGGTGGCCTGTCCCCGGCCGGGGCATGCCGATTATGCCGCCGGTTTGAAGTATGGGGTTCGGGATCTGCGGGACGTGTTGGAGCGCGCTAGTGCCCGAGAGACCGCTGCCCGAGTGGCGGTGGGGGCAGTGGCGCGGCAGCTGCTGGTTTCTTTGGGAGTGAGTGTGCACAGCCGGGTTACGGCCATCGGGGGAATAGGCACCCCTCCGGAACTGCCATGGGACGACGAAGCCAGCGAGCAGTCCCCTTTGCGCTGCCCTGATTGCGATATTTCCCGGGAAATGTCGAGAGAAGTCGAGCGGGCAATGCAGGCAGGTGACTCGTTGGGGGGCGCTTTTCAGATAGCCGTCCGCGGGCTGCCCGCCGGTGTGGGTAGCCCTATGCATTGGGATCGGCGGCTGGATGGGCTCTTGGCGCAGGCGATGATCAGCATTCCCGCGATTAAAGCCGTGGACATAGGCGACGGCATCGGGCAAAGCCGGCTGCCTGGGTCACTAGCGCACGACGAATTCTCTGTAGTTGCCGGGGAGATCGCGCGGCAAAGCAACCGGGCCGGGGGCATCGAAGGTGGCGTGAGCAACGGCTCACCCATTTTACTCACCTGCTTTATGAAACCGATTCCCTCTATAGTGAAACCGCTGCAAAGCTTCTACTGGCAGACCAAGCAGTCGGCTCAAGCGGCGCGGGAGCGGGCGGATGCTTGCGCTGTACCGGCAGCCAGCATTGTGGGGGAGGCGATGGCTGCTTGGGTGCTCTGTGATCAGCTATTGGGGCAATTGGCAGGGGACCAGTGGACGCAGGTGGTGGAACGGATGGAGTGGCTGCGAGCGGAGCAGGCCTGGGTTGGGCTATAGCTGACAACGGGGGGCACTTCACTCTGAAGTACCCCCCTAGCTATGCTAATAGCCCAGTTTTTTGTCTACCACGTTCCGCAGCGGCTCACCGGCTTGCAGGCGTCGCAGGTTGTCTATGAAGACGGCAAAAGCGCGCTGTTCGTAGTCCGGCTGGCTTCCGGCCTGATGGGGTGTGAGCACCACATTCGGCAGCGACCAAAGGGGGCTCTCTGGGGGCAGGGGTTCCGTCTCAAAGACGTCCAATCCGGCACCCCTGATGTTTCCCGCCTGCAGGCAGGCGATCAAGGCCTTCTCGTCCACTACCGGCCCGCGGGCGATGTTCACCAGCACCGCCGATTCCTGCATCAAGTCCAGCTCCTGGGCACCGATCAGATGATGGGTCTCTGGGGTCAGCGGGGTAGCCAAAATCACGTAATCCGATTGACTTAAGAGATCCGGCAGCCGACTGCCGTCCCAGACCTGATCCGCCCATTGATCCGGTTGGGCGTGACGGCGGGTGGCCAAGACACGCATGCCGAAGGCCTTTGCTCGCCGGGCGATGGCTTGGCCGATGCTGCCATATCCGACTATGCCCATGGTCTTCCCTTCCAGTACGTCAGCATTCGTTCTCGACCATTCCTTTTCAGCAGCGGCCCTCATGGTTGTTGGCAGTTGACGAGCTAAAGCAAGCATCAGCATGAACACGTGTTCCGCGATGGTGGTGCCGTGGATGCCGCTGGCGTTGGCCAACACAGTGTCATGGGCCAGCAGCTCGGGCACCATCAGGCGGTCTACTCCGGCAAAGGAAACCTGAATCAGGCGCAGGTGCTTGGCCCCAGGCAGCATCTCTGCCGGGTAGCGGCTGCCCCAAATCACCTCTGCGGTGGGCATGGCCCCTCTGATCTCTTCCTCTTCCTGAGTGACAGTAATGCTCGCCTTTGGGATCAACTCTTTGATGGCTGCTAATTGCTCTTCGGTCGCCTTTTGCGTGATCAGGATGTGCATGCCATTCCTCCTTGCTTCTCTGCTATGGTACAGTCTTGCTGCGACATCATTCTGGCTCTACCTACGCCCAGGTCACTAGCTCCAATCTCTCCAGCAGCCGGAAGTAGCCCAGAGCAAATGCCCGGTCGCTGATTCCGGTTTCCATCTTAACCAGATGGTCTATTTCGGCCACTGTGCGCTGACCATCGGCCCAATAGACCAAATAGGTGGGCGTTCTTCTAGCTGCCGCTACGTGCTGCTCGGTGAGAGCAGCGTACGCCGCCCGTTCTTCCTCTGTCAGCAGTTCCATCTTGCCGCGCATGCTCACCGGGCCCTTAAACAGTCTCTTTGGTACCGCTTGATATTCTGCCGGGATGTCGCAGTCGCCTGCAGCAACCGCTTGCCCACCGACGTATCTTCGCCACAACTGCTGGGTGAGGTCGGTCAACAACTGCTGCTCTTGCTCCAGCTCCTGTTCCACGTTATCCATTTCAGCGGCACTGACAAAGCGACGGAAGTCGGACAGCTGATCCAGCCGTTGTTGCAGCAGGTAGTCCAGCTGTTCCTTTTGCTCATAGACGTGCTTGCTCTGCTCGTCTGCGCTGGCGGCGGGGGTGAGCAGGCTTTGCAGTTGGTTCAAGTAGCGGCCCCGGCACTCGGCCAGCAACCAGGGCAGCTGGGCTAGCCCCAGGTTGGCCAGGAAATAGGCATAAGTGGCGGTCATACAACCTACCCGATAGAGCATCTCCGGATCCACCTTATCCAGAGTGTCCTCGCTGGTGTGGTAATACTTGTCCGGCCATTGGATCAGCATCGGACAAGGCACTCCTACCGTCGGATCGGAGAAGATATAATGATCGCTGCCTCCTGAGAACGGAGCTGTGGTGTGCTTAAACAGCGCGTAGGCGGAGGTGCCAGCCAGGTTCTTGGTCTCTTCTGCCACCAGCCCCATGATCGCGGCCAGGACGTCGCCGACGAATGACTTGGCGGCATGGGGCGGATATTCGGCTACCAGCGGCCCCTTACAGAGCGCCTGGTTTTCACCTACCATATCTAGATTGATTGCCGCTATGATCTTGTTGAGCTGATCTTCCCGGGTGGCTAGGTAGGCATAGGTGCCGGTCATCTCCGGGATCAGCAAAATGCGGATGCTCCGCTTAGGCTTTGGCAGGGAGCCATTTTGGATCAGCGTCTGTAGGGTGCGGGCCGCCTCCAGTGCTGTTCCTACCCCGGAAGCGTTATCGTTCGCGGATGCTCGCGGATGGCAGAGATGGGCTGCCACGATAATTTCCTCGTCGTTCTCTCCCGGAATCAGCGCCGACACGTCTTCCAGGGAACCGTTGTAGCACGCAGCCTGCACTAACGCCTTGGCTCGCGGATAGGCTGGCTTACTATTATCTGCTTGATGGGCCTGCCACATCGCGTGACATTGACGGCGTAGCCGATCGCCGGCCTTCGGTGAGAGCACAAAGCCGAAACAACGCTGCTCATGGCCTGTCCACCAGAAAGAGGTGTACATCAGTGCATCGGGGATGTCGAATCGATGGCGAATCGGCGGGAACTCTATCAGGCGATCGCTGATGATACCGATGGCACCCTTCTTTTCTACTGCCCAAGCCCGCACCTTATTCCAGTCCCCGTCGGTAAACACCAGCTTACCCTGCAGATCCCAGTCGGCATAAGGTTCTGAGTCGTCGCCTTGGCACAACCAAACGATATCCGCCTCTATGCCCGATGCCGGCGTACTGATGCTGCGCTGGATCAGGGACATCGGCTCAGCCGAAAAGTCTGCCAAGCACTCAGCTTGCGGAGTGAGCAGATCCAACCTGGCATGCTGACAATCCCACTCCTCAAACATTTGCTGAGTCCAGTATTCAGTCTTACCGTCGGCCGGGAAAGTAATGATCTCAGCCGCTAGACCCGAGTCCTCCAGCACTTGCCGGCAATAGATGGCCGACTGGCGGAAACCTGGGCTAGCTTGGATGCGATGGTGCTGACAGACCTCTGCCACGTGTTGAAACGCCTTCTGTCCAGAGAACTCGCGCTGGACTATTTCCAGGGTTTTTCGCAACATCCTCAGCTCCTTTTGGCTATAATGTGATCAGAGAGTTCGGGATCGGTGGAGACTATTCCTGCACCAAGGATGATTATCGATAATTCGGGGGAATGGAACTAGTGCATCAAGCCGCCTTGTGCTGTAGCCGACGGTTGGCCAGCGGTTGCGCTCTCTATCCATAAAGGACACGCAGAGTGAGGAGGCTAGCAGCATGAATGCAGTAATCACCGACAGCTTGACTAAGGCCTTCATCAGCCGCGTAGGCAGCACAGTGGCTGTCAAGAACCTCTCGATCATCATTCCGGAGAACACTATCTTCGGTTTGATCGGCCATAACGGTGCCGGGAAAACCACTACCTTCATGCTCTTGAACACGCTGCTCACTCCTACAGACGGCACCGCCTTGATTCTTGGTCACGACCTGGTGAAGCAGAAGGCGCGCATTCGCACCATCACTGGCCTGTTGACCGAGGACCTGCGCCTGTACCATGAGTTAACGGTGGAGGAGACGCTCCGGTTTTTTGCCGACCTCTATCAGGTCAAGGCACCGATCCGGGAGCTGTTGCGCCGGTTCGAGATGGAAGAGTGGCGTCATCAGCTGGTGGGCAAATTGTCCACCGGCATGCGCAAGAAGGTCTCCATACTTTCGGCCTGCATCCACCGCCCGAAGCTGTTATTCTTGGACGAGCCCTTTTCTGGGCTGGACCCGGTGGCGATGCAAGGGCTGCGCGATTTCATCTCCTATCTATTGATCGAGAATGATCTAACCGTGATCATCTCTTCACATAACCTGAAAGAACTGGCGGGCCTCTGCCACCGGATCGGGATCATGAAAGAAGGTCGCCTGGTCACGTTTGGCACGCTGCCGGAGATCAAACGCCGCTATGGCTTCGAGGACCACATCTTGCTGAAGGTGGAGCGAGTGCCGGCCAATCTCAGTGCTTTGGCCAGCGATATCCTGCCAGATACGTTGACTGTGCCTGATCAGCCGGAACAGCTAAACCAGGTGCTGCGCGCCCTGGTAAACCAGGGCGTGGATGTCTTGGACATGAGCAAGCAAGCGGCGGCGTTGGAGGAGATCTATCAGCGGGTTTACCAGGAGGGCAGGCGATGAGAGCTCTGGTCTTGTTGCGCAAGGACATCCGAACCGTGCTGCGTAATCGGCGGGAGTTGCTCTGGATGATCCTGCTGCCGGTGATTCTGCTGGCGGTGAACATCTATCTGCAAGGACAGGCGATGGACGTCTCCGTCGGTCTGGTAGGCGACATCCAGTTGATCGCCTATTTGGAGCAGGCCGCCAGAGCAGATAACGATCAGATCCGCTTGGTAACCTATCGCTTAGGCCTCGAAGAGGCCGAGCGACGCCTGCAGGCTGGCGCAATACACGCCTACATCCTGCTCGAGCCCGACTCGGCACAGATGCACGCCAACAAAGCAAACACCGCTGGGGCGGTGGCTGAAGCCCTATTTGCCGAATATGTACAGCAGCTGAACCTGAGCTTGGCCGAGCAGAGGCTTGCTGAAACGATGCAGAGCCCCGGAGAGATACTCTCTCCGGTTCAGTGGTCATCCCATGCGGTGGGGGAACAGGTCAGCTCGACCACCCAATTGGTCTTTTCCTCGCTGTTTGTGATCATGGGAGTGCTGACCGCTCTCAGCCTCGGCCAGCAAAGTATCAGCATGGAGCGGGATAAGAAGACGCTGGTTTCATTGCGCAAGTCGCCATTGTCTGATCAGGGGATCATCTGGGCCAAATTGGGCGCGGCACTGTTTAGCAGCCTGTTGCCGCTAGCCCTGATAGCACTGCTGATCCGGTTCCTGATGCCGGCTGCTTTCCTGTCCGATCCTGTGTTCTATCTGATCATGCTGATGGTCACCTTTAACTCCGTCTCGTTGGGGCTCTTGGTGGGCTCGTATGTGCGCGGGGCTAACGAAGGCAATGGCTGGCGTTTTGTGCTCACTTTGCCGGCTATGTTCTTGGCCTCCTTGCCGGTGGCCTTGCCGCTCTGGGTGGAGCGCCTGATCAGCGTTGTGCCAACGCTGATCAGCGCCGAGGTAGTGCGAGAGTACTTGATTCATGGAATCAATCCCAGCACCTTCTCTGTCGGCTTCCTGTTGACCACCGGCGTCGTCAGCCTACAGCTGGCGGCCTCCCTGCTCGGCCGCGAGGAATAGGATACAGCGGGACGTGTACCTTGTATCATTCGGCACTCGAAGTATTGGGATACAGCAGGACGTGTACCTAAGATACAAGGGGAGGTGTCCCTGGTATTATGTATCGTTCGTTACTCGAAGCATACTCATATCCGAAGGAGGTGTCGCAGATGGCCCGTGCCGTAGTGTTTAGCAACGGCGAATACAGCGATTTGGGCGGAGTGAAAGCGAGACTGAGTCCCGGAGACTGGCTGATCGCAGCCGACGGCGCCTTCACCAAGGTGCTGGCCATGGGTTTGGTTCCGGACTTGATGGTAGGAGACTTTGATTCGTTGTCCGACAGCCATCTAGAGCAGGCGGATCGACTGGGCATCCGGCGCCTTACCTTGCCGGCGGAAAAGGATTACACCGATACCGATCTGGCGTTGAGGGAGGCTATCTCTGCCGGATATCAACAGATACTGCTGGTGGGGGCGTTTGGCGGGCGGCTGGATCATGCCGTGGCCAATCTGCTCATCCTGCCCCCCTATGTGCGCCAGGGAGTGAGCATCAGCATTACCGATGGCCAGACCGATGTCTATTTGGTGCAAGAGCACTTGACGCTGCGCCAGAGCCAGAACCGCGTTGTTTCACTGTTGCCCCTCACTGAGCAGGTTAAGGGGGTCACCCTGGACGGGTTTTACTATCCGTTGAACGATCGCACTCTGCGTTGGGGAGATTCCATCGGCATCAGCAATGTCCCTCTGCGGGATGAAGTGACGATTTGCTTGCAGGAAGGCATTCTGTTGGTCATCGTCACCGATGCCGATTAAACGAGGTGCTCCACGATGTCCTGCAGTTCTCCCGGTAAGAAGTGCGCCAAGGGCACTTCCAACATAGTGTAGGCCCCGGCGGGCATGCGCCGTGTGGCCCGGGCGGCCGAGACCAGTATTTGTCCGGTCAGCGCCGGGTTGGTCACCCGGCTCTCGTAGCGGAAGACCTGGTTAGCCGTCTTGCCGGCTGCGCCGCGTCGTTCCAACAGCACGCCATGGCCGGTATCCATCAGCTCGTCCACGCTGTTCACTGCCATTACCTGGGTTTCGTCGTGACAGAAGTAAGGGTCCTGTAAGATCCCCCGGGTTACGGTGGCCAAATCCACTCCTGGCTCTAGCTGGACATAGACTGCCCGTTTGTGTTGGCCCATCCCCTTCGGTAACGTCATAGCCAGTGCGTTTTTCACCCCGGCAAGTCTCTTGACGGCGACGGTGTGGCCCATGCTCATTCCCGGCCCGAAATTGGTGTAGCTGATGCCGCGGGGGGCCTGGATGGCGAAGATGCCTCGAATCATGGAGTCGGTTCCCGGATCCCAGCCGGCTGCGGAAATGGCCACCGACCCCACGGATTTAGCCGTTTTGTCCAGTTCTTGGCGTAGCTGCCATAGCGCTCGTCCATGAATGTCAAAGCTGTCCACCGTGCAAATCCCCAACTCCAACACCAGCTTGGCTAGTTCTGGGATGCTGCGACTGGGAGTGGCCAAGATCGCCACATCCACCTGCTCCAGTCGCCTCACATCGGTCTTGACCGTCAGTTTAGGATATAGGTTACGTAGACTGGCGATTCTATGGTCCCTGACCACAATGCCGGCCAACTGTAAGTCTGGTGCCGTCTCGATGGCATCCAGTGCCCCCTTGCCTACGTTGCCTAATCCAATTATGGCGACACGGGTCTCGTTCTTCGCGTCATTCATTTCTGCACCTCCCGGTTCTACACCTCTTATACATATGATCGAGTCCTTCATCTTTGACCGCATAAGGAGTGAAGTAGATGCTTGTTGATGTCTGCCTGACGCTGGAGGGCCTGACGGAGGAATCTCTGGCTGAGGTGAATACGGTGGTGATCGACGTGTTGCGCGCTAGCACCACCATTCTGGCTGCGCTAGAATGCAATATCCCCTATCTGATCCCGGTGGGCACTACTCAGGAGGCTCTGTCCCAGCATGAGCAATTGCGAGGTGAATGCTACTTAGGGGGCGAGCGCAACCGCTTGCGCCCGCAGGGCTTCGATTTCGGGAATTCGCCCCTCGAGTACCGACGGATTGAGCAGCCTCAGCCGGTGGTTTACACCACCACCAACGGCACCCGCGCATTAAAGTGCGTTGCAGATAGCCGCAGGGTGCTAGTCGGAAGTCTGCGCAACGCCGCTGCCGTGGCTGCCGCTGCTTGCGAGGATGAACATCCTCTGATGCTGGTCTGCTCGGGAACCAAAGGGCGAGTGGCGGCAGAGGACGTGTTTTGTGCCGGGGCAATCATCAGGCATATGCAAAGCCGCGTCGCCATTGAAATGACAGATGCGGCCAAGATAGCGCTATTCTCTTATCTGCAGGTGGCCGACGGTTTGACGGCGGCTCTGCTGCAGACTGCCAGCGGGCAGGGTCTTTGCCAGCTGGGGCTGGGTGATGACGTCCGGTATGCGGCTGCCCTGGATGTCAGTCGATTGGTGCCCCTCTACGTCGGGGGCAGATTGGTTGCCTCCCAGCAGCCTTAGGGGTTACCGAACAGTCCTGGGAACAGCCGTTGCCACCAGGGAAGCCCATCGTCCGGCAACGGAATGCCTCCGTGGGTGGGGCAACCCCCCGTGGGGGCATATTCGGTCAGGAAGTATTCTTCATATCGCTCTTCCCGGGGACAGAGGAAGGTGGCTTTTTGGCCTGAGCTTGCACATACTTCTGCCTGTACTATACCTTCAGGCAGTTTTGGCAAAGGAGTTCTGGGCAGAATTGTGGATGCCTGGGCCATGAATCTGCCCCAGACCGGCCCAGCGATGTTGCCTCCGCCGACGCTGGTGTTGGCAGTGATCGGTTGATTGTAGTCGTCGGCCCCGATATATACCACAGTCACCAAGTCCGGCGTGTACCCTGCAATCCAAGCACTGTTTACGCGCCCGTTGGCACCGGTGGTGCCAGTCTTGGCCGCCGCCCGAGAGTCGCTGAACCACTGCAATACCGGTTGCCCGGTGCCATTGGTGAGCACATCTTGTAGTGCGTCGGTAATCAGCCAGGCGATGCGTTCGTCCAGCACTCGAGTGGGGGTGGATACCTTTGCCGCTTCCCAGATTTCATTGCGTGGGCCGTTTACCTGCTGGAGCATGGTCGGTTCCACTTTCAGGCCTCCGTTGGCGAAGGCGGCAAAGGCTACCGCCAGTTCCAGTGGCGAGACGTCCTTCGTCCCCAAGCTGAGGGACAGCACCGCGTCGCTCGGCTTGAGGTCAATTCCCAATGCCTGCGCCAGCTCTACCACGTGGATCGGCCCCAGGTCTGCCATCACCTTGGCAGCAATCACGTTGTCCGACCTGACGATTGCCTCCCGTACGCTCAGCTCTTCGTTGGCAAACTTCCCGCCAAAGTTGCTCGGCTGCCAGGGCTCTTGCCCCGGAATCTCGAAGGTGGTCGGTGCGCTCAGCACCGGTGTAGCTAGCGTCGTCTTTCCCAGTCGCAACGCCTCTGCGTATACTAGCGGCTTGAACGCCGATCCCGGCGGTCGCTCGGCATAGACCCGATTGTAGGTGCTTTCGCTATAGTTCTTCCCACCCACCATCGCCTTGATCTCGCCGTTATGGGGATCAATGGCTATCAAGGCCACATTGGCCAAGACATTGCCCTCCTGGTCTTTTCTCAGTATCCCAGCGCTATCGAGATAAGCAAAGCCATCCCGCACAGCCTGCTCGGCAGCTGCCTGCAGCTCCCGGTTGATGGTGGTCTGTACGGTCAGCCCGCCCCGGTAGGCATACTGAGTTCCATTCAGGTAGTTGCTGTTCAGGTGCCGGACTATAGCTTCCTTAACATAACCGGCAGACACCTGACTGCCCCGCTGCGGAATGGGAATGACAGCAGCCTCATCGGCGTAAGCTTCGTCCGCCTGCTCCTTGGTAATAGTGCCTACTGCCACCATGCGGTTGAGCACTATCCGTTGGCGATTGCGAGCGGCTTGAAAGTTGCGAATCAGCGAGTAGCCTTCCGGGTTCTGAATCAATCCCGCCAGCATGGCCGACTGCGATAGACTTAGTTCACTAGCGTCCTTGCCAAAATAAAACTGAGAGATATTTTGAATGCCGTATAACCCATGTCCCATATAGTTCTGGTTCACGTACATCTCCAGAATCTCGTCTTTGCTCAGATGTTGCTCCAGTTGTAGCGCAATCACTGCCTCGTGGGCTTTGCGCACGAAACTCTTGTCCAGCGACAGATAGAGTAGCCGGGCCAATTGCTGGGTGAGTGTACTAGCCCCCTGCGCTCTGGAGCCGCCGGTCTGCACAAAGTTTATCACCACCCGCCCCAGTCGAATGAAGTCGATGCCATGGTGTCGATAGAAGCGGGCGTCCTCCACCGCAATTACCGCCTCCAGAAACTGCGGTGAGATTTCACCCAGCGTGACCGGCCGGCGGTTCTCCACATAGATGCTGGTCAACAGCTCCCCATCGTCTGCCAACACATTGGTGGTCAGCCTTTGGGGAACAACTTCAAACGGCCAGAAGGTAACATAGCTGATAAGCAGAATAACTAATATGACGGCCAGTGAAGCACCGGCCAAAGCCATTTTGCTCAGCCATCTCAGCAGGCGCGGTCTTTTTCTTGATTGACTTTCGGATTTAGCACTAGCCATCTGTAAATCAAATCCTTCTGGTAAATTGGACCATTTTATATTATTGCCCATGACGAGTGATTCATTCAAAGGGGGGGCCAGGTATGAACAGCGATTTCTCGGCAAAGGCATTCGAGCAAGCACTCTATTCCTGTTGGGAAGCTCTGCGGGCGCAAGCCCGTCGTTGGACCGGAAGCCTGCAGGAAGCCGAAGACCTGGTGCAGGAAGCGCTGGCCAAAGCTTACAGCGCCTGGCCCAACTTTCGCGGGGAAGCATCCTTTGCCACTTGGGTCAATCGTATCATGGCCAACGTGCATAAGGATCAATTGACTAAGAATTCGCGGGTGCGCCTGGTCTCCTTGGATAGCGATTGGGGCGAGCTGCCATACGTGGAACGGGCGTTGGCCCAGGGTGAGGATATTTCCCGCAGACTGGAGCTCTTGGATCTGCGGCTCTCCATATCCAACGCCCTGGCGGGATTGCCGCAGCATTATCAACGCTTGTTGGTGCTGAAGTATGTTAAGCAATGGTCCTATGAGGAATTGGCCCAGGCGTTTGAATGCTCCATCGAGTCGGTGCGCTGTCGTCTTTACCGAGCCCGCTTGGAGATGCGGAGACTGCTGGCTGCGGAGCCTGTGTAGGGTTGCGAAAGGGGGAGAGCAGATGCTCTCCCCCTAAACAGCTCCCTTGATCAGCTATGCAGCCGAGCTTATCCGTTGATGAATTTGTCGAGGCGATCCAGTCCTTCTTTGATCTTCTCCATGGACGTGGCATAGGACAACCGCACGAAGCCGGGAGAACCAAAGGCAGCGCCTGGAACTATGGCCACATGGGCTTTGTCCAAGGCCAGGCTGGCAAACTGCAGATCGTCTTTGATCACTTCGCCGCCGATGGTCTTGCCATACAGCAGTTGCACGTTGGCCATCACGTAGAATGCGCCCTGAGGCGTACGGCAGGAGAGACCATTGATTTGGTTGACACGCTCGACCATGAATACACGCCTCTTGGCGAATTCGGCCACCATGGCTGTGATCGGCTCTTCCGGGCCGGTCAAGCCAGCAACGCTGGCCTTCTGGGCGATGGAGTTCGGGTTGGAGGTGGCGTGGCTCTGCATGCTGCCCATCGCTTTGGCGATATCGCCGTGGGAGGCAGCATATCCGATACGCCAGCCAGTCATGGCATAAGCCTTGGACATACCGTTGATCAGCACAACTTGATCCTTCAGTTCTGGCACTACTTTAGCGATACTGTGATGCTCGGTCCCATCATAGACCAACTTCTCATAGATCTCGTCGGTGACCACAAATAAGTTGTGCTTCAAGCACACCTGCCCGATGGCAGTCAGCTCTTCTTTGGTGTACACCATGCCGGTGGGGTTGCTGGGGCTGTTCAGCATCAAGACCTTGGTCTTGTCGGTGATTGCGGCTTCCAGGTCTGCAATCTGCAGTTTGAAATCCTCTTCTTCCTTGGTCTCAATGAAGACTGGCGTAGCGTCGGTCATCTTCACCATTTCAGAGTAGCTGACCCAGTAAGGTGCGGGGATGATCACCTCGTCGCCAGCTTGTGCCAGCACCATCAAAGCGTTGTACAGCGAGTGCTTGGCACCATTGCTGATCACGATCTGATCCGGTCTGTAAGTGAGGCCGTTGTCGCGCTCTAACTTAGCGCTGATGGCCTCCTTCAGCTCGTTGATGCCTGATGCCGCGGTGTAGCGGGTGAATCCGGTCTCGATAGCCTGGATGCCAGCTTCGCGAATATGTTGTGGAGTGTCAAAATCCGGTTCGCCAACGCCGAAACTGATCACGTCGACACCTTGGCTGACCATCTGCTTAGCCTTGGAATCGATGGCCAGCGTGACCGATGGGCTGATCTGTTGAGCCCGAGAGGACAGACGTTCTTTCACAGTAATTCACTCCTTGCAGATTTTTGTTGCATTGTGTATTCAATATCCCACCCCAAGTGTATATCACCAGACAGATCAAGTAAACTACCAAGAAGCGATCAATCCCAAGAATACGAGCTTGCTAGTGTTAGTTGTATCTTATCCCCGCCGGTGGTATACTACAAACCAAAGCGATGACGAAGACGTTTGCCCGGGTAACCAGATTCAGAGACGCGATGGCTGGTGTAAATCGCGACTGGCACAGGCAAGTCCACTTCCGAGCTAGCCAACTAACCTTGGCTCCGTAGCAGCGGTTATCTGCAGCAAGGGGGTCACTTTCACGGGCAGGCCGGTAGTTGCTAAAGCAACAATCAGGGCGAATCTTTCTACAGAAAGAATGGCCATTGCCCGCAGCATCTTACGATGCTGCTAGTATGTGACCAACAAGGGTGGCACCGCGGGTTTAACTCGTCCCTCACAGTTCATGTGAGGGACGTTGTTTTTTCACTGATGCGACTTCGGGCGTGTACACCGTCAATCCAAGCGCGTGCTATTTTTGTCATTCCGAGCGTAGCGAGGAGTCTTGCGCCCGCAGGCTTCCCAGCTTGCCACTGCCCGACCGGGCCGGGAATGATAATTCACTGATTAGCAGTTCATGAAAGGGAGAGTGGGATTCATGCTAGATGCAAAGTTTATTCGAGGGAACGTGGAGACCGTGCTGCAGGCTATTGCCAGCAAAGGAGAGCAGGCCAGTCTGGATACGTTCCTAAAGCTGGATGCTCGCCGCCGCGACATCTTGGTGGAAGTGGAACAGTTGAAGAACCAGCGCAACTTGGCCTCCAAGGAAGTGGCCCGGCGCAAACGCGCTCAAGAAGATGTCAGTGAACTGATCGAAGAGACGAAACAGGTGGGCCAGCGGATCAGGGAATTGGACGCCGAGCTGAGCACAGTGGAGGAGGAGCTGGAGTATCAGCTGCTCACCATCCCCAATATCCCCCACGCCAGCGTGCCGATCGGTGCCGATGACAAAGAGAATGTCTTTGTGCGCGACTGGGGCGCTCCAGCTAGCTTCGATTTCCCGCCCAAGCCCCACTGGGAAATCGGCACAGACTTGGACATCATCGATTGGGAACGCGGGGTGAAGGTAACCGGTGCTCGCTTCGTAGCCTATAAGGGCTTGGGTGCCAGATTGCATCGAGCTGTGATCAATTTCATGCTGGATGTGCACATTCGGCAACACGGATACACCGAAATAGCACCGCCTTTCATCGTCAATCGCCTCAGTATGACCGGCACTGGGCAATTGCCCAAGTTTGAAGAGGATGCCTTTAAGCTGGCCAACGAAGACTGGTTCCTCAACCCTACCGCGGAGGTGCCGGTGACCAATCTCTATCGGGACGAGATTTTGGATGGCCACCTGCTGCCCATCTACCACGTCGCCTATTGCCCTTCGTTCCGTTCTGAGGTCGGCTCGGCGGGTCGCGATACCCGCGGAATAATCCGCATGCATCAATTCCACAAAGTCGAGTTGGTGAAATTTGTTCACCCGGAGACCTCCTATGAGGAAATGGAAAAACTGATGAATGACGCCGAACACATCCTACAACTGCTCGGATTGCCCTATCGCATCATGCAGATGTGCACCGGCGATTTGGGCTTTACCGCCAGCAAAAAATATGATCCCGAGGTCTGGATGCCCAGCTATGAACGGTATGTGGAGATCTCTTCGGTGAGCAACTTTGAGGATTTTCAGGCCCGACGGGCTAACATTCGCTTTCGACCAGAGCCAAAAGCTAAGCCGGAATTCGTGCATACACTAAACGGATCTGGTCTGGCTGTCGATCGCACCGTGGCAGCCATCTTGGAGAACTACCAGACTGCCGATGGCCATGTGATCGTGCCAGAAGTGCTGCGGCCATATGTCGGCGTGGATAAGATCTGATCTTCCAAGTAATGGAAGTTCCACCCAAATTGACACTTGCTATCGCCCTGTGGTAAACTGTTTTTTGCGATACTCGCAGATGCGGAGAGATGGCCGAGCGGTTTATGGCGCTAGTCTTGAAAACTAGTGATCCCGAAAGGGACCGGGGGTTCGAATCCCTCTCTCTCCGCCACAGCTTAACAACACTCTAAGTGTGCTATCCGTTGCCAGAAGGTTGCAGTTGAAGGCACCCTAATTCTGTGCTATGATAGTTAGGCGATGCGGAGAGGTGGCCGAGTAGGTCGAAGGCGGTCGCCTGCTAAGCGATTACACGGGCTAAACCTGTGTCGCGGGTTCGAATCCCGCCCTCTCCGCCATTTTTCATGCGCTCGTAGCTCAGCTGGATAGAGTAACGGACTACGAATCCGGTGGTCGCAGGTTCGAATCCTGCCGGGCGCGCCACTCTTGAAACAAAAGGGACGGTTCTTTTTGTTTCGCTTTTCTTTTTTGCAGCAGCGTTTTGCTCTTAAGGGCTTGCATCCGTAGCTCAGGGGATAGAGCAGCGGTTTCCTAAACCGCGTGTCGGGGGTTCGATTCCCTCCGGGTGCACCACTGGCAGTTAACCGTAATGGTCTGCATATAGAAAATAACTACGAGCTGTTCGTGCGTAGTGCACAATCGCGGCAGCGAAAGAGGGGTTTGGCGCGTGGAGCAACACGAGTTTTTCATGCGCGAGGCACTGAACGAGGCCAAGTCAGCCTACGCTGTTGGCGAAACGCCTATTGGCGCGGTGATCGTGCGCGACGGTCAGATCATTTCCAGAGCGCATAATCTACGCGAGACAACCCGCGATGCCACGGCTCATGCCGAGCTGTTGGCCATTCGCTTGGCTAATCAGCATTTGGGTGGGTGGCGCTTAACTCGTTGTACCCTCTACGTCACGCTGGAGCCCTGCACCATGTGTGCCGGTGCCATCGTTTTGTCCCGCATCCCTACCTTGGTTTATGCAGCTGCAGATCCCAAGGCAGGCGCTTGCGGCAGTGTACTGAACCTGGTGCAACAGCAACGGCTGAACCACCAGGCGGAAGTGATTCCTGGCGTATTGGCGGATGCCAGCAGCCAGCTCCTGCGCAAGTTTTTCCTTGAACTGCGTCAAAGCACTTAGCGGTTTATACACGGAGGAGTAGCGAAGAGGCTGTAACGCGCCGCACTCGAAATGCGGTTGTCCGCAAGGGCACGTGGGTTCGAATCCCACCTCCTCCGCCAGATAATTTAATATTGCTTCATGTAGAGCAAACCATCGTGGAGAGGTGGCTGAGTTGGTCGAAGGCGCTCGACTGGAAATCGAGTATGCGGCGAAAGTTGCATCGAGGGTTCGAATCCCTCTCTCTCCGCCATTAGTCATGTCAAGGCGTTCCGGGTATTTCCGGAACGCCTTTTTATATGCTTAAAAGTGCGCACTAAACCAGAAGCAGCGTCCTTCGAGTTCCGCAACAATGTAAAGCGTCCTTGACATAAGGTGCAGAAAGCCCTAGAATCATTGTAAAGGATGCTTTACTTTGGGAGGGGTGGCGATCTTGCAGAACCGAGTCAGGGAGCTACGCACCGGGGCGGGTATTACTCAGGAGCAGCTGGCGTTCGCCACCGATGTTTCCCGCCAAACGGTCATTTCTATCGAGAGCGGCAAGTATAACCCATCACTTCTGCTGGCATACAAGATAGCCCGGTATTTTGGATTAAGCATTGAAGAGGTGTTTCTATGCGAGAAAGAACTGGAGGGATAGAGATGAGCAACACGCAAAAGAAGCGCGGTTTGCCGGGTAAACTACACAACTTGGTCGCACTAGGCGCGGCGATCCTCATCTTGCGGGGAGGGGAGGACATGGCACAGGGGATCCCGGCCCCGGTAGCCTGACCTTACCTTTCTTCTTGCGGCAGCTATTATTCTTTTGGTTGGTCGACCGAGCTTTCGACCGCTGGGTCATGCGGGCGTCTAAGCCGGTAGAGCGCTTTCGCTGGCACGCTCTCTTGGGACTAGTGGTGTGCGTCATTTTCTTTTTTGTTACCTGGACTACTGTGCGAGAAGCAACATCATCCGGACTACCGTTGGACGCAGCCCTGCGTCGGGCGGCAATCTGGCTGGCTTGTGGCGTGACCTCTCTAGTGGCAGGTATCGGTCTCGTCTGTTGTGCTTGGCTGGGACCCCGTCGGGATGCAATGCGAAATCTGGCTCATATCAGTCAACCGTTGAGCCCGGATGAGCGTGACGACGAAGTGTTCAAACGTTCATCTCGAACTACTTTCATAGTCAGCATGACCCTGCTTTTCCTGGTGCTGCCGCTGATCGAGCTCTTGGTATTGCAGCGTTATCCCGTCTGGTCGTGGTTAAGCGGAGGGCTGATTGGACTCTGCTGGTTGCTCCCCTCTGCCTACTGGAGTGATCAGCTA
>CAYVCY010000004.1:0-41202 GCA_964450265.1 uncultured Clostridia bacterium
ACTTACATCTCTCGCGGAGAGAACACGTCTTTAAGTCTAGCCAGATGACCCATTTCAATCATCACCCCTGTAGTTGTTAATACAAGAGTCATCTTATCATGGAATGGGGAGCATGTCGCTGAAAAACCTGACCCGTGGGGACTGTCCCACGGGTCAATTTGCCACAATTTGGGGGGTTAGGATTGCATTCCGGTGAAGATCAGGATCGCCTCCCGCAGAAAGCGAGCCAAGCCCGGCTGCTCTTTGTCGTAGTAGGCGGTGAATCGTTCATCGTCCACGTACATTTGGGCCAAACCAGCGTGTGCTTCCTTGCTGTAACCGCCTTGCCACATAGAGCTCAGCCACTTGCGGTGTAGATCGGCTGCCTGCTGTGCCAGTTCGCCGGCTGGGTCCCCCGCTGCGTGGGCCGCTTTCAACGTCTGCATCATCGTTTCACTCAACTGCTGCAGCTCTGCATGCTGCTCCTCGGACATGTTCAGCAAGACACGGTTGCTGTCAGCGGCTGCTTTCTCTCCCCACCGCTCCCTGACCTCCTTGCCAAACTTCTGCTCGTTGTCTTCAATCAGCTTCTGCTTGAACCCAGCAAACTTCTCTTTGTCGCTCATCATAGGGCCTCCTTCCAAATGAGCTATTGTCTTCTCCACGTTTCCAATCAACAAGTCCAAGCGGGCCCGCTCGGCTAGGAGTTGCTCACGGTGTTCCTGCAGCGCTCCGGAGTTGTCAAAGCCCGGCTGCGTGACAATTTCCCTAATGCGGTCGAGGTTGACGCCTAGCTCCCGGTAGAACAGGATTTGCTGCAGGCGGTCGACCTCGGCTCGACCATAGATGCGGTATCCAGATGAGTTGACTCTCGCCGGCGTGAGCAGACCTATTTGATCATAATACCGCAGGGTGCGGGCACTGACTCCCGCCAGACTGGCTAGCCGTTTCACCGTATATTCCACGGGATCAACTCCTTGCATGACTATCTTATAGGTTTACGTTACGTCAATGTCAACACCTAGATGCAAGTTTTTAGGCATGTGGGGACTATCCGAGATTGCTGATAAACCACCAACGGTGTCACTCAGAGCGCAGCGAAGAGTTTATCCAGCCTGCAATGCGGGCTTTCATAAGATCCCTCACTTCGTTCGGAATGACAAAACCGGGCTCTTTCAGTGGTCTCGGACTGTCCCTTCGTGTCAAAAAGTGGCACTATCGTGCCACTTTTTTGTGCTATCTCTTCTTCTGATAATCAGGATCCTCTTGAATGTCAAACAGGCAACCGTCGTCACCGCGCAGCACGTGCTTGGCGTGGCGGCAAAGGGCACCGTTGTAAGCTCGGTACTTGGCCTCATCCACCAGGCAGTAAATCTGACCCCAGCGCTCTGCCCCCTTTTCTTGCCATACCTTAGCAAATGGGCAGTAGGTAACGCAGTTTCTGGTGATGCCGTCTGACTGGCGCTGCTCGGACTCCCAGCCATACTTAGGCAAGTCCGAGCCTAAGCCGAAGTTGTCGGCTGTCAGCGGAAGTCCCAACTCTTCTACCCGGCGGCGCGCATTCTCGCCGCTCTCGGTGCCGTAGCGCCAGATGATCTCCCGCAGCAGTTCCTCTGCCTGTTCGTCTCCAAACCGCTCCACCAAGACCTGCGCCATATAGTGATAGAGCACCGCCAACCGGCGGGCCATCAGGCGCACCTGCTCCGTTGCTTCTTCCACTGGGACATAGCCGGGCTGTTTGTCCGTCATCTGTTCATCCCCTCCTTCGCTCCTGCTCCCTTGTTTCATCATCGTTAGGGGAGATTCCTGCTCCAGGGAAAACGAGATGCGACGGACTCTATAGCTCGAAGTAGGAGATCCCGTCGGGGTGGATGCCGGCGTCGAAGCGGCCGGTTTCTTTGAGTGTTTCCACGTCTATCACGGAGACGTCGTTAGTCTTGTTGTTGGCCACGAACGCACGCTGACCAGCGGTGTCAAAGACTACGCCACCCGGCCAAACACCGACCCGGATGCGCTTGATCTCCCAGGGACGGCTGCAGTCGATGATCGAAAGGTCGCCGGATTCGCGGTTGGGCACGAAGGCATAATGGCCGTCTGGGCTGAACACCAAGCGGATGGGCAGCGTGCCCAGCTTGAGAGTGTGCTTGACGCTGTGATCCGCCAAATCCATCACGTAGACGTTGTTATCGTGCTGATTGGCCACGTAGAGCTCGCTGCCGTTGGGGTGGATGGCCAACCCTTCCGGCCCCTTGCCCACCGGGATGTGCTCCAACACCTGTTCCTGCTGCATATCGAAACGGGTGACGTTGTGGGAACGGATGTTGGCGATATAGGCAAAATGCTCATCGGGCGTTAGTGAGACCATGTGCACCGAATCCTGACCGGTAGCGAAGACATGCTTTACCTTCAGGTCCGGCAAGGAGAAGACGAAAAATTTGCCGGAACGGGTGGAGGCCAACAGCAGGCGCTGGCCGTCACGGGTGATGGCCAGGCCATGGGGGAAATGGAAATCCGGGTGCTCGATACGCTTGATCTCCTCCATGGTGCGGTTGTCCAGCACAGAGAGGGTGTTACCACCGGAGTTGGTGACATAGGCCAAGGCTCCGTCTGGACTGATCACCACTTCGTGAGGATTCTTGTCCAGGGGCACAGTCTTGGCAATTTTGCCGCTTTGGGCGTCGACATACATCACGCTGTTCTCGTCTTTGTTCAATACCAACAGCCAACCTTGCTTCATTTGCTTAACCTCCGTTTCTCCTGAGATCGCAGCCCGAGCCAGCTCGTCGCAGCGCTCGTTCCAGCGGTTGCCCGAATGCCCGGCCACCTTCTCCCACTGCACCGCGCGGGTGGCAACTAGCTCAAGCAGCCCCCTCCACAAATCCTGATTAGCGACAGGGTCGCCTTTGGAGTTTTGCCAGCCGTTTCGCTGCCATTTATCCAGCCAGCGCTCACGGAAGGCGCGCACCAGATAGGCGCTGTCACTATGTAGAATTACCCTGCTGCCCTCAGGAACATGCTGCAGCCCCGCGATGGCTGCCTTCAACTCCATGCGTTGATTGGTGGTCTTTTCCTCACGGCCGGAGAGCTCCTCCTTAACTGTTCCCTGATGAATGACTACGCCGTAACCGCCTGGGCCCGGGTTGCCAGAACAGGCACCGTCGGTATAGATAACGACCGATTGTTTGCTCATGCTCTTCCTCCTCCACATACCGGGACAAGTGTTCAATGATTGCAGTTAGCTAGTTGGGATCTTCCTTAGAATAAACCATGAGCTGGATTGCAGCAAGCGGGCCAATCCGTCAAAACCCGCACTGGCAATGTCTGATGGTCTTCTCCTCACTGTGCTATGCTGAATGCGATGGAGGTGACACGCATGAATTCGCTGACACAGCTGAACCTGGCGATGACCTACTTGGAGGAGCATCTGGCTGCGGAAATCGACTTCGAGCGGATGGCTCGCATCGCCGGATGTTCCGAGTATCATTTCCGCCGGATGTTCTCCTATCTAGCTGGAATTCCGCTGGGGGAATATATCCGCCGCCGCAGGCTCAGCTTGGCTGGGGAGCTGCTCTGGGCTGGCAACAGGGTGGTGGACTGCGCCGTACTGCTGGGCTATGAATCCGCCGATGCCTTCGGTAAAGCCTTTCAGGCGATGCATGGCGTCACGCCCTCGGAAGCTAAGCAGGCGGACGTTCCGCTGAAGACGTTCCTACCGATGACATTTCGATTGACTATACGAGGAGGAGATAGAATGGAGTATCGAGTCGTCCATAAAGGCCCGTTTCGGGTGGTCGGTTTTGCGAAACGTATCACGTTGCAGTTCGAGGGCATCAATCACCAGATGGATTCCTTGACTGCAAGGCTGACTCCGAAGATCGTCGCAGAGCTGAAAGATCTTTGCGACACAGAACCTCGCGGCATCCTGAACGTTTCCGTACGCCTTGCCGCAGATGCATCTGACGGCTACGACGTGGTACCGGTGGAAGGTAATGAATTGGATCAGTATATCGGCGTGGCCACCACCAAGCCTGCACCCCACGGCTACGACGCGCTACCCGTCAATGAATCCGACTGGGCGGTGTTCACGGTAGTAGGTGCTTTCCCGAAAGCCGTACAGGATACCTGGGCCCGCATCTACGCCGAGTGGTTCCCCGCCTCCGGTTTCGAACTGACCGGCGGCCCAGAAATGCTCTGGCACGAAAGCCCCGACCTGAATAGGGCGGACTGTAAGAATGAGATTTGGGTTCCGATGCGCAGGGGGAACGCGGGAAACCGATGAGTGAACGAGCCGAAGAGAGACCCCCATTCGACTCACTTGCTCAGCGAACATGTGACTACCTCGCTGGGTATTTCCTGCACCCGGGAAAATAGCTCCAACTGCATCTCGCCGCAAAAACCCTTGTCCACTGGCTGCAGCACACACTCCCGCACTGGATAACCATTGACCCCGGTCTGATCATTCCGGGTGCGAAAGCCGATCACGCCGCTCGTATTGTTGCTCACTGGCTCAGCCTCTAAGTAGCCCTGCATATAGAAGCGCAATTGCACATTCTCCGGCGCCTCATACCTGATCACCGCCAGATACTTGTCCTGAGGGCAGTGGCTAGCCATTGCCCTCAGCATCCTCTTGCGCACGGCTTTTCGCATCTTCGCATCGGTGATCTGGCCTAGACTTCTGATCATCTGCTGGTAAGCGTCATAGGCGTATATCTCGTCGATGAAGCAGTAGCTTCCCCGGCCCAGCAGCGGATCAAAATATTTCACTGTGGTGCCGACCGGTTGTTTTCCAAACCGCACCACAAAGGGTTGCTGAATAGCCATTTCCCGCGAGCTTCCGGCTGCGTTCAGCACGACCGGCAGTTGACTAGCCTGCCGCATGTCCGGGGTAGGCTCACCTGCAACCTGCTGACAATGGGCAATCACCAAGTTCTCCACCGGTAACTCGTGCCATTCCTGTGGCAACAAGCTCCGTTCGGCAAAGTGTTGCAGCTGCATGTATGCCTCCATGCTCTGGCCGAATACGGGGTGCGCAGTAGAGCTGTCAAACTTAATCCTGTGCTGGCCGACCTCCATAGCTGTGATATGTAAGTGATCGCGCCTACTGTCGATATGGTGCAACATCTTTTCCCGCCTGCTGGCAAAACCCGGCCATCCCCAGACATCGGGACGAAGCTCTGCCTCGTCACTATAGATCAGCCACAGGCCGTTCTTGTCCTGCTCAATAGTAAAGGAGAGCAATGCCACGTCCAGCCCGCGGATAGCGGCACGCTGATTGATAATATATTCCTCCCGGGGAAGCAGCATCTGACTCTTCAGATCCCTGAGCAGCATTGATTGATACCACCCTTCTGCCAAGCCTTACTGACCATATGTTATCACAGCAGCGACACGAGGCGACGGCCTGTGTCACTTGACTGACACGGGGGAACAGTGAGGTGCCCCCATCCCCGCGCGTCAGGCCACTTGACGCTGCAGGGGTCTCTTCGCGTATACTGAAGGCGCCTGATCTCTTTGCTAGGAGGGGTAATACTATGGACTTCGCCGGGTATTTTCCAATCTGGACTCAGCTCGGAACTGCGGAGCAGGAGCAGTTGCTGACCAGCTTGACAAGACGCAAAGTGAAGAAAGGCACTCTGCTCCGCAGCGGGGAAGCAGACTGCCTTGGTCTATTTGTCATCCACTCTGGCCAGCTGCGGGCATATATCCTCTCCGAGGCAGGCAAGGAGGTGACTCTTTATCGCCTGTTCGAGCGGGATATCTGTTTGTTCTCAGCGTCATGCGTCATATCCAGCATCCAATTCGAGATCTTGGTCGAAGCAGAGAAGGATACGGATCTCTGGATTATCCCTGCCGACTTCTATCAGCAGCTGAGGGAACAATCTGTCACTGTAGCCAACTATACCAATCAGGTGATGGCCTCCCGCTTCTCGGAGGTGATGTGGTTGATGGACCAAATCATGTTCAAGAGCTTTGATGCCCGCTTGGCCACCTTCCTGCTGCAGGAAAACACCATTCAAGGCAGCGATCGGCTGGCGATCACCCACGAGAAGATCGCCAACCACTTAGGCACTGCCCGCGAGGTAGTCACCCGCATGCTGAAGTACTTTCAAACAGAAGGGTTGGTAGAGTTGGCGCGAGGCCGTATCCTACTGCTTGATCACACACGGATAGCGGCTCTATCGCGCTAGAAGATCGCCTAGGACAGAATCTGTAGGATGTCCCGCTTCGGCCTAACCCCCACCATCTGTTTGGTGACTTTGCCATCTTTGACTAGGACGAGCGTAGGGATGCTCATCACCTGGAACATCTGTGCCAATTCGGGCTGTTCATCTACGTTCACCTTGCCCACCTTCACCGCTTGTTGTTCTCTCGCTACCTCGTCCACGATCGGTGAGACCATCCGGCAAGGGCCACACCAGGCAGCCCAAAAGTCAAGCAATACCGGCTGGCTCGATTCTATAACTTCTTTGTGGAAATTGGCACTGGTTATAGTCATTGCAGACATAATGACATTCTCCTTTACAACTGGTTTATCTGCATTTTAGCTGATGCTGGAAACGAGTTCAGTGACAGTGTCACAAAGAGCAGCTCCTCGTATCCGCGGCAATCGAGTGCTGCGCTTTGTGCCCGTCTTTCAACTGGCAGATGAGCTGCGTCATCGTCCCCATTGGGCAATAGACGCACCAAGAGCGCGGCTTATACAGCAACATCGTGACCAGTCCCAATACGGTCGAAGTGAGCATGACGCTATAGAAGCCAAAAGCAAACTGCACCACCCAAGGAGCAACCGCTCCGCCAGGGTAGGCCCACTGCCAGGGCAGTTTGAATACCCAAAGCAGCGTCACCACCTGGCGCACCCCTCCGGCGTTGGAGAATACCAGCCAAGTATTGAACAGCATCACCGAGAACATGGCCATAAAGAAAATTAGAAAGCCATAACGGAACCTTCTGCTGCGCAAGAAAGGCGGAATGTCTTTCATACGAGATAACCTGCAGCGCCCACCCAGCAAGGCAAACAGCTGTCCCCGACCACAAAAGCGGTTGCAGTAGACCTTACCAGCGCCGAAAGCAGCGATCAGCAACGGAATCAGAAAACAGAGTAGGCCAATCCATGCAAACAAGATGTTGAACATCCCGAGCACCAGATAAAGCGCCGAAAAGATCCACAGATATGAATACCACGGTTTCTTCATGCTTCCACCTCCTTCAACGCGATCACGGAGGCGGGGCAGTCACGCACGCACTGGCCACAACCGATGCATTGCGCTTCGTCTATGCTGGCATAGATCCCGCGACGAATATGGATGGCTTGGCGGGGGCAACTGCTCACGCAGCAACCGCAAGCAACACAGAGTTGCGACCACACCGCTGCCTTTTTCCTCGGTTTACGAATCTGTTTTTGCATCCGATTCTCCCTCCCACTGTAATACACACACGGCTACCATGCTATCGCAGCCGGGAGGAGGGGTCAGTGATCTAGTCACAAAAAAGTGAGGCGAGGGGACTCCCCACGTCTCACTCTGGGCATATGTCCCGCAGAGAACAGCTTTCGCAGGCCGGTTTGCGGGCGTGGCAGGTGCGACGACCGTGCCAGATCAGCCAATGATGGGCATCCTTCCATTGCTCCGGTGGCAATAATGCGGTTAGATCAGCCTCTACCTTGTCCGGCGTCTTCTGCTCGGTGAGACCCAAGCGGCGGCTGACCCGGAGCACATGGGTGTCGACTGCGAAGGCGGGGATATCGAAGGCATTGGAGAGCACCACGTTGGCCGTCTTACGCCCAACGCCGGGTAGCTCCACCAGCTGTTCCAGGGTAGCTGGCACTTCTCCCCCATATTCATCCAAGAGGATGCGGCAAGTGGTCAAGATGTTCTTGGCCTTGTTGCGATAAAGCCCCACACCTTTGATCAGCAGTTCCAATTCTTCTAGCGGCAACTCCGCCAGCGCGTCGGGGGTGGGATAACGCTCAAACAACGGGGAGGTAAGCTTGTTCACCTGTTGATCGGTAGACTGCGCGGCCAAGATAGTGGCCACCAATAGCTGCCAAGGGGTGCGGAAGTTCAATTCGCAGTGGGCCTCTGGATACCTAGCTGCTAAACGATGCATTACTTCTAGAGCATGGTCTTGATTGCTTGACACTGGGTGCCTCCTTATTCGAATTTACCAGCTAGCGCATACTAGAATCAACGCCAGTCTGGGGCAGTCTACTACCATAATACAAGCCGTCCGGAGGGCTTGGCAAAGAGGGAGATACGTCTATGCAAGTTGTCCCCAAGGACTTCTATCTTGGCCGTGATACAGCAACGATCGCCCGGGACCTGCTAGGCAAGGTGTTGGTCAGCGCTACTGAGGCTGGCCTCACTAGCGGGGTGATCGTAGAGACCGAGGCCTATCTAGGTGGCAGCGACCCGGCCAGCCATGCATTTCGCGGACCCACCCGACGCAACCAGGCTGCGTATGGACCTCCAGGCAGTAGCTATGTCTATATCAGCTACGGTATTCACCGCTGCTTCGACGTAGTCTGCCAGCTGGAGGGAACACCCGAGACAGTACTTATTCGGGGGCTACAACCGCTGGAAGGAATTGAGCTGATGCGCTCCCGCCGGGGCAGCGTGACCGACAAAAACCTGGTCAATGGCCCCGGCAAGCTCTGCCAGGCGCTGGCTATCGGCCTGAACCTTAACGGCCACCCCTTACAGCGGTCTCCGCTCTACATGCTGGACGGCAAGAGCCCGGACAAGATCATCGCTACCCCTCGCATCGGCATCAGTGTAGGTAAAGAGCTGCTACTGCGCTTCATTGTGTCGTCATCCGTGAAGAGTCCACTTAGCCCGAGATTAGCGACCGAAGGCGGTCATTCTGAACGAACGTGAAGAGTCTAGTAATGCCCGTATGCACAGGCATTACTAAGCACTCTTCGCTGCGCTCAGCGTGACAACAGTGAGCTTATTCAGTGCATTCGAACTGTTTTTCTTCTCCCCACGTCCCTGTGGCTCAGTGAGTCGCTTCTATCTCCGCAAACAGCTCCACAAAGAACCTCCCTATTTCCAGCATGCGCTCGTCGGTCAGCTCTAGCACCTCTTCGCTGTGTTCGGCGAACTGTTCCAACCCAAATGCGATATAGTTCGGCGCAGGCCTGAACCGCTTCTCAATAATGGTATTAGCATCAATGTCCATGGTGAACCGCACGTTGGGACCATCGAGCGCACCGGTGACCGAACCAGTGGCTTTGGTGAGACTGAAGGTGAGGATATTGTCTTCAAGTCTGACACTGCCTTCGTTGACTGCGCTGAACTCATCAAACACCTTCAGTCCAGCGAGGTACATCCACTGGCCGTCAAAGTCATATTCCAAATGCTCGCCTAACGGACTGTCATCTATCTCATAACGACAGCCGCCGATAAAGTTGTTCACCGTCACATACCGGGTGAGTGCCTGATCTTGCAGTGTACTATAGCCGGGAGAACCGATCGGCTGCGCTTCAGCTGCAGCAATCCAGTGGGACATCACACCGCCCCCAAGAATGCGTCGATTGAGACCGTTGATGTGGTGCACGCTTTCGAACTCTTTCCCTGCAGCCAGCTGCGGGAACTGCCTAATCAATGCGGCCTCCACCTCTGCTCCGGTCGCCTGCACCTGGTAAATTCGGACTACCTGCTTACCCCGCACGGTATTCACTGTCCATGAATAATCAGGTCGTTCTCCTAACAGCAACAGATCATCGTCCGGAGCAACCGGCTCGGGATCCGTCGATCCCTTGGAGAGATTCAACCAAAAACTCCATTTCGTTTCCGACTGCTGTGGATGCGGCTGTTGGATAACTAAGTCTCGATCGACTAACTCGTCCGCCACTCCGCTGACTAGCTTCTCTGCAGCGCTCTTGGCCGCGTCGCGGCTGACGGCTGCGTTGCGCACCAACCCAGTGTACCCACCGCTACCCTGTATCGCCTGGGTAATCAACAGATCTTCGCCGGCATGATCATAGCAGGGTGCCCCCAGTTTCTGAGAACGCAGACTAAGGCTGATCTGAAGTTCGCGCCCGAGCGGCTTCCAGCCCAAACGCCATTCCCCTACAGAGAGGAAGAGCAGCATCGGGGTGGGCTCACCCTGGCCAAACTCGGCGCTGACAGGCGCCAACTCGGCCTGTACCCCCGCCACCTGCAGCTGCTCCAGCAACGCCTCAGTGAGCAGGTAGGTTGCTTGGTCATAACCGTTGGCCAAGGGCACCAGCCAGACCTGTTGCCAACTAGTGTCTGCATTCGCGCCGGTAAACACCATTTTAGTGGCTGAGTGCTGCCACTGGCTCTGAAACACAGTCACGAACTGCACAATCAACAGCAAACCCACCGCAAGCAGCAACAGTGGCCACCTAAACCGTTTCAGCAATCTAATCACTTCCAGACCTAAAGACTTAAGTCCATCATATGCCACCGCTTACCCTTTGACCAGAGGCGCTGCCCACTAGGCAACAAACAGCCGCCCCGGAAATGCGGAGCGGCTGTTAGATCATTCCGAGCAGTTCTTTGCGGCAGTTCAAACCGTTCCTCCTTGTCATTCCGAGCGCCAGCGAGGAGTCTAGGTCCTGGGTGAGGCGCTGCGAGACGGTGGGACAGGCCCTGCGTGCAACAGGCACATTGGCTGCCCATTCAAGGAGCGAACGAGGATGGATCAAAGGCAGCAATTGCTTGAGTCACCCTGCCACTCTCGCTTGAGCTTAGCAATAGAGGCCCTGCTCGGATCAGATAAACAAATTGACAGAGCGGTGACGAGTTTTGCTGCCTCCATCCGAAGTGAGCTCATCCATTAGCCCGGCAGACAGTGACTGAGCACGCAGGCCTGGCCACCCCTCCCCCTAGGACGGTGAGGATAGGCCCACCAAAGAGGCACTGCCGAGGACAGGCCCTACGTGCAACAGGCACATTGGCTGCCCATTCAAGGAGCGAACGAGGATGGATCAAAGGCAGCAATTGCTTGAGTCACCCTGCCACTCTCGCTTGAGCTTAGCAATAGAGGCCCTGCTCGGATCAGATAAACAAATTGACAGAGCGGTGACGAGTTTTGCTGCCTCCATCCGAAGTGAGCTCATCCATTAGCCCGGCAGACAGTGACTGAGCACGCAGGCCTGGCCACCCCTCCCCCTAGGACGGTGAGGATAGGCCCACCAAAGAGGCACTGCCGAGGACAGCCCTGCTCGCTGAAACAGCGCTAGACGGGGGACAGGCCCCCCGTCTCACTCTATGGCCGCTCCACCAGCATCGCACTACCCATGCCGCCGCCGATACAGAGGGCGGCCAGCCCGCGCTGCAGGTTCCGCCTGGCCATCTCATGCAACAGCGTAACCAGAATTCTCGCCCCGGAGCAGCCGATGGGATGACCGAGGGCGATAGCCCCTCCGTTGACGTTGACCAGATCGGGATCGAACCCTAGGTCTCTGACTACAGCGATCGACTGCACAGCAAAGGCCTCATTCAGCTCTGCCAGTTCTATGTCCTGAATGGACCAGCCGGCCTTAGCTAACGCCTTGCGGGTGGCAGGCTCCGGACCATAGCCCATAATCTTAGGATCAACCCCGGCAGATGCGTGAGCCTTGATAGCTGCTAGCGGAGTAATCCCAAGCTCCTTGGCTTTGTCGGCACTGAGCACCACCAACATGGCCGCCCCGTCGTTGATGCCGGAGGCGTTACCGGCGGTGACCGTTCCGTCCTCCCGGACAAAGGCAGGCCGCAGCTTGGCCAGCCCCTCCATGGTCGCGCCGCCCCGAATGTATTCATCCCGGTCAAAGATGACCGGCGAGCCTCTCCGCTGGGGAATGGACACCGGCACAATCTCCGCCTGGAAGTGGCCGAGTTCTCTAGCCTTCTCCGCTTTATGCTGACTGTTCAAGGCGAACTGGTCCTGTTCCTGGCGGCTGATCTGCCACTGCTTAGCCATATTCTCGGCGGTGACGCCCATATGATAGTTGTTGAAGATGTCGGTCAAGCCGTCGTGAACCATGTAGTCGACCAAGGGGGTGTTGCCCATGCGCGCACCCCATCTGGCACTCGGAGCCAAGTAGGGAGCAGCCGACATGTTTTCGGTACCACCGGCGAGGATAATTTCGGCGTCTCCGCCGGCGATAATCTGCGCTGCCAGCCCGACGGCCCGCAGGCCCGAGCCGCAAACCTTGTTCACCGTGATCGCCGGAGTGGATACCGGTGCACCAACCCCGAGCACCACTTGCCTGGCTACGTTCTGCCCCAGCCCTGCACCCAACACGTTGCCGATGATCGCTTCATCTAACTGCTCTGGCAAAATACCTGCCCGTTTAAGAGCTTCCTGCGCGGCCACTTTGCCTAACTCTACGGCGGAAATGTCCTTCAAGGAGCCGCCGAACGAGCCGATGGCAGTTCTGGCAGCCGACGCAATTACCACTTCTTTCATTGTATAGCCTCCTTCAAGGCAATATCGTAGGACGCTTCGGTTGCCCGGGCCACGTCGGCCAAAGTGACGCCTTCCATCAGTTCAACCAAAGTAAGCCGCCCTGCCGGATACTCAAACACGCCTAGCTCGGTCACAATCATGTCCACGGCACCAAAGGCGGTCAGGGGTAGGCGGCAGCGCTTGAGAATCTTGGCCCTACCCCGGGCGGTGTGTTGCATAGCCACGATCACCTTTTTAGCACCGACCACTAGATCCATCGCGCCACCCATACCAGGAACCATCTTGCCAGGAACCATCCAGTTGGCGATACTCCCCTGCTCATCCACCTCCAGCGCCCCGAGCACGGTCACGTCGACATGACCGCCCCTGATCAAGGCGAAGGAATAGGCCGAGTCGAAGTACATTCCCCCCGGCAACATCGAGGCCGGCTGCCCACCCGCATTAGTCAGCTCCGGATCCTCTTCGCCGGGAGCAGGAGCCGGCCCCAATCCGAGCAATCCGTTCTCAGACTGCAAGGTGACCTGAATGCTCTCCGGAATATGGTTAGCCACCAAGCCAGGGAGCCCAATGCCCAGATTGACCATATAGCCGTGCTTCAACTCCTTGGCTACCCTGGTGGCGATCAGTACTTTGACCATGTGCTCACCCAAGGGCGGCACCTCCTTTCACGATGTAGTCGACTGCGGTGGCCGGGATGATCACCAGATGGGGATCGATCTCGCCCACTTCCACCACCTGCTCGGCCTCCACGATCACCGTATCAGCTGCCAAGGCCATCAACGGGTTGAAGTTCCGGGACGATTTACTCAGGTATACATTGCCAGACCGATCCACAATCGAACCGACCAGCAAAGCCACGTCGGCACGCAACGGCTTCTCCAAGAGATACTTGCGGCCATCGACTTCCAAGGTCTGCTTACCTTCTTCCACCATCGTACCTACGCCGGTGGGGGTGAGGATGCCTCCTAACCCCGCTCCGGCCGCTCTAATCCGCTCCGCCAAAGTACCCTGAGGAACCAACTCGATCTCGGTCTTACCGGCCGTCATCTGCCGGCCAGTCTCTCGATTCGTCCCGATATGGGAAGCAATGATCTTTTTGAACTGGTGGCTCACCACCATTTTGCCAACGCCCTTTGTCTCGGTCGCTGTGTCGTTGCAGATTAGAGTCAGCTCACTGGTTCCTGCCGCAACTAAAGCGTCGACGATCCTTTCGGGGGTACCCACCCCCAGGAAACCACCGACCATCACCGTCATGCCCGGCTTGATCAGCTCGATGCACTCGCTCAGTTGAATCAATTTATTCATGGTTCAACCTCCCGCAAATGGATAGTTTCTGGCACTAGTCCTAGGGGACAACCGGATACTTGTGCAGCGCATAGGCCATAGCTTCGTCGATAGTCGTCAGCGCCTGCTCTAGATCCTGATCGGTATGGCGATGGCAGATATACCAATGGTGATAAGGCTGGATGAACAGTCCTCTGCGCACGGTCTGCGTGTAGAACTCGGTGCGCCGCTCCCGATAGTGCTGATCCACTCGGTCAAAGGTGATAAAAGGCATCGGCGGAATTCCAGACACTGTCACCGGGGCATTATACTTGTCTTTGATAGCGCACAGCCGCTCCAGGAAAACTTGCCCCCGCTGCCAGATAGAATCGGTGACCTGCTCCCGCTGCAAGATCTCGATGCACTTGAGGGAAGCGACGATTTCCAGGCTGTTCGGGAAAAAGGTGGAGCTGATGAACACGTCCTTCTCCATCACTTGCATGATCTCTTTCTTGCCCACCAAGGCACTGATCGGATAACCGTTAGCCATGGCCTTGCCGAAGGTAGCCAGATCGGGCACCACGCCGTATCGCTCTTGAGCTCCGCCGATGGCCACCCTGAATCCGGTGCGGATCTCATCGAAGACGAGGATCACCCCGAACTCATCGGCCAGATCCCGTACACCCTGCAGATAGCCCTCCGGTGGCGGGATAACGTCTTTGGCAGTCGGGTGGCCGACGGGAGTGATCATGATGCAGGCCAAGTCCTGATGATGTTCCTCCAATTTTTCCCGCAGCTCGCCCAGATCCCCATACTCAAACTCCACCGTCAGATCGAGAATTTCCTGCGGCACCCCACCCGTCTGCTCGACGCACCAATCGTGCCAACCGTGATAGCCGCAGCGTAACACTTTGTTCTTGCCGGAATGACCCCTAGCCACCCGCACGGCCATGGTGGTAACGTCGGAACCGGTTTTAGCCAAGACAACCATTTCCGCGCAGGGAATCAGCTCGATCAACTTCTCCTGCAGACGATTCTGAACCTCTTGCACCAGGGAGAAACAGAAGCCCTTTTGCATCTGCTCGATCACTGCCTGGTTGATCTCTTCTTCCACATATCCGAGGATAATCGGCCCATAGGCAGCGAGCATGTCGATGTAATCGTTACCGTCGGCATCGATGATGTGTCCACCGTAACCCCGCTCAATGAAGATGGGATACTCGCCTTCCACGAAGTTGTAAGGCCTGCGAATCCCCAGCATGCCTCCCGGGGTCTGCTTTCTGCCCTCCGCAATCAATTCCAGCGAACGCTCCAGGTTCAGTTTCTTTGCACTAATCATGATTAATCCCCCTTCCTAATTTTCGCTTGACTAACTCACGCACCATGAATGTGGCTACATCATCGGCAAACTTGCCGCTGCCAAACCCGCCGTCATAGCCGAGTTCTCTGGCCAGTTGATGGCTGATCCTGGCCCCTCCACAGATCAGGAGCACGTCCTCCCTGATTCCTTCCGCTTCGACCATCTCCACCAATTCGGTCAGATTGCGAACATGTACGTCTTTCTGAGTCACCGTCTGCGAGACAAGCAGCGCATCGGCCTGCAGCTCCCGGGCTGCACGCACGAACTGAATGTTCTCCACCTGTGAACCGAGGTTGTGGGCGCTGATCATCTGATATCGTTCCAGGCCGAAATGCCCGGCATAGCCCTTCATGTTCATAATCGCATCGATGCCGACCGTATGGGCATCTGTGCCGGTGGAAGCTCCGACCACCACCAGTGGTCTGCCGAAGTGCTCCTGGATAAAATGATCCGTCTCGGCCATGGTCATGGCTTCATCCTCGATGGCCTCGACCGAAACCTCGTGATAGTTGATGCTATGCACCAGGTCCCCGTAGACCACGAAAAAGGTAAAGGAGCTGTCCAAGGACTTGGCCATGGCCACCACCGGGTGATCCAGACCCATCAGACCAGCCAGCTGTTTAGCCGCCTCGGCCGCCCTGGCGCTGTTCGCTACCGGGAGGGTAAAACTGACCTGTGCTTTGCCATCGTTCATCGTATCTCCGTAAGGCCGCATGCGAGCGAGATCAAGGGTCCGACTGAACCGTTCTCTGTTCACTTCTAAGCGCTTCATCGCGATCCACCTTTCATTTCTCCCAGCATCGCTGAAGCGAAGGGATTCCGGTAGTCCGGCGCTTTCAGGAAGACGCCGTCCAGGCCCTTGCCGCCGTCCAGCGCCCGCCTGATACCCCCGAATACGCCGGCGGAAAGGGCGTCAAACAGGCCCCTGTCCGCGATTTCATCCAGCAGATCGTGCGCTTTATTCAAGACCTCTGCTGCACGGTTGGCCATCATTCCGTCTGGACGAAAGCAGATTTCGTCCCCGAGGCTGTGCATCGATCGAGAAATATACTGGGCATTTTCGATGGCGATCGCCCGATCCGACATAAATGGAGTGTGGATCGCCTCGGTCAACATGCCCAGGAGATGAATCCGCTGCCCGGTGATCGCGGTGACCATATTGAACAGGGCATTCTGCACGTTACCCATGAAGATGTCCCCGGTCATGTACTTGGTGGGGGGCATGTATTTCAGGGGTGCCTGCGGGAAGATCTGCCGCGTCATCTGGGCGTGCGTCAGTTCGTAGATGAAGCTGTCCTGCACCTCAGGCGAAATCTCGAAGGCGTGGCCGAGCCCCAGCAACTCGTCCGGCAATCCGGCCTGTTTGGCGAACTGCTCGTTGATGAATTGAGAAGCGAGCACGGTGTGGGCTTCTTCCAAGGCATCGGCGGTGGTCAAATAATTGTCTTCCCCCGTGTTGATGATCACGCCCGCATAGGCGTTGATGATCCGAGAGAAATATTGGTCCACCAACGTGCGCTGCATATTGATATCCCGAAACAGAATGCCGTAAAGAGCATCGTTGAGCATCATATCCAACCGCTCGAAGGCGCCCATAGCAGCAATCTCCGGCATGCACAGCCCAGAACAGTAGTTGCAGAGGCGAATATAGCGCCCCAGCTCTCTGCCGACCTCGTCCAGTGCCAGCCGCATGATCCGGAAGTTCTCCTGCGTGGCGTAGGTGCCGCCGAATCCCTCGTGGGTCTCTCCATAGGGGACGTAGTCGAGCAGGCTCTGACCGGTGGTGCGGATCACAGCGATCACATCTGCACCTTGTCGAGCAGCGGCCCGCGCTTGCACCACATCCTCCCGGATGTTACCGGTGGCCACAATTACGTAGATCAGCGCGCCCGACTTATCTCCAAACCGGCTCAAGTAACCTTGTCTTTCCTCCCGACGAGCCCTGATCTTACTCAGTCCGAGCTCTACTTGCGCCTGCAGCGCGAGCTCTAGATCCGGTCGGTCAAACTGCGGCAGCTTGGCGAAATCGAAATTCTGAACGGCCACCAGCTCGGCCACTGCCTGTGCCGACCGACCGGTCAAATGCATCGCCCGCGCAAAGAAGTTTGCGGCACCCTGTCTCAGCAGCCCCTGCTCAGTTAACGCCTCGACCACCAGGTTAGGCAACGGCACACCGTGCTGGTCGACGCCGTCCACTCCCAACAGGCGGCAGACGGTACGCTCGACAGCAACGGTACTGTTTTGTTCGATGAACTGCTGCACCTGATCACTGATTCGTTTGGCGCTAGTGCGACAAGCCTTGATCAACGACTCGTCCATATGCAACTTGTTCGTCATCTCGCTTCACCTTTTCGTTCATGATGTTGTATACCGGCAAGCCAGTCGCCTGCTGCATCGCCTGCAGGAACTCCTCCTCGTCGAACCAGGGGCCATAGGGCGACATCGGATTGATGGTCACTGCCACCAAGTTCACTTTGTTCTTCACCCGAATGGATCCGCCCCGCCGTATGAACCTGGCGTACGCCTGCGAACTGATGAACAGCGCTGTCGCATCGTTGACCAGCGCCACCGGCTGCCCCCGCCCCGCCGCTGCCAGCAGCGCCTCCAAATCCCGGTCGGCCACTGCTCCCCGGAAAATGAAATGCGGGATGCCGTCGATCAGCTGTGAATGCCACACCTGGTCATCCGGGCAGGGTTCGCTCGACTGCGGGCCGGCAGGCAGAGTGAGCAGTCCGATCAAATGCCGGGCTTGCCTGATCACCTGCCTCATCTCGGCGGACATTGCCGCCGAAACCGCCAAGATAGCACAATCGGTATGGCTGGCAAAGGAGAGTCGGCCGGCGGCCCCATCGATGATCACCTTCTGGCAGCCGAGCTGTTGCATCAATCGGCTCACTTGCCGCACCTGACTAGAGATTGCCGGCCCGGAGACCTCCAGGTATCCACCCGACACCACCTGCACCACTCGCACCTGGCCCAAATTGGTACTGATACCGGTGTCGTCGAGCACTCGATAGTCGATCCCGGTCTTCTGCAGGCATTCGTCGGCAGTGGCCACCAGCATTCCAGGGCGGACCGTGATCCGGGGCTTGGGCAGCAAGGTGACCGCGTCCGTCTCCTCCCCGTCGTAACCGATGGAGGTGATGCCAAGGGGAAAGTCAGGATGGTAATAGTCCAATAGATAGTTTAGGACGGTCGTCTTGCCGGCGTTCTTGCAGATGCCGACGGTGGCAATGGTGCTGTAGCCAGCGAGACGGTCGACCAGAGGGCGGCTAGGCATGACCGTTGCGGTTGTTGCGCTTTAGTCCCTTGGGTTCGATAGTCACCCCTTGCCCGTTCAGCAACCCAGCCACGCCCTCCAGTACAGTATCCTGGTCGTCGTGGGTCTGGTCGAAAGAGTAATAGTCCGGCTCGGTATAAGTGCTGATCACGCCTTCATAGTTGCGCAGCACGATGCGCTGATATCCCTGACTGATGATGTAGTTAGGCATAGCTGGGATCTTGCCGCCTCCCCCCGGTGCGTCGATTACGTATGTAGGCACACAGAAACCGGAGGTGTGCCCGCGCAGCCCCTCGATAATCTCCAGGCCAACCGCCACCGGGGTACGAAAGTGCGAGATACCCACCGATAGGTCACATTGATAGAGGTAATAAGGCCTCACGCGCATCTTGACCAGTTCGTGCACCAACTGTTTCATGATCGGGATCTTGTCGTTGATGCCAGCCAATAGCACCGACTGGTTGCCCAAAGGGATGCCGACGTCAGCCAGCCGATTGCAGGCCTCTCGGGATTCAGCGGTTATTTCGCTCGGATGGCTGAAATGGGTGTTCAACCAGAGCGGGTGATACTTGGCCAGCATGGCCGTCAGTTCCGGGGTGATCCGTTGCGGCATCACCACCGGCACCCGGGTGCCGAGCCGCACAACTTCCACGTGCGAAATAGCGTGCAAGCGGGACAAAATATACTCCAGCCTCTGATCCGAGAGCAGCAGCGGATCCCCTCCGGAGACGAGCACATCTCGCACTTCTGGCGTCTGCTCGATATAGCGCAGGCATTGCTCAACCCGATCGGCAGGCACAGCAGAATCGTGCTGGCCGGCAAAACGACGGCGGGTACAGTAGCGACAATACATGGAGCATTGGTCGGTGACCAGGAAAAGCACTCGATCGGGATAGCGATGGGTCAACCCCGGAGTAGGCGAATCCCCATCTTCGTGTAAAGGATCGTCGATATCATCCGGGTGCCGGACTAATTCCCTCAGCGTGGGCACCGACTGCTTGCGGATGACATCGTCTTGGTCATCCACATCGATTAACGAAAGATAATAAGGTGTAATGGCCATGCGCAGCACGTCCAGGCAGCTGTTGATGGCCTGCTTCTCTTCATCCGAAAGGTAAATGTGCCGCTCTAGCTGCTCCACACTGGTGATTCGATGAGAAACCTGCCAGTGCCAGTCATTCCACTGTTCATCCGTCACGCCCGGAAACATGGTCGCGCGGCGACTGTAATTCATCTTCATCCCTCCCTAGAACAGGTAGCTCACTTCACATAAACGCGCTCGTAGAGTTCCCGCAGCTCACTATTCTCCCGCAGTTCCGCCAGAGTGATTTCCGAATGGTCCTTGGTGTAACCGTTGCCGATGATCATGGTCACGTCTTTACCGATGCCCTCCGCCCCCAAGGCGGCCCGAGTAAAGCTGGTAGCCATAGAGAAGAAATAGCAGAGCCCGCCATCCCGGACCGGAAGAATGGTGGACATCTCGGTACCGGGTACGTTCACGCAATTGATAGCCAGGTCGCATTCCTGTCCCCCGGTCAGTTTCGACAGTTCGGAGTAGACCAACATGCTATTGGTAGCGTCGCCCAGGATGTAATCGTGACACAACCCCAGCGATTGCAGCTGCTGCCGGGACTCCTCGGTGCGCACCAAGCCGATCACCTGGCCGGTCGGCCCCACCCGTTTCATCGCCTCATAACAACAGAGCATGCCAGACTTGCCACTGGCACCGATGACCAGCACCCGATCCCCGGGCCGCACCAATTTGGCCGTCTGCGCCGGCGCGCCGGCCACATCCAGGGCGGCCAATGCCAACTCCCGCGACATGTCCGAGGGCAACTTGGCATAGATGCCGCTCTCAAACAGGACCGCCTGGCCGACGATCTCCACCCGATCGATATCCAAATGGATGCGCTGGATGCTCTCGATGTGGAGAGGTGTCAACGACAGCGAGACCAGAGTAGCTATTTCGTCGCCTACTGCTAGGTCGATCTTGTCGGCCAGTTTGGAGCCGATGGCCGCCACCGTTCCAATCAGCATTCCGCCGGATCCGGTGACCGGATTCTGCATTTTCCCCCGCTGGTTGACGATATCCATAATCGCCTGCCCGATGGCCTGAGCATCGCACCCATGGGCCTGCTTCAGCTGGGCGAAGCTGGCAGAGTCGATGTTCAGCGCCTGCACGTCAACCAGGATCTCGTTGTCGTAGATGGTCATATCGTTGTCGATCAGCGAGGCAGCCTGTGGCAACACTCCCTGCGGCTTGATCACGCGATGGCTGCCGAACTTACATCCCCTTTTCATCGCTAATCACCCCTCGCTAGCTGCAGCAATGCCCGCGTCTCACTAGGGCTAGCTATCTCTCTACCCAGCAGCCTGGCAATCCTAACCGCCTTCTCCACCAGTTCGCCGTTAGACTTGGCCAACCGCCCCCGCTCGAGGTACAGGTTGTCTTCAAACCCTACCCGTGCATGCCCTCCTGTCACAGCCGCCATAGCTACCAGGCCAAATTGAGAACGCCCGATACCGGTGGCTGTGTAGGTCGCCCCCGGCGGCAGGCTCTCCACCAAGAAGGAAAACTCCCGCAGACTGGCCCCGATGCCGCCCCGAACACCCATCACCAGGTTGAAGTGCAGCGGGGCGACGATGATACCTTTCCTGACCAGATGGTGTACCGTGTTGATCATGCTCTGATCGAACACTTCCAGCTCCGGTTTCACCCCAAGTTCTTTCATCTGCTCGGCGAAGGCGATAATCGTGTTCTCTGTGTTGAGAAAGATCTCATCTCCGCCGAAGTTCAAGGTTCCGCAGTCGAGAGAGGCCATCTCTGGCTGCAGTCTCAGGGGCTGCAGGCGCTCCTCGTTACTCATGCCGGTCGCGCCGCCGGTTGAAGGCTGAATGATCACCGCCGGGCACTCAGTGCGAATCGCCTCCATACAAGCGGCAAACCTGGCCGCGCTCTGGGTGGGAGTGCCGTCATCCTCGCGCACGTGCAGGTGGATGATGCTCGCGCCCTGCTCGGCAGCGCGCCTCGCTTCTTTGGCGATCTCCTCCACCGTGTAAGGCACGTTTGGGTTCTGTTCTTTGGTCACCTCGGCACCACAGATGGCGGCAGTGATGATCATCTTGTCCATATGACTCCTCCTCGCTTAGAAAAATAAAAGAGCCATTTCAACTCGCAAGAATTGAAATAGCTCGATGCAAATACTTTGCAACAGTTGGTCGGAGTTCCTCCGCCAACCAAGTGAAGAGCGCTGGCAACTGCTAAATCACTTTCGGCGGATAAAGCCTTCCCCCACAGCCTCAGTCAACCAGAACCTAAATATCCGTGGAGTACCCTCATATCCGCGCCTCTATTTGTGCAAACCTTATAGAATTATCTGATTCATTCTCCCTAGATGAAACTATCACAGGATTGACAAGGGTGTCAAGACGCAAATTCGGAAGAAATGGGTCCTCCGAAGAAGACCCATCCTCTGTGAAGAAGTCCTCAGTGCAGCCGCCGCACTACCAGGTATTGGTCGTCGTCTTCCGTACCGCCTTCTGGCTGATAGGTGTAGCCGTTATTGGTCAACATCTTGGTCAGATTAGCCCGCTGCAGAGAATCCTTGCTATCCAGTTGCACCCGCAATTGCTCATCCTGTGCCAGCTCTGCTAGTCGCCGTTTCAATTTGCGCAGATCCTCGTCGCTCAGTTCAGGATTCAGCTTGAACTGATACTCCATCGTCAGCACCCCCTTGTTTTGGCCAGGCACTTCCTGCGCGCTATTGCGCAAAGAAGCAACCTTGGGCCCAAGCTGTACCCAGATAGGTTGCGTAAAGGGGTTAGAAAATAAACGGGCCGCCTGATGGCGGCCGTAAGGCGAATCAAGAGAATGGCCATCGCCCTAAACGCCTGAAGGTTTTGCCAGGTGAAGATTCTTCACTGCGTTCAGAATGACAACGCTAGCGGCTGGCGAAGAGCACCACCAGCGCGGTAAGGGAGAAGCAGATACTGATCAGGTACATCACAAACACGGTCTGCACCTGGGTCAGCCCCCAGTTCTGCAGCCGATGGTGAGTGTGACCGTGGTCAGCCACGTAGAAAGGTTGTCCGTTGCGGGTGCGGCGCACGATGTTCAGCGCAGTATCGAAGATAGGTAAACCTAAGGCCAGCACCGGCACGGCGATGCCCACCAGGGTAGCGCTCTTAAAGGAGCCCACAACGGAGATGGCACCCAGCAGAAATCCCAGAAAGTTTGCCCCCATATCGCCCATAAAGATAGAAGCGGGGTAACGATTGAAACGCAAGAAGCCTAGCGCAACGCCTAACACCAGCACCCCCAGGGTGACGGACTCGCCCTGGTCCATCTGCCAGGCGATCAGGGCCAAGGTGCCGGCAGCGATACAGGTGATCCCGGCGGCTAAGCCATCCAAGCCGTCCATAAAGTTGATCAGATTCATCACCGCCACCACCCAAATGATGGTGGTCAGGTAAGAAAGCCAGATCGGGAAGAAGATCATCCCCGGGCCAAAGGGGTGACTGATATAGAAGATACGCACGCCATGGGCGGCCAACACCAAGGCGGCCAGAATTTGCCCCAAAAATTTCGGTGCAGCTCCCATTTCCTTGCCGCGGGACTTGCAGTAATCGTCAACCAAGCCAACGGAAAAAGCGATCAATGCGCCGAAAAGGATGCCCCGCAAATTACTGTCCAGGGGCAACACAAACAAAGCTGTGATACAGAAGCTAGCCAACATGGCCCAACCGCCCATCAATGGGGTAGGCCTTTCATGCTGCTTGCGTCGATTGGGCATATCCAATATCCCCAAACGGTAAGACAGCTTCTGCGCCAAAGGGGTGAAGAGCCAAACGAGGACTCCTGCTACTGTGAAAATAGCGATATAGCGTAACATAGGTTATATCCTCCCGTTTATAGAAACGGCCTATTGCCTTGGTTTATTGAACAGAATGAAGGGCAGCGTCCAGAGACCGAATTATGATCACTAAGGCGAATCTTTCAGCAGAAAGAATGGCCATTGCCCAGAACAGCTGCGCTAGTAGTGTGCGTCATTTAGACTAATTCGACAGAGACAGGGAAAATCCTACAGGAGAAAAACTATTTCGACTGCGAATGGCACTCGCCGAACATCACCTGTAAGTATTTTTGACGCATGGCATCGCGATTTAGTTCTGAGGGCCAAAGCTCTACTTTGTCCACCGGAAGGCGCATGGCGGCGCTGACATTGTCGTAGACCGATCGACTCTCCTTGTCCAGGGACTGCAACAGCTCTTTCACCTGCTGGCGAGTGCTATGCCCATCCAACGGGCAAGGGTTTTGAATCGGCTCCCAATCAAAGAATCTATATGCAGACTTGATCTCCTGTTCGCGCAGATAGATCAACGGTCTGATCACGGTTAATCGGCTGCGGTCCTGTTCTGTGACCGGCGTGAATGTCTTGATCTGACCCGAAAACAAAAGGCTGATCAGGAAAGTCTCGACGGCATCATCGTGGTGATGGGCCAATGCTAGTCGGTTATAACCTTCCCTGGTGGCGATGCGGTTCAGAGCACCGCGACGAAAGAACGCACAGCGCGGACATGGGTTCTGTTTGCTAGGAGCAAAGACTAGCTTAGCTAAATCCAACCGTTCCAGAAACAACGGTACCTGCAGACTGCGGCATAGCTGCTGAACCCGTTCGCTCGGAAACTGATCATCAAACAGCGGATCGATGGTTGCAGCGGCCAAGTCAAAGGAAAAGGGGGCATATTCCCTGATTACGGCCAGCGCGTAGAGCAGGAACGAACTGTCCTTTCCTCCAGACAACCCGACCAGACAACGATCTCCCGGCATCAGCATGTCGAACTCCATCAACGCGCGCCAAATCTTGCGTACGTAGTTCTTGGGTAATTTGGCTTGCATGAACATCCCCTTCCCTGATCACTTTAGTATAGCCTGTAGCCGGGAAATGCTCAAGAAAAGAGAGTCGACAGCAGAAATTGCCTCCTCTCAATTGAGCCAGCCCACGAGGAGGGCGTTCAACAAACTCAAGCCGACCATCTGCAACTCGCGCACGGCCACTTGCCGACGGTCGAACACATCCTGCGCAAAGGCAAACCAGGCCCCAGCGAGGGCGATCAAGGCTGTCCAGATGAATCGACTGCTCACCAAAGTGCCAAGAGCGGCCGCCAAGGAGGTGAGCAGAAAATAAAACACCACCAGACCTCGCGCCCGGGGCAATCCAACCCGCTGGGCCAGCCAGGCAATGGTGGTCAGTTTAGGGGGATTGGCCTGCAAGTCCCGCTGCCAATCGGGCAAGTGATGCTGCATCAACCAACTGACGCAGAGCAGGCCGTGCAGCACGGCTCCGACTATGACACGCAGCTCTAGTTGACTGGCCAGCGCCTGATAGGCGGCTAGACCGCAAGCCGTGATCGCCGGAAATGCCGCCAACCACTCACCCAGCCAGGGGCGATAGGACAAGCGCCATGGTCGACAACTATAGGCCACCGCTCCCCAGAGGCCGACGGCCAATAAAAACCAGATACCAGGAGGGGCTGCTGACGCCCAGACGACGCCGAACACCAGAAGCAGGCTGAGCGCCGCCACTACGCCCAACTCGCTGACCGTGAAGATCCCCAAACGCAACACTCCACTGCCGCCAGAGAGATACTCGTCAGCCTGGCGATCGGTGCCGGTCTGCCAATCGGTGCGGTCATTGAGACTGTGCGCTAGCCAGCCTTGGATCACCGTAGCTACAATCAACACCCGCAGAGACTCCGACCAGCCGCCAATCGCCGGCTTCACCCCACTAGCCAGCCCGGCCGCCATGAGCAGGGCGCCTCCACTCCATGAAAGGGTAGCCACCGGCCGCACCAGCAGCCCCACTCCGGTTAACTTACGGGACAAATGCTTGACCAGCATACCCGCCTCGGCTCTAAGAGACACGGGACAAGACGAAGTCCGCCAGAAAGAGCAACGCCGTCTTCGCATCCTGATCTGGAACGCCATCCAACTGCCGCTTCGCCTGTCGGATCAACTGACGGGCGCGCCGCTCGGCATATTGCAGCGATCTCGTCTCCGCCAGACATTGACCGATCTGTTCCCATTTTTCGGTGCTCTCAGAACGTATCCAAGCGGAGATTTCATCCCGCCGGGGATGATGCTCCAATGCATGGATCACCGGCAAGGTGATTACCCCCTGCTGCAGGTCCAGCATCACCGGCTTACCCAGCTGATCGGGTTCTCCCGAAAAATCGAGCAGGTCATCCTTGACTTGATAAGCCAACCCCAGGTTCAGCCCGTACTGATAGAGCTTATCGGGAGAAAGAGGATTGCCGAGGCTAAACAACCCGCCCATGCGACAACATTCCGCTAAGAACAGCGCCGTCTTGCGCTTGATGCGGGCAAAGTAATCGTCCACTGTAATGTGCGTATCAAAGCGGCGCTCCAGCTGATCCAACTCCCCTTCCACCAGGTTGCCGATCACGCTGGAGACTACCTGCACTGCTTCCAGACCCACCTCGCTGGCCAAACCCAGGGCCCGGGCAAAGAAGAAGTCGCCCAACAACACGGCCGAAGTATTGCCAAAGCGCGAGTTGACCGACGGCCGCCCTCGCCGCAGATCCGCTTCATCCACCACATCATCGTGGACTAGCGAACCGAGATGAATCAGCTCTAGTGCCGCCGCCACCTTAACCACGATATCCTTGTCCGCTTTTCCCAGCTTTGCAGTGAGAATAGTGATCAGCGGACGAATCCGCTTACCGCTTCTTTCCAGGAAATAAGCAGTCGTAGTTGACAAGCTGGGGCAGACGGTGGCCACTGTCCGGCCCATCACTGCTTCCACTTGCAACAACTCGGTCTCTACAGAACGATAAACCTCATTCATTTTGGATACCAACCTCACCACCTCCAAGCAGTACCATTATTTAGTGTTACCGCTTGCAAGCTGGTCATACCCCGCGCCGCTGGTGCCCATCTCTCCCGTCGAGATCCTATCCCTTCACAGCTAGCTGCCGCTCGATTATATCCACCACTTGCGCGGCCGCCGCCGGCCTGGCCAAACGCTTGGCCATCCGACCCAGGATGTCCAGCCTCTCCTGGTCGCGCAGCAATTGGGCTATCTTCACCCCGGCATAGCGGTCATCGAACAGACGGATTGCTGCCCCCTGTTCGGTAAGAAAGTTACTGTTCCGATCCTCCTGACCAGGGATGGGCGAGATGATTACGATTGGCTTTGCTTGGCTGAGCGCTTCTGCCGCAGTAACCCCCCCTGGTTTAGTCAGCACTAGGTCGGAGGCGGCCATCAACTGATGGACGTGATCCACGAATCCGTAGACCCGGCAGGAACACTTACCTCGATAGCGTTCTAGCTCGCTGCGCAGCATCTCATTGCGGCCGGTGACCACCAAGATCTGCGCGTCCTGCGAGGCAACATCCATCTGCTTGACGATAGCCGCGATATTGCCGAGCCCCAGAGAGCCCCCCATCACCAACACCGTCGGCCGATCCAACAGCTCCAATTGCTTGCGAGCCGCTTGTTTGTCCAACTGGCTACGGAATTTATTCATAATCGGAATGCCGGTGGGCTGCACCAGGTCAGCGGATACGCCCATCTCCCGCATCAAGAAAGTCAGCGCTTCGTGGGCAATGCAATAGAGATCGTTTCCTGCCTGCAACCAATAAGGATGAACAGTGAAATCGGTAATCACGGTGGTCAGGTGATGATAGATGCGTCGCCGGTGTTTCAGGGTGCCGATCAGGCCTGAACTAAACGCATGGGTGCAGATGATCGCTTGCGGATTGTACTCCTTGATCACCCGGGCGAGAGCCCTGGCCAGCAGGCGGTTAGGCAGTGCGGCTAGATCGATGCTGGACTCTCCCTCGGTGGAAGCGTACAGCTTGCCGTAGGCTTTGGGCGTATAACGCACCATGCTCAAGTAACCCTCTAGGATCACCCTATTGAGGGCTGGACTAATATAGCTCAGCGTATCCACGATGGCCACCCGAGCCAGAGGTGAGCGGCGCAGGATCTCTTCCTGCAACGCCCGGGCAACTTGGTCATGCCCCGCACCTACTGAGGCGGAGAAGATCAGAGTATCCATAATTAGCGGTCACCCCTCTCAAGACCTTACCGCTGCAATCTCCTTCACGGTAGCGATGTCCCGGGCATAGTCGCGATAACTATCCACTGGCGTCTCCAAATGCCAGGGCAAAGTGCGGATCCACGGGTGATTGAGTAGATTCTCAAAACCCTGACGGCCAATCTCGCCCTGACCAATGTTAGCATGACGATCCCGATGGCTACCGGCGGGCATCTTGCTATCATTTAGGTGCAATACCCGCGCCCGCCCCAAACCCACATGCCGCTCAATGTCTTCCACCAGGCGATCCACTTCGCTGCGCTCCGTGAAATCATATCCCGCGCCAAACAGGTGGCAGGAATCTAGACAGACCCCCACTTGCTCTGGGCGTCCCAACCCCCTCCAAATAACCCCTAGTTCCTCTAGACTGCCGATCTCGTTGCCCTGCAGAGCCATCGTCTCCAACAACAACCAGGCATCGCCATCGTATCCGGACAACCCTTGGTCCAAAACTCTGATCACCCGCTCCAGGGCACGCTGCCGCTGGTCGGGAGAACTCCCCGGGTGCATGACCAGATACTCTATCCCCAGAGCAGACATGCGCTCTAGGTCGTCTCGCACCACCATGGTGGCAAAATCGATCAGCTTATCCTTGTCGCTGGCCGGGTTCACCGTATATGGCAGGTGACCACAAACCTGGTAGATATCGTGCTCCCGGCGCAGCTGGAGCCAGCGGGCAATCTCCGCATCGCCGATGGCGCGGGCAGCCCCGCCCCGGGGGTTACGAGTGAAGAACTGAAAGGTGTTAGCTCCAATTTCCGCCGCCTGAGGGACAACTTTATCCACTCCCTTGGCGATGGAAAGGAAGGCACCGATGCGCAGTGTATGCTCACTCATGCAGCATCTGCCTCAGCTGATCAGCCAGATAAACGGTCAAAGGCTGGCCACAGCAGTTGACTCCGCCCATGAAGTCGGGTTGCAGCCGGAAAAAGTTGACGATGATCGCGTTCAGCTCTGGGCGCAGATAGGCCTCCTCCAGATGCAGTGGCGCAAAATACACGGTGATCGTGCGTTCCACTGAAAACTCCTCTGACAGCTGGTCTGCCAACTGATCCAAATTCAATACCTTGATCGGTTGCGCCATCTCCTGCGTCAAGCTGAGATCCTCCAGCATCCAGAGGTTGTTATTAAAGAAGCGGCCTTCCTTCTTGTTGGCCGGGCGCAGGGGTTCGCGATTGGTAATTCCACTGAGCACCTTGCGCACCGCCTCGGCATCGAACTCCTGGTCATAGACCATGGTCATTGCCGGGAGAGCTGCCAGGTCGTTGAGGAAGCGCTCGTTGACCTTCTCCTTATCTTTGGTGGCATCCCAGTAGTAGAGCATGGCCTCGATCGCTTCCAGATTAGTATGTAGCTTGATCACGTCTACTCTCTCCTCTCACAGAGATCATTTCAACCAACTATCGCACTCTCCAGGTCAGTCCTCACGCAGCAGAGGCAAGGTCATACAGTGAGGGCCCCCGCGGCCGCGCACTAATTCTGCTCCCCGCACCTCCACCACCTCGATGCCGTGGTCCCGCAGGATCCGATTGGTGACCAGATTGCGGTCATAAGTAATCACCTTGCCTGGGGATAAGGCAACTGTGTTAGTGCTGTCGTTCCATTGCTCGCGCGCAGCCGTGATCGGATCGTCGCCGCCAGAGCGGATCAAATTCACCGCCGGCAAGTGTAATACTTCCGCCAAGGCGGAAGATAACTCTCCACAGGCCCGCGCCTCCACGTCTCCCGAGGGCCCGACCTCCATGCGATATACGGAGAGCTCGTGCTCAACACCGGGATAGAGCAGGAACTGATCCCGATCGACGGCGGTAAACACGGTGTCCAGATGCATGTATGCACGGCGAGCCGGGATGGCAATCACCAGAATAGTCTTCACTCGCCGTTGGCGCAGCAGTCGCTCTGCTGCCGCCTCAATGGCTGCTGCCGTGGTCCGTTCGGTCAAACCGATGGCCAATACGTCGGGGCTGAGCACCAGGACATCTCCGCCTTCTAGCCCGATAGGCAGCTGCTCCGGGAAGCAGAGCCCGGTCTGCGAGAAGAGAGGATGGTGCTCCTGCACCATCCGCAGGAAGACGTTCTCTCGCTGACGGGAGAAGTTGTACATCCGGCTGAGCATCAAACAGGAACCGATCATCATGCCGTGATCCCGCGTGAAGTACATGCTGGGCAACGGAGAGACGATGAACGGATAGTGCCGCCCGATCAGGTCGCTGAGCGAAGGTTGCCTCTTTAAGGGAAGAATTTGGCGCTTATGTACTCCGGCAATCAAGGTGGCCACCAGCTCTTGCGGAGTGAGGCGCTCTAAGTACTGCCTCACCACCTCATGTTCGGCCAAATAGTGCAAGTCACAGGCCCGAAAATGTGCGTCTAACGTCTTGTCCCGGATGCCTGATTGCTGCAAAACCTCTGTGGCCAGATCTTCTATGTAATGGACCTCTACCCCATGCTGACGCAGTACGCGCACAAACTCGTCATGTTCCTGCTGAGCCACATCCAGCCAGGGGATCTCGTCAAACAACATCTCCTCCAAATAGCGGGGAGTGAGATTTTGCAGTTCAGGTCCTGGGCGGTGGACCAACACCCGTTTCAGGGTGCCGACCTCGGAAGTTACCGATAGATGTGTCACCTAATCACCTCCTTGACAATAGCGGCTAAGAATAACCCATCTCTTGCAGGCATCCTCTACGGGCGCTCATTGACGAAACCAGGCTCAGGTGGCCGGTCAGACGCATGCGCGATCTTCTGGCGGAAGTAGTACAGTTCATCTAGAGTGCGCTGCAGCCAGAGGATGCTGTTGTCGATCAACCGACCATCTATCTGTTCGTCAGCCACGGTCCAAGCACCTGCCAGGCCTTCCAACGTTTCTTGCACCCGATAGCGACAGGCCTTGCGGTACTGTTCGTCGTTCATATAATCGGTCATTCCCTCAACTCCTTTCGGTTTATTCTGCTCGTCAGTGGGAGGCAATACCCTTCGCTGCGCTCAGGGTGTCAGCGGGTAAGATGCCGCGGATAAGGCGCCGCAGGACAGTGGGGACAGACCGCTCTGTTCCATTCCGCCAAGGCGGAACAGAACAGAGGGTCAGTCCACCAGTCCCACTGTCTGAGGCCTCAACCGAAGAATCTGGATCCCGGCGACGCCGAAGCGTCGCCGGGAAAGACCCTTCGCCGCGCTCGACAAAAAAAGCTGCTCGGCAAGGGATGCCTTAGTAGTTTGTGTTATCTAGTACAGAGAAAACCGTTGATCATCCCATGGACGCTAAGGGGAGCACCGTCTGTAGCCGATGCTCCCCTTTCTTGGTTCGAACTAGCTGGCTATTGCTTCTCCTGCCACCACTCCTGGTGAATTTCCTTCAGATGCTGGCGGATGAGCAAGTGCTGCGGGCAAGCGCCCTCGCACTGACCGCATTCTACACAGAGGGCTGCATGCTTGTTGCCCTCGACCATTCGAGCATAATTCTGCAGCACCCGCTGGCGAGGCAAGTTGTAGATAGATGCCTCGTTATGCATGGTAAACAAGGAAGGGATGGCTACCCCGGCGGGGCAAGGCAGGCAATACTCGCAGCCAGTGCAATGCACCTTGGTGCGGTTGAGGTAAAAGGCCTTGGCCTGGTTCACCAACCCCAATTCCTCGTCTGTCAATGAGCTGGCCACAGCTTCCCCGGCGACCCGCACGTTCTCCTCCACATGTTGCATGGTGCTCATGCCGCTGAGCAGCAAAGACACTTCCGGATGGTTCCACACCCAGCGCAACGCCCACTCCGCAGCACTGCGCTTGATCGGCGCTTGATCCCAGATTTCTTGCACTTCGTCGGGTACGTTATTGGTCAAGCGACCGCCGCGCAGCGGCTCCATAATCACCACGGCCAGACCCTTATTGGCAGCATAACGCAGACCCTCCAGGCCCGCCTGGTAGTTCTCGTCCATATAGTTATACTGAATCTGGCAAAAATCCCATTCGTGCGCATCCACTATCTCTTTGAACAACGACAGCTCGTCATGGAAAGAGAATCCGATGCGTTTGATCCGCCCGCCGGCCTTGGCGCGGGCAACGAAGTCAAAGACATCGTGCTTGACGCAGTTTTCCCAGCGGGCAGCGTCCAGCGAGTGCAACAGATACATATCGATCTGGTCTGTCTCCAGCTTTTGCAGCTGCTCGTCCAACAGCCGATCGAAATCCGCCGGCTGTTCTACCAACCAGGTGGGGCACTTGGTAGCCAAATAGACCTTCTTTCGGTAGCCATCCTTGAGTACCTTGGCCACAAAATGCTCACTATTGCCGCCGTGATAATTGTAGGCAGTGTCCACGTAGTTGACACCGTTGTCGATAGCGTAGCGAACCATCTTGATCGCTTCCGACTCGTTAATCTGGCTAGAGTCGCCGTCAATGACAGGCAGACGCATGGCCCCAAAACCGAGGGCAGAGACTTTAGTCTCTTTGTCTCGGCCAAAACTCCGATACTGCATCTTGCATCCTCCTTTGCAAATTGAACCTAGCATTGTGTTTATTTCGCTAGCAAGCCGTGCGATCCCTTTCGCTTACGGAAACGAAACTATTGCGAACTGACTGGGAGAGCCTTGGCCCCCTTGCAAGGGGGCTGTCATGAAGTGACTGAGAGATTATAAGGGGGCTGTCCTGCGACAACCCCACCCTGTTCATGCGGTAACCGATGTACGCTTAGCCACATCGCCGGCTTTTTCCTGTCTACTGAGGCGATAATGATACCACACCACCACGGTAGCGGCTAGAAATGCCGCCAGTCCTAACACGAACGGCCACTTAGGATTGACTGTGTACAGCAATCCGGCGGCCAGCGCTCCAAAAATACCTCCCAAGGACTTCAACCCATTGAAGAAACCCATGGTCAGATTGCTGTCGGCCTCCTTGGCCCGGTCTGCTGCCAGACTCTGAGTCAGTGGCATGCTGACGGCATAGAAACCGAAATAGACCACACTGGCAGCCACAAACGGCATAGTCGCGCTCAACAGCACCACTCCCAGCATCGCACAGGAACAGAGCAAGTAGACATAAATGGTAGAGCGACGGATGTCCGTCTTTTTGACCAACCACATCGCTAGAGTGCTGTTTGCGATCAGCGAGACGACACCGATCAGTGCCTTGATGGCACCATTATAGCCGGAAGACAGGCCGAGCTGCGCCTTCAGATAATAGTTGAAGCTTTGATCGAACCCACTGTTGCCCAAGTTAGCCAGGGCAGCTACGGCGAAGATGGAGACCAAGAGCGGCGTCATGATGCGGCTACCAGCCAAAAAAGCGGACACAGGGTTAGCCTGGCGATACAGTTGCCCTAGCTTGAGCTCGCGAAGGTCCGTAACTGCATCATCAGAGCAGACCAGATAGAATAACAACCCGGAAATAACCAAAGTAACCACCTGCATAATCACGGCCAGATTCACCCCGATCTCACCCAACATGCCGCCTGCAAAATAACCAAAGGCGCTGGCTACAGCCTGGATGGTGGCGGATATCGTCAGGTAATTACTCCGCGATTCAGTGGGTGATGTATTCACCACATAGGTGAGCGTGGCGGTGAAAATTCCACCGGTAAAAACACCAGCGAACATCCTAGCGACAACCATCAGTCCCTCACTGCCAGCCAAGCCAAATCCGGCCTGACCGATGGCATATCCCACGCAGCCGATCAGAATCACGCGGCGACTGGAGATATAATTGACCAACTGACCCCAGAAGGGCGAAAAGAGAAAATTTGCCATCATCATCGCGGCCAACGCAACACCAAACATATAGTCACCGAAATCCCTTTGTTGAATGATGGTTGGCGTCACCGGATGCACGGAACTAGCGGCCATACTAAACAGAGTACTTACGGCAAAGAACCAAAATACCCGTCTCTTATCTTTCATCCTAGACAATCCTCCAAAGTAATACTGTGGCATTTCAGCATTCGACCAGGCTGCACTTTCAGACAGCGCTTTTTGCACGATCTAGTCTGAATGAATCAATACTCTACAGTATACCACTTTGGTCAGGAAAGTCTCTGGGAAAGTTTCTGTACTTGAAACAATAATACTGGTGCCATTCATGCTAGTTTGCTAGTTGATTCGGATAAACGAAACGCGATTTTCTGCAGATTATGGTCCTGAACGTGCTAAAATGGAACCAGATAGGATTGTGGAGGGGAATCGAGTGGGCGAATTATTGGTCGTTAGGCACGGTGAAACAGAGAGCAACGTCTTAGGAAGATACTGCGGCAGTCAGGATGTCCCCTTGAATGAAACCGGCATTCTGCAGGCCGAAGCTGCAGTTGATCTGATTCGCGGGCGCGGAGTTGATGTGATCATCTGCTCGCCATTGGTACGGGCGAGACAGACAGCGGAGATCCTAGTGCCTGCAGACAGTGAAATATCAATTTGGGATGAGTTCCGCGAGAGATGTATGGGGGTGTACGAAGGGCTTACCCGTGATCAGATTCAGGCGCAGTATCCGGAACTGTGGCAGCAGGATGCGCTGCGTCAGCTGGACTCTGCGCCTCCGGGGGCGGAGACTATGCGGGAAGTGAGGGAGCGGGTGGAAACCGGCCTGAGGAGGATCATCTCCACCTATCCGGAGCAGACGGTGCTGCTGGTCACCCATGGGTACGTGTCCCGAGAGATCCACCGCTTCTTCAACCGGCTATCGGATGAAGAAATGCATGCCTACAGCTTGGGCAACTGCGCCATTGCCACCTACAGATTCTAGCACTGGGCAGCTAAACCGGAAGTATTCCCTCTAACTGGAGCAACATCTGCTTGATTTCCAGGCCTCCGCCATAACCTACCAGCTTGCCGCTCTTGCCGATGATGCGATGGCAGGGCACCACCACCGGCACCGGGTTGGCTCCGTTGGCCCTCCCTACTGCCCGAACAGCTTTCGGGTTGCCGATACTCGCGGCGATCTCCGCATAGGCGCGGGTTTCGCCGAAGGGGACCTGCTGCAAAGCGGCCCATACCTGCCGCTGGAAAAGGGTTCCCTGCATGTCCAAAGACAAGCTGAAGGTGCGCAACTGGCCCCGGAAGTAAGCCTGCAATTGCTCCACAATCGGCTGCAGACGGCCATCATCAGCGATGATTTCTCCCTGAGGCCACCAACGGCTGGCAAATTGCTGGCACACTTGCAGAGACTCGCCGGGAAAGGTTAGCCTGGCCAACCCCTGAGGTGACACCAGCGCCCCAAAGGTGCCAGCTGTGGTGGGCACCTCCCCGATCACCAAATCAATCTTACTCATCTGACTATCCCTACCCTCTATTCTTGCTCTAGAACCATGCTATCACAATCGCTTAGAACCAGCTTGACGAACTTCCGTCGCCCTACCTGCACCACCGTTCCGTTGCCGATGCTAATCATCTGATGGACATCTCCCACCCGCTGCTGATCCACCTGCACCGCGCCCTGCCCCACCATCCGTCGGGCGTGGCTGCGGCTGCTCACCAGCCCCGTCTCTTCCAGCAAGTCAATAATTCCCACCGTTTGCCCGGCTGACCAGATCACAGTCGGCATCTCCTCCGGCAGCTCCCGCCGCTGAAAGACGGTGCGGAAATAATCTGCGGCTGCCAAAGCGGCTGACTCCCCGTGGTAGCGGACGACTAAGCGCCAGGCCAGTTGCATTTTGGCCTCTAGGGGGTGAACGGAACCGTCGGCCAGGCCCTGCCGCAGTCGCTGCAACTCCGCTGGCGGAATATCCGTCACCAATTGATAATACCGAGGGATCAATTGGTCGGAGAGAGACATCACCTTGCCATACATCTCTGTCGCCGGCTCGCTGATGCCGATGTAGTTGCCCAGGCTCTTGCTCATCTTCTGCACTCCGTCCAAGCCTTCCAACAAGGGGAAGGTGATCACTACCTGCTCAGGTTGAGCATACTCCCGCTGCAGATGACGGCCGACCAACAGGTTGAAGGTTTGATCGGTACCGCCGATCTCGATGTCGGTGTGCAGGGCAACCGAGTCATAGCCTTGCATCAACGGATAGAAGAATTCGTGCAGGCTGATCGGCAGATTGTTCTGCCAGCGATTGGTGAAGTCCTCCCGCTCCAGCATCCTGGCCAGCGTATAGGTGGCTGACAGACGGACCACATCGGCAAAGCGCAGGGGTGCGAGCCAGTGGCTGTTGAAATGCAGCTCGGTGCGCTCGATGTCCAAAATCTTACCATACTGCTCCACATAGGTGCAGGCGTTTTGTTGCACCTCTTCTTCGGACAACTGCCGCCTGGCCTCCGAACGGCCAGAGGGGTCGCCGATGCGACCAGTAAAGTCGCCAATCACCAATTGTACCACGTGGCCTAGATCCTGGAACTGCTTCAGTTTATTGATCACCACGGTGTGCCCCAGATGAATGTCCGGCGCGGTAGGATCGAGTCCCAGCTTCACCCTGAGGGGCTGACCGCTTTGAATGGAGCGAGCGATCTTGCCTGCCAATCCACCCGCCGGAATGATCTCCACAGTGCCTGCAGAGAGGATTGCCAGCTGGCGGTCCAGTTCATGCTGTTGCTGTTTCGAAAGCGCTTTGTTCATGCTTCCACCACCTTTCTGGTGACACGCGAGGGCTGTTCCCGCGTGTCAAAAAAAAACCCGCCCCCATCCGGGGACGGGTTCTTAGCTCGCGGGGTTATTTCTCCAGGCAACCCAGCTCAGCCATCGTGCGGGCGGCGAAGCCGGTAGCACCCTTAACCTGGTAGCCCTTCGCATTCTCGGTGGTGACCATGGCGGCGATGTCCAGATGAACCCAAGCCGCGTCCTTGATGAATTCACTGATAATCAAACCGCCGGTGATCGCACCGCCACCCCGGGCACCGCCATTCTTGATGTCTGCCACATCACCTTTGTACAGCTCCCGATACTCGTCATGATTTGGCAAGCGCCAGAACCTCTCGCCTGACTTTGCGGCCGCAGCCTGCACGTCAGCCACCAGATCGTCGCAGTTGGCGACGATGCCGGCGTAGATGTTGCCCAGGGCGACTACGCAGGCACCGGTCAACGTGGCCGCGTCGACGATCTTGGTGGCACCCAGATGCTCGGCATAAGCCACCGCATCGGCCAGGATGAGGCGCCCTTCGGCGTCGGTGCTGATGATCTCGATGGTCTTGCCGGTCATCCCCCTCAGAAGATCGCCAGGCTTCAAAGCGGTGCTGGATGGCAAGTTCTCGGAGCTAGGCACCACGCCGATCACATTGGCTCTAGGCTTCAGTTGGCCGATGGCCCGCATGGCTGCGATCACAGCGGCACCACCACCCATGTCATTTTTCATATTCTGCATACCTTGGCTCGGCTTAATAGAGATTCCACCGCTGTCGAAGGTGAGGCCTTTGCCCACCAATGCCAGCGTCTCACCGCCAGGGTTGCCCTGATAGCGCAAGACAATCATCTTCGGAGGCTGAGCGCTGCCCTGAGCAACCCCCAACAGGCAGCCCATGCCCAACTTCTCCATGTCTGCCCGCTCCAGCACTTCAATCTCCAGATCGGCATCTTTGGCCACCTGGGCAGCTGCCTCCGCCATATGGGTGGGGGTCATGTAGTTGCCAGGGGTGTTGACCAGATCGCGGGCCAGATTGGTGGCTTCGCCCATAATCACTCCCCGCCGGACACCCTGTTCCACTGCGGCCAGTTTGTCCGGCTCGCAGTTGATCAGCAGTAGCTCGCCGACAGACTGTTCCCGTTTCTTGGCCTTCAGTTGATCATAATGGTAGTCTGCCAGCAAACTGCCTTCCACTACCGCCGCAGTGACACGCATGGGGCATAATCCTTCCACATTCAACCCGTGCAAGACAAAGGCGATGCTGTTCACCTTGCCTTTGGCCGCCACCTTAAAGGCGCTACCAGCGGCCTGGCGGATCTGCTCCAGCCCCAACTGCTCCTCTTTTCCCAGACCGACCAGCACCAGTTTCTTGGCTTTAAGACCATCCGGATAGAGCGCCAGGGTCTCGTTCAACTTGCCCTCAAAGTCTTCTTGAGCGACCACTCGACTGATCAGCCCGCCGCTCTTCTGGTCCACTACAGCCAGATGCCCTTCCAATTGTTCCAAGCCCTGGAACAACCCGATGATCATCGCGTCGACTGGCAGCCCGATGGCGCATTGGTCAGTAATCTTTACTTGCATGAAAAACCCTCCTTCCTTTACCGTAGGTAAATTCTGCATCTATATCCGTTTTCCCTGCCTGAATCAAAGATCGAGAGCCACAACCTGTTCAACAGGTGTTTGCAAAAGCAAGATCCTTCGTTGCACTCAGGGTGACAGTCGCTAGGCGACTGTCTAGAGCGGTTGTCATTCCGAGCGCGGCGAGGAACCTAGATCCTTCGCCCAGCCAAAAAAGGCCGCTCGCTGCTTATCTTGCGCAGCGAACGGCCTTCTCATTACGGTCACATTGACCTCATCTTCTCACTCGTCGTCGCCTCCAGCGCTACTCGGACCCTTTGGCGTTATCGCCCTTCTCGATCCCCTGATAGCACTGTCGCCGACAGCGAGCTCTTCTACGACCAGGGCTGCGCAGCGCCTGGCATGCGCCGCGCAAGCGATAATGGCCGCCCTCGATACGCAGAGGCCTGCCCTCGACGATGGCGCGGGCAACGTTCTCCCGGGCAGTGGTCAACAAACGCTGAAATGTAGCGCGGGAAACATGCATGCACTCGGCGCACTCCTGCTGATCGAGCCCAAACAGGTCCTTCAACCGGATGGCCTCGATCCCTTCGACCGTGACCACCACTTCCTCCATTCCGGCCATAGGCTGACCGGCTGGCTTGAAGACAGTGCAGATCGGTTCCTGTTCTACCATACGGTGTATCGGCGGTCTGGGCATGGGTCACCTCCTCACGCATGTCTTATCATGCTGCCCGTTTGGGCGATAGTCAACTATCGCTCCCCTTATGATAACTCAACCAGTGCCTCTATTTCCACATGGCCATTCTTTCTGTCGAAAGATTCGCCTTGTGGCGCAAGCGATCATCGATTTGATCCTTAGGGCTACTTCCCACAGTCACCTTCGTAACTATGTTCGCGGCAAACCTCTTCGGTGGAATGAAGCTGCCCTTTAACAAACTGTTCGATTACCGACCGAGTATCTCCTGCAACCCCGACGATAGTTTCGATGCCGTATTGCCGAAACAGGTTCTGAGCGGAACCGCCCATACCCCCGGCCACAATCACGTCCACATCATGTTCTTTTAAGACCCGGGGCAACAACCCCGGCTGATGTTTGGGGCTAGGCAGGTCATAGACGGCCACTTGGTGTCCGTCCTCGACGGTCACCAAGCGAAAGATGGAACAATGCCCAAAGTGCTGTGCTATTGTCTGATCTTTGTCCATCGCTAATGCCAGGATCACTGTTGATCAACTCCTATCATTTTGCTGAGGCTGGTCCATGTCTGACGAATAGCCTGGGCCGCGGGACTATCCCGATAATCCAGAATCGATTTCAGCTCGCTATGGGCCGTGAGCACCAGCGGATCAAAGGGAATCAGCCCCACTATCGGTACTTCCTCCTGGGCGCACAACTGCTGTAGCTCGCCAGAGATGTGTGGACTGAGATCGTGGCGATTGATACACACGTAAGGCTGAATTTCGAATTTACGCAAGAGCTGCAGCAAACGCAGGAAATCGTGTTGGCTGGAATAGCTAGCTTCCAAAACCAACAGAGCGGCATCACAACCGGTAAGCGTGGCGATCACCGGGCAGCCAATGCCAGGCGGTCCGTCCAAAATGATCAGATCCTCCCTGAGATTGGCCACTTCCGCGCCTTGTGCCCGCACCCTGGTGACCAACTTGCCAGAGCCGTCAGCTCCAGGCTCCATTTCGGCCCAACTGAGATGGCCCCAATCAGTCTTGGTCAAGAAGACCTGCCCGATGGTCTCGTCCACCAGCGACAAAGCATCGTGGGGACAGACATACACACAGGCACCGCAGCCTTCACAGCTCAGCTCGTCGACCTGGCCATGGTCTATCGCATCGAATCGGCAGACTTCGCCACAGCGGTTGCAGCCCGCGCAACGGCCGGGATCCAGCTCTGCGACCTTTGCCCCGGCAAAGTCCTCGGTAGCCAACGTTTCCCCGTCCAACAACAGATGTAAATTGGCTGCATCTACGTCGCAATCGATGGCCAACCGACAAGCGGCTAACGAGGCGAGGGCGGCTGCTACTGTCGTCTTGCCGGTGCCCCCCTTTCCACTCAGCACCACTAACTGCATACTATCAACTCCTGGATGCTGTTTCCCAACTGGGCAAACAGCTCGGGGAATTCCTCACCCCGTAACAATTCTGCGGCTGCAGACGAAGCAGCTGCCTGGCGGCTAAAGGGGAGTCTGGCGATGATCGGGAGATGGTACCGTTCGGCCAATTCAACAATCAGCCTGTCGTCTCCCTGCGACCGATTGATCACGATCGCCCCCGGCAAGCGCATCGCTTGCACCAGCTTGATGGAACCCTCCAAGTCGTGCACCCCAAAGGGAGTCGCCTCGGTGACCAACAATGCAAAATCGGCCTGTTTAGCCACGGCCACCACATTGCAGGATGTCCCCGGTGAGCAGTCCAGAAGCAGCGGCTTATCCCCGGACGGCTGACTGAGCATCTGTTGAATAATCCTTACGCCGGATGGCTCTCCCACATTCAGCACTCCTTGCCAGCAATCTCCACTGCTGCAGATACCGTAGTCTATATGTCCTATCTCCCTAGGTTGTTCGGTGATCGCTTGCTCTGGGCAAACCAACGTACAGAGGCCACAGCCGTGACAGAGCTGAGGGAAGAAGAGCACGCCCCGCTTGGTCACCCCGAGGGCGTGAAACTGACAGTGCTGGGCACAGAGACCACACCTGGTGCAGCGATCGTCGTCTATTGCCGGATTGGGCATAGTCACGGATTCTGTCCTCCGTCTTTCCGGTTTGAGAAAGGCCCAACCGTTTGGCTCCTCGGTATCGCAGTCCAAGTAACGCCAGCCCATCACCTCGGCCAAATTGACAGCTACCGTAGTTTTGCCGGTGCCGCCCTTGCCGCTGAGTACAGCTATGTTCACTTCTCCCCGGATGCCTCTGCCGGCAGAATTAGCTTCAACTTCCCTGCCCGATAAGCATCCAACGCCTCCTGCACAGTGCAACCCCTGGCCTGATAGACGGTCATGCTGTGTGATTCCAACATTCCTTCGGCATTTGGACCGAGATGCCCGGTGACCAACGCATCCACTTGAGCATCTAGCACCCGCTGCGCGGCGGCGATGGCTGCTCCGTGATCGACCATCACCCCTGGATTGGCCATAGCTTCTACCTGATCAGTGTCGGTATCCACCACCAACAGATAAGAACAACGTCCAAAGCGCTCATCCAACTGATCACCAAGGCTCTTGCCTTTACTAGTGACACAAATGCGCATACTCTTGCACCCCCTTTGGAGTAGAGCTGGAGCAGCCGGGCCACTCCAGCTGCTGATAGACGCTACTTCTCCGACCGCTTCTGCAGCTCGCCTATTTGACCTCGCAACGCTGCAATCTCATCCCGGAGGGTGCTCACCCTGTCAGCGGCGGTGTAGCGACGGCCCGGGGCACGACGGGCTCCAGTCCAATTGCAGAAAGCGCGAACAGGCATAATACAATTGCCCCGCCCCCAACCGGTCATCCGGCCACGGCCGACTGGGCCGGTGCCATCAAATCTGGGCATCAATGTTCACCTCCTCCACAATATCGCTGCGCTTCCCATGTCATAATGGGCATGTGCTCATAAACAGCATACGCCTTGAAATGGGCATATGTCAACAACCGTTGTGAAAATAACGGAGGTTTTC
>CAYVCY010000005.1:0-41084 GCA_964450265.1 uncultured Clostridia bacterium
GCAGGGGATAATATGCAACGCGAGAGAGCCTTCAGAAACCTGAAGGCTCTCTCGCCTCAAATAGGCTAGAGGATTGGCCAGGAGATGTGCTCCGATATCCGCATCATATTATCATAAACGGCGCTCTGGGCCTTCTCCACAGCAATACCTTTGATCTTCGCCGCTTCCGCCAGTATGCCCCGTAGCACCTTTGGCACATCATCCATCTCGCAGGCTTCATCGGTAGCCCAGGTTACCGCTGCGGTGCCATCGGTCTCGGTGAGCAGGCGGGGGAGAGGTACCTGGCGGCAGACCTGGCGCACTGCCGGGTTCAGCCTGATGTCCGGTCCCAGGGTGAAGTAGCAGTTCAGGTCGATATAGTCGGCTAGATGTTCTGTCGGTCCGGAATACCAATGTACGATGATCAGGGGAGGGGTGTGCTCTCTTAGCCAGTGCACAATCTCGCTTTCTGCCCCTTTGGTGTGCAGCATCACCGGCTTGTTAAGCGCTACCGCCATACGCAGTTGATGTAGGAATGAGTGGCGTTGAGCAGACATCGGAGCGCTGCTCCAAGCGGTGTCCAGACCAATTTCGCCGATGATCGGCGCTTGGGCCAGCCACTGGTCCATGCTGTTGGGCGGATACAGATGGGGCTGCCAGGGGCTCATCCCATAGGTGGGGATGATGCGGGGATGTGCCCGCGCCAGGTCTGCCACTTGATGGCACTGGTCGGGATTGGTGGCCGCCACCAGTTGCCACAGCCCTTGCTCGGACAGTCGGACGGCGGCTGCCTCCTGTCCTGGGCGGATATGGGTATGGGCATCGGCTAGCCTCAACGAAACTCACTCCTCCAGTGCCTGATGGACCTGTTGCTTGATCTCGCCGGTGCTGAGCAGCCATTCCCAGCTGCGCTCTGCTGCTGGGGTGGGCACCTCTATCTGCAACACGATGCGGGCGGGCCGCTGCGAGAAGACATAGATGCGGTCGGATAGAAAGACTGCTTCGTCAATGTCATGGGTGACCAGCACGATGGTGCGGCCTAGTCGCCGCCTGAGCTCGGCCAACCAGCGCTGCAGTCGCTGGCGGGTAATTGCGTCCAAGGCGCCGAAGGGCTCGTCCAGCAGCAGCACCTTCGCGTCGGAGAGCACTGTGCGCAGGAAAGCAGCCCTCTGCCGCATCCCGCCGGAAAGCTCGTCGGGATACTTGTGCTCATAGCCTTGCAGGCCGAACTGTTCGAAATAGCTGGCTGCATGACGGCGGGCGCTGAGCTTGTCCATCCGCTGTTCGCCTCTACGCAGCAAGAGTGGCAGGCAGACGTTGTCCAGCACCGTGCGCCAGGGCATCAGTAGGTCCTCCTGGGGCATATAGGCGAAGCGACCGGAGATACCAGATAACACGCGGTCATCCAGCATTACCTCTCCGGAGGCACCGGGCAGCAGCCCGGCCAGGATATTCAACAAGGTGCTCTTGCCGCAACCGGAGGGGCCCAATATGCTCACGAAGGACCCGGGCTCTGCGTCGAAGCTGATCCCGGACAGCACCGGTTCGTGTTCAAAGTCGAAGGACAGGTCCCTCACCTGCAGCTTGCTCACCGGTATTTGCCCCCTTATTCCGGCAGGAATTCGTTGGTGAAAGCTTCCTCCGCGGGCATGTCTTGCCCGATCAAGCCATAGTCCTGCATGAATCCGGTGTAGGCATCCCAAGTCTCCGCTTTCATTTCTCCCCAGCGGGGAACCTCGGCCATGTATCTGGGAGCGAGATACTCCTGGCTGCGGCGCAGGAAGTCTGTATCGTATTCCGGCACTGCCTCGGCCAAGATATCGGCGGCTGCGATTGGGTCTTCAATAGCATCCATGTAGCCTTGCTTGGTGGCAGCTAGGAACTTGCGGGTCAATGCGGGGTTGTCCTCTAGGAACTGCTCGGAAGCGATGATCACTGGCGTATAGTAATCCAGACGCTGATCCAGGTCGCGCAGCTCAATATAGTTGAGCGGGAAATCCAGCATTTCGGCTTCGATGCCGGTCCAACCGTAGTAGATCCAGGTCAGGTCAACGGCCTCCTTCATGGCAGCAAATCCGCCGCCACCACTGGAGACAATGCTCAGGGTGGAGAAGTCTGCTCCGGCACCTTCCATTACGGCCTTGATCACCGCTTCTTCGGCGGGGGATCCCCAGCCGGTGTAGACCTTGCCTTCAAAGTCCTTGGGGCTCTGGATGTTCTTCGGTGCATAGGAAGCAAACCCAGAGGTGTTGTGTTGGATCAGGGTGGCGATGGCCTTGATCGGCAACGGTTCTTCGGCAGTGCGGGCATAAGTTACGTCCTCTTGATAGGAGATGCCAAACTGTCCTTGGCCAGTGGCGATCAGGGTAGCGGTGGCGCCTTCAGAGGGTTGCACTATCTCCACATCCAAGCCTTGTTCGGCATAATAGCCTTTCGCCTGGGCTACGTAAAGCCCCGTATGGTTGGTGTTGGGCAGATAGTCCAAGATCACACGCACCTTCTGCGGTTGATCAGGGCTAGGGCCAGTCTGAGCACAGGCCGCTAGGCTGAGCAGCAACAGGCCGGCTAGTAGAACGACTAACGCTTTCTTCATCTTTTTTTTATCCACCTCTCTAATCTAAGTAATTCTATCGCTGGACATGGCCACGCCTGGGGCGGGCCCAGGGGGTGAGCCAAAACTCGAATCCGCGCACGACTGCGTTTAACAAGAGGCTGAGCAGCACGATCAGCACTACCACTGCAAACACTCGGTCCAGCATGTAGGCGTTTTTAACCCGCAACATATAGAAACCCAAGCCGGCGTTAGCCCCTAGCCACTCACCAACCACTGCCCCGGTGATGCTGTAGGTGGCCGCTACCCGCAGTCCCGAGAAAAAGTAAGGTGCGGCGGCCGGCAGTTTGATCATGCGATAAATCTCCAGCCGTGTGGCTCCCATAGTGCGCAACAGATTGATTGTCTTAACTGACACCTGGCCCAGGCCGTCGGCCAGGCTGACGGCGATGGGGAAGAAGCACATCATCACCACAGTGATCACTTTGGGGGTGAGCCCAAAGCCAAAGTAGATGATGAACAATGGCGCCAACACGATGATCGGCACCGACTGGGACACCACCATCATCGGATAGATCGCCTGGCGAAAGCGCGGCCATGCGTCCATGGCCATCGCCAATACTGCTGCTAGAGCCGTTGCGATCAGCATACCCAGCACCGCTTCCCCTAAACTGACCAGCGAGTGGGACAGCAATACCTCCCGCGTCTGCCACAGACTGGCTACAATGCGGCTGGGGGTAGGCATCAGGTATAGGGGGATATTGCGCAGCCGCACAATCCCTTCCCAGAAGAGCAGCAACAGCAGGGGAAGGACCAGCGGGATCAGTAGTTTTGAGCTGGGTCTTTTCATAAGAACCTCCGTGGAGCAGGAATACCTCTCCCTAAATTGAGTAAAAAGGCTCCACCGGCCAGGTGGAGCCTTTTCTGAATCCAGAATTGCTTTCTCCCTACGTCGGTATTATCCGCATCAGGTAAAAGGGTCGAAGCATGCCGCTTCCTCTCAGGCCATCGGTCTGACCTCCCCTGGGTGCTATGAGGTTATAGAGGATATATCCAACCAAATTATAATTAACCCAGTCTGGTAAGTCAACTCAGTCACTTGACGAACTGTCACTGACTCAGGCAATTGATGAACAGTCAATTGATATTAAGTCAGGACTACCAAGTCCATAGACACTAAGTCAACGGACACGCAGGCTGCCGGATTCATCGTGGGACAATCATAATGCTTGTCTCTGTCACATAGTGATTAATTGAGTCATTTTTGTCGCCAGTGCAGCTACAAAATTGGGGTGGGGCAGAAAATCATGCGTGCAATGTTACGACTATAATAAAATTTCAATCTAATTGGCCTTTTTTGTCTTCCCAAATCCTGATGTAATGATACAATATAGACAATGCGAACGTTCCGCAATCCAAAATTTTTATTAAGGAGGGACTATTTTATGTTAAAGACCGATGTTTTTACTCCTTCACGGTTCACAGGAGAGGGAAGCATCACCTTGCGGGGAAAGGAGATTCCTTATCATACCGTCAGCGAAGACAACGTTTTTTACGATGACGAGGGCAAACCGATTGCTTCTATTTTCTCCTACTCTTATTTCCGCTCAGATGTGGAAGACACGAAATCCCGCCCGGTGCTGTTTGGCTTCAATGGCGGCCCGGGAACCTCTTCAATGATGGTGCATGTCGGCTTCCTAGGGACTAAGCGGGTCAAGTATGCCGACGACGTGGACGAAGATGCTATCCCGCTGCCTCCTTATGAGTCATGCGACAACGCTCAATGCCTGCTGGACATTGCCGACCTGGTATTGGTAGATCCAGTGGGGACCGGTTTTGGCCGGCTGCTGGACGAGTCGAAGAAGGACCAGTTCTGGGGTATCGAGCCGGATGCCGAGGCACTGCTGACCTTTATTCAAATGTGGCTAGCCCGTTATAACCGGTGGCAGAGTCCCAAGTATCTGATGGGCGAGAGCTACGGTTGTACCCGCGCTAGTACTGCGGCCGCAATTGGCACTTTGGGTGGGGCAGATCGCGCCTATAGCGTCACCTTCGATGGTTTAATCATGATTGGCAACACCGTCAGCACGGGTAAATTCTTCTCCGATAAGAAGGATGTCTATCCTGCGGTGCTGGCCTTCCCCACCTTGGCAGCGGTCAACTGGTACCATAACAAGCCGTCGGACCAAACTGTGGAAGAGTTTGTGGCCGAAGCGAAGCACTTCGCCGATACCGAATACCTGCTGGCACTTTATCAGGGCGAGTCTTTGCAGGGTGATGCTAAGGAACATATTATTGAGCGGGTGATCTATTACACCGGAGTCTCCCGCGAGTATTTGGAGCGGAGGGCATTGTTCGTGGACGATGTGGAGTTCCGCAGCCAGGTAGCTCGCCACAAAGGGCGCGCGGTGGCCCGTTTGGATGGCCGGATCACCCGTCCGCTGTACACTCCGCTGCAGGATGAGATGCAGTTGGGTATCCGCGATGACGGATCGACGGGCAAGTACGATTCCTTCTTCCAGTCGGTGCTTTGCGGCGAGGTCTTCCCGATGCTGGGAATCAAAGATTGGGATCGCAACTTCGTAAATTCACACGGCCTCTACTCCAACTGGAACAACGACATTAAGGGTCGCAATACCTCCAAGAGCCTCAGCAGCGCCATGCGCCGGGTGCCAACCATGCGCACCTTCTTCATCAATGGCTGGTACGACATCTGCACCCAATTCGGCATCCTCTGGTACACTCTCAACCATGCCGGTCTGCCGATGGACCGTATCTTCGTCAAAGGATACAAGGCCGGCCATATGTCATACTTGGGTGAGGACAACATCCAAGAGGTTACCGACGATATGTATAAGTTCATCCTGGGCCAAGACCCAACCAAATAACGGACCAAACGCGTCCATCTAAACGGTGGGCTTGGCGAAGGGTCTGATGGTGGTGGGACAGGGGGACGGGCCCTGCTGTCATGTTCCGCTTTAGCGGAATGGAACAGAGTGGCCTGTCCCCACTGTCCCGCCCAAACGGAATTGTGGCCTGTCCCCATTGTCAATAGAGATGCCTGCGGCTGGCACATCGGTACCGGCCGCGCTCTATTCTCCATCAGGCATTCCAAACCTACTCTCTCCGTCCGACAACCGCTCGCAGGAATTCCGGTAACCAATGGCAAATAAATGCATCAAGACAACTAGCAGAGGAGTGATGTCGGTGTCGAAGATCAATTTGGAAGAGATTTTAGCGGTGAAGTATCTGGGCGCTTGGGACTGGTCGCCGGACGGACGGTGGATCAGCTATCTCTGGAGTGACGGCGGACTGGTGGATTGCTGGCTGGTGCCGATCGCCGGGGGAGAAGCCAAACGGCTTACCCAAGCTAAGAAGAACGTAGTGGTTACTGCCTGGAACCCGGAAAGCGGCGTATTGGCTTTGGTGCTAGACGGAGACCTGTATCTAGCTGAGCCTGAGGGCGATTGGTTCACACTGCGCCGGGTGACGGCAACCGGTAGCATCGGCGGTACGCTGGCCTGGAGTGAAGACGGCGAGGTCCTGCTGCTCAGTAAGGACGGTGCATTCTATCTGCTGCAGGGACAGCTATGGCGCAAGGTGAAGCTGACCGGCAAACCCCAGGCAGCCGTCTGGTCGCCAGACAGCCAACACCTGCTAATTCGCTTCACCGATCCCGACTATAAAGACAAGCTGATCCTAGCTGACCGAGAGGGCACTATCCTCTGGTACAGCGACAACAGCCAGGCCGGGGTGTCTGACGCCCAGTGGCTGGATGACGGGCGCTTCGTCTACCAGGTGAGCAAGGATATCCGTCGGGTGCACGACTGGTATTTGGCGACCTTACCAGCCCAGGTGCAGCGGGCGGACTATAGCCGGGTGGGGGAGCAGATGAAGCTCCGTCCCACCATCACCCACCTGTACCAAGAGAAACAGGAGGACAGGCGAGGTGCCCTCTCCTTCTCCGGCGTGATGCCTAGTCCTGGTGGCCAGCATCTGCTGTTTCGCATGGAACTGGATGGCTGGGTGCACTTCTATCGTTACGATCTGGCCAGCGGACAGATGCAGCAGATTACCGACGGTCAGTGCGAGGATCTCGGCCATGCCACCGACCTACCCCACTTCGCACCGGACGGGCAGCGCTTTGTCTATTCCAGCAACCGAGGCGACCCGATTCGACGAGACCTGTGGGTGTACAACCTAGAGACCGCCAGCCAAGAGCAAGTGACCGACTTCTCGGTGACCAATCTGAATCCTAAATGGTCGCCTGACGGCGAGAGGATCGCTTTCGTGCATTGCGACGCATACCTGGCACCTGACATCTGGATACTGAACCTGAAGAATGGGCAGCGTCGACAGTTGACCAACTCCATGCCCAGGGGGCTGGCCGAGAAGCTGCAGGTGCAGCAGAAAGTGACCTTCAAAGGTGCGCAGGATTGGGACATCGATGGCTTCCTGCTCAAACCGCAGGACTTCGATCCGAAAAAGAAATACCCGGCCTTAGTCTGGGTGCACGGCGGCCCCATCAGGCAGCTTCGGGGCAGCTGGCATCCGTCCTATTCCTATAGCCACTTCTATGCAGTCAATCAGTACTTAGGCAGCCAGGGCTATGTTACTATGTCGCTGAATTTCCGAGGTGGCATCGGCTACGGCAAGGAGTTCCGCTTTGGTCTTTATCAGAAGATGGGCGTGGACGATGTGGTAGATGTGGTCAGCGCTGGGCGTTACTTAAAGAGCCTGCCTTATGTGGACGAGCAAAAGGTGGGCGTCTATGGCTTAAGCTACGGTGGGTATATGACTTTGCATTGCCTCACCCAGTATCCGGAGGAGTTCGCCATCGGCATCAACTTCGCCGGGATCTGGGACTTCGCCCAGTGGTCCCGCTGGATCGAATCCCGCGGTCGCCGCGGCGGCTCCCAGTTCGCTTGCTACTTCTCTGGCATGCCCTCCGATTCGCCGGAATACTATGCCCAGGGTTCACCGGTTACCTTCCGCGAGCACCTGTGCAAGCCGCTGATCAACTTCCACGGCACCAAAGACGCCAACGTGGACTTCGAGCAGCTGGACCGCATCGTAGAGGACTGCCTGCAGCTGGGCAAGACCTACGAAGCCTACTATTACCCAAATGAAGTGCACATGTTCGCCCTGCGGCGCACTTGGCGCGATGTGTTGCCCAAGATGGAGCGCGAGCTGGAAAAGTACCTGAAGTGAACCAAAAGGGACAGCCCCTTTTGATTCGTGCCCGCCTTTGTCGCCTTGGTCTGCTGGCGTCTTGACTTGCGAGTGGCGAATTGCTAGAATTAGCCCAACAACTGCATGAGCGATGATGAAGAGGAACCGACTGCATGCCGTGCAAGCGAGCCAGGGAGGGTGCGAGCCTGGCCACGGTGGGGAGGGGCGGCGCTTCGGAGCTCAGATACGCCATTGAGGTGGGTCGAGCATTCGGCCAACAAGGGTGGAACCGCGGAAGCTGACAGGCCTTTCGTCCCTTACTTAGGGATGATTGGCCTGTTTTTTCTCGCCGGCAGCGAAACAAAAGGGACGGTTCTTTTTGTTTCGCTCGTCTAAGCAGCAACATACTACCGCTACTCACAGGAGGAATGAGACGATGGCAGAACGCGTAACCATGGGCGAACTGGTGGCCTTATGCAAGGCCCGAGGTTTCATCTTCGCCGGATCCGAGATCTATGGTGGCTTGGCCAACACCTGGGATTACGGTCCCTTAGGCGTGGAGATGAAGAACAACATCAAGCGTGCCTGGTGGCAGAAATTCGTGCAGCAGTCACCATATAACGTCGGCTTAGATTCGGCTATTCTGATGAACCCACAAACGTGGGTGGCTTCCGGCCATCTGAGCAACTTTGCCGATCCGCTGCTCGACTGCCGCCAGTGCCGCGCCCGCTTCCGGGCAGACCATTTGATCGAGGAATTCGGCGAGGCTAAAGACTTGCAGTTGCATGCCGAGGGGTTAGGCAATGCCCAGATGAAGGAGATTATCGACCGAGAGCAGATTCCTTGCCCCAAGTGCGGTGCCAAGGATTTCACAGAGATTCGACAGTTTAACCTGATGTTCAAGACGTTCCAAGGAGTGACCGAAGACTCCCAGGCAGAGCTCTATCTGCGCCCGGAAACCGCTCAGGGCATCTTCGTCAACTTCCGCAACGTCCTGCGTACCAGCCGCAAGAAACTGCCCTTTGGCATCGGGCAGATCGGCAAGACCTTCCGCAACGAGATCACCCCGGGCAACTTCGTCTTCCGTACTCGCGAGTTTGAGCAGATGGAACTGGAGTTCTTCTGCAAGCCTGGAGAGGACATGCAGTGGTTTGAGTACTGGCGTTCCTTCTGTCGGGATTGGCTATACAGCCTCGGGATGAAGCCCAATCACCTGCGCCTGCGGGATCACGAGGCAGAGGAGCTCTCCCACTATAGCGCCGCCACCACGGACTTTGAGTACCAGTTCCCCTTTGGCTGGGGCGAGCTGTGGGGAGTAGCCAATCGCACCGATTTTGACCTGAAATCCCATCAGTCGGTCTCTGGTCAGGATATGACCTATCTGGATCCGGAGTCCAACCAGCGCTACATTCCTTATTGCATCGAGCCTTCGGTCAGTGTGGAGCGACTGCTGCTGGCCCTGCTGGTGGACGCCTATGAAGAGGAAGAGATCACCGCTGGCGACGTGCGTACGGTACTGCACCTGCATCCGGCCATCGCCCCAGTACAGGTGGCCGTGCTGCCGCTGAGCAAGAAGCTAAGCGAGCCGGCCACAGCCCTGTACGATCAACTGCGCCTGCAGTTCGCTGCCCAATATGACGAGACCGGCAGCATCGGCAAGCGCTACCGCCGCCAGGACGAGATCGGCACCCCTTATTGCGTCACCTTCGATTTTGATTCCCTGGAAGACCAAGCGGTGACTGTACGCGATAGGGACAGCATGGAACAGGTGCGCCTGCCGATCGCCGAGCTGTCTGCCTACCTGCAAGCGTGGATGGAGTTCTGAGATGCAAAATTGGGGACTGTCCCCGTTTTTGCATGGCGGTAAGGACAGATGAGTTTGCGTTTTTGTTCGTTGGGAAGCAGCAGTGCTGGGAACTGCTACTATATTGAAAGCGATGGCGGAACCCGCATCCTGGTGGATGCGGGCATTCCCCTGCGCAGGCTAGAACACAAATTGCAGCAACTAGATGTCGATCCGGCATCGATCCAGGGCGTGTTCTTGACCCATGCCCACCGCGACCACGTCGCTTCTTATCTGATCAAGCACCCCTTTGCCACCCGCTATGGGCTACATAGCTACGCTAGCACGCCTACCTGGCATGCTCTCTTGGCTGGCGGATGTGGCCACTTGGAACACGATTGCTGTCACCGCTTGGAGGCAGGGGACGCGACCACGGTGGGCGACCTGACTGTCTCCGCCTTGGCCAAGCCCCATGATGCGGCCGGGGCCGTCTGTTACCGCATTTCTGCAGCCCAGGTTTCTATGGCGGTGGTTACCGACCTGGGCTATCTGCCGCCAGAGCTGATCAAGGCTTTGCGTGGCTGTCAATATTACGTCTTTGAAGCGAACCACGATGAGGTGTTGGAAAAGCAGTCAGAGCGGCCTTGGTCGCTGAAACAGCGCGTGTTGGGGGACTATGGGCATCTATCTAACGACCAAGCAGCCGAAGGCCTGGCGCAGCTGGCTAGCGAAGCAAAGGGCATCTATTTGGCTCACCTGAGTGAAGAGTGTAATCTGCCGGATTTGGCTACGCTGGTGGTCAGGGAGCGCCTGCGCCGCGAGGGGTTGGACGTGACCGTGGTGCATCTGCCAGCCCGAGGAATCAGCTCTTTCTATGGCGAACCCCGGCGGCCAATGCAGCTGGCCTTGGTAGGCGAAGAAGATTGATGGAGGTGGGGAGGATGCAGCCGCGCTATCTGCTACACGAGGTAACCGAGCAATTGACCGCAGTGGCCATGGGAAGGCAACCGGCCCAGGTGGTGATCACCGGTGCCCGGCTGGTGAATGTGAACACTGGCGAGATCCAAGACGGTATGGACGTGGCGATCACCCACGGGCGCGTCGCTTTGGTGGGCGATGCCTGCCACACCATCGGCGAGGGGACGCAGGTGATCGAAGCCTGCGGCCGCTATCTGGCGCCGGGCTTCATCGACGGACATATTCATGTGGAAAGCAGCATGCTCACCGTCGGCGAGTACTCTCGGGCAGTGGTGCCCCATGGCACCACCAGCATCATCATGGACCCCCACGAGATCGCCAACGTGCTGGGGATGCCAGGCATTCGCTATATGATCGCAGAGAGCCGGCAGGTGCCGCTGCGGGTCTATACCGCCATGCCCTCCTGCGTCCCGGCGGCCCCGGGCTTTGAAGATACCGGTGCCAGCATCGGCCCCGCAGAAGTAAGCGAGGCGATGACCTGGCCCGAGGTGATCGGTCTGGGTGAGCTGATGAACTTCCCGGGAGTGCTGGCGGGAGACGGCTTGATGCATGGCGAGCTACAGGCTACGCTGCAAGCCGGCAAGACGGTGACCGGACACTACTCGCTGCCAGAGACAGGCAAAGGCTTAAATGCTTACGTGGCATCCGGCGTCCGCTGCTGTCACGAGTCGGTGCGTAAGCAGGATGCCTTAGCAAAAATGCGCTTGGGCATGTATGCCCAACTGCGCGAGGGGTCCGCTTGGCATGATGTCAAAGAGACGGCGCGGGCGATCACCGAAGAAGGAATCGACACCCGCTTCGCCACTCTAGTCAGCGATGACACCCATCCTCACACCTTGCTGGAGCTGGGGCATATGGATCACATCCTGCGCCGCGCCATCGCCGAAGGGGTGCAGCCGCTCACCGCCATACAGATGGCCACCATCAACGTGGCGGAATGTTTCGGAATGGCCAGCGATTTGGGCAGCGTCTCGCCTGGAAAATGGGCAGACCTGGTACTGCTGGACGATCTAGAACAGGTGCAGGTGAGTTCGGTGTTGATCAACGGCCAACTGGTGGCTGAGAACGGTCAGATGCTGCTACGCACTCCAGAGTACCTCTATCCGGCGACCGCGCGTCACACTGTCCGTCTGGCCGCGCCGCTGATGCCTATCGACTTCGCGCTACGCCCCCAGAACCACGACGCCAGCGATGTAATCGTGCGGGTGATGCAGGTGACGGAAGCGAAGGTCGGTACGCTGTCCAAGCAAGCGGTGCTGCCGGTGCAGGCAGGCTTTGTGCAGTTGGATTCCGCCCAGGACGTCGCCAAAGCGGCCGTATTTGAGCGGCATCGAGGCAGCGGCAGTTATGGATTGGGCTTTGTGCAAGGGTTTGGACTGCAGGGAGGGGCGGTGGCTTCGACGGTGGCCCATGACAGCCATAACCTGCTGATCATAGGTAAGGACGACGAAGACATGGCTATGGCCGGCAATGCGGTCGCTGAGGTCGGCGGGGGCATGGCGGTGGTGCAAAACGGAGCAGTGCTGGCTCTGCTGCCATTGCCTATCGCCGGTCTGATGTCGGACCGCCCGCTAGAAGAAGTGGCTGCCAACGTGGCAGCCATAGAACAGGCATGGAGGGCTTTGGGTTGCCAAATGGTCGCGCCTTTTATGACCATGGCGCTGCTGGCGCTAGCGGTGTTGCCGGAACTACGCTTGACCAATCGCGGCTTGGTGGATACGGTCGCCTTTGAGTTTGTCGATCTGATCGTAGCCGAGCGCATGGCTCAGGTGAAGCTGTAAGCAAACGCCTTGCGGATGAAGCCGGGGAAGGGGCGAGACGGTGGGGACAGGCCCTCTGTTCCATTCCGCCAAGGCGGAACAGAACAGCAGGGACAGTCCCCCCGTCCCGCCTGTACTATAACGATAGTTTAGTCTGGGGCAGAATCAGCGGTGTCTGTTCTATCTGCAACAGCGCTTGCCTGATGCGCTCTGTGGCCGCTGCCACTCGCTCTGGATTGGCGGCCTGGGGCACGCGGGCGATATGTAGCAAGTGGTCCAGCTCGGCGTTGTTGCCCAGCAGCCCTGCCCGATCTAGAGTGTCTGATAGCTGCTGCACTTCGGCTAGCAGCTCCACCGGTTGGCGCTGCAATAAACACTTTACCGTTACCCAAAGAGCGCGCAGGCATTCATCCATCAGAGGCACACTGACTGCAAACCCCGCAGGCAGACGAGGATGAAACTGCTTCGACCCCGGTGCCCGGTCTAGGGCCTGTTGGCGGGCAGTCAGCTCTTGTGGCGGCAGAGACTGGGCCAATGCCTGATAGCCGGCAAGCCAGATTCCCCGGACAATCTGCCCGATGGCATCGGCGGCGGCGCCCAGATCCACCTGCGCCGGTTCCGCGCCTAAACACCAGATGCTGGCCCAGTCCTTGCTGAAAGATTTCGGCCGCGGGAGTAGGCTGATCAGACATCGTGGCAGGATCTGGCCGTGGTAGATGCGCAACACTGCTTCCGCCTGTCTGGCAAACCGGGCAGCCGCTGCTTGATATGCATGCTCGAAAGGTCTTGCGGCGCAGAGCTGCTCTTGGTAATGGTTTAGCCTAGCCAGTTCGTCTTCCCACAGAATGCGCCCATACAGCTCCACCAGCGGCAGGCGAGTATCGATCATCCGTCGGGCGATGGGCAGGACGCCACCCGGATCGTGCCACGGGACAGCTTGCTGCACGTCGCCGGCCATCAGCCACCAATCGAGCACCTGCCGTCCTGCGGGAGCATATAGCTCTGCCAGAAACAGTGCCAATGGCTTCACTGTCACCTGGGCCAACTCTCCCCGGGGGAAAAGAGAGATCTGCTCGCACGTATCTTCGGTCAAAACCAACAGGTTGATATCCGAGAAGGGTTTAGCATTTCCCCGCGCCTGCGAGCCCACCAAGAACACCGCCCTCAGTGCAGAGCGATATCTCTCGGTAAGCTGTCGTAACAGCTCTTGTTGTAGGTCTCTAGGTTTTTGCTTTACCTTCATCCGTCTATTCTTGCCAGAGGTAGAGGCCTGTTTCCGGGTCCAGTTTGCGCTGCTGAGGGATGCCATCCAGATCGAAGATGGTCATTTCGGTGACAAAAACCCGACTGCCCGGCATCAAATGCCCGGCATACATACGCCCACTAGCGCCCACCAAGACGACGTGCACGTGAGCCACCGGCTCTCCATCCCTCTGCGAGATAGTACCTAGCCCGGAAGCTATTTCGGCGAACTCCTTCACCTCAGTGACGTCATATTCTCCGGTTTCGGGGTTGAAACAGCCTACCTTCGCTTCGTAGAGGGCACCGATGAACTGTATCGTCCCTGAATCAACCAGCAGGTTGTCCAACGCCTTATTCAACTCCTGCAGCAAGTCTTCGTTGCGCTGCAAAGGTAGCTGAAAGATGCGGCCGGCATCGAATTGCCTGATCATCAGACATTTCTCCTTTCCTGTGAAATACATGAAACTGCACCTTTATTTCACCTATGATTATACATCAGTGGGAACTCTTTTGTTGCTCTCTCGGGGAAAGGGGGAAAGGCCTCTTCTCTAGATCAGTCGGTCATCTTGAATAACAGCCAGTGGTTGCTGTCGGTGTGCACCAGCTTGTAGACGCCCTTAACCCGATCTCCCAACATAGCTAAGGTGATCTTCCGGTCGCTGTACTCGGCTGCTGCATAGTGGCCGCTATCCCAGATGAACACCTCCCCGGCACCGTAGTTCCCGGCGGGGATAGTGCCAGAAAAATTGATGTAATCCAAGGGGTGGTCTTCTACCTGTACCGCCAGGCGCTTCACTCCTTGGCGCAAGGGGACGCCTTTAGGAACCGCCCAACTCTTCAGCACACCATCTCTCTCCAGACGGAAATCCCAGTGTAACCGGCGGGAGTGGTGTTCCTGAATCACGAAGCGAGGAAAGTGATCAGTCGTTTGAGCAGACAAGCGCTCTCCGCTCGGCTCCGGCGTCTGGCCAAAATCTCTCTTTTGTTGGTATTGCTGCAAGGACATCCAATTCAACCTCCATTTTCTGCCTGCCGCTATTTGCTGAGCACAACGCCTCTTCCGGTTGCCAGAATAATTATTACAGTTCTGTCTCACAGGTTGGGAACATTCTCATCTTTCTTTCGTCTACTAACTAGGATAAACATACCAAGAAATAAAGGAGTGAGAGGTTTTGAAACGTCGTCTCTGCCTATTTCTGTTGGTCGCCCTGTTGGCAACTACTGTGGCACCTGGCCTAGCGGCAGCCGATAGCGGAATCTCGTTGACAGACGCTATCCTGCTGGCTAAGCAGGCCTTCCCCGAGGTCGAGTTTCCCAGCGAGTTTACCAGCAGCTATGCCGAGAACTACGGCCAAGGGATCTGGCGTCTAAACTGGTACAACTACGAAACTGAACGGGCCGAGGTGAACGTTCAAGTGAACGCCATCACCGGTGAGATCATCCGGTTCGGCAAGTACAACGAACCTGACCCTCATCAGGTTTATTCTCCGCTGCCCAAGTTGGAACAGCTGGAGGCCCAGCGTTTAGCTGAAAGTTTCCTGCAGAGACTGATCCCAGAGAAGTTTGCAGAGTGTCTGTATGAAGAGCAAGCACCCCCTCGTCCCTACTTGCGCGAACGCAATTGGCAGCAGTCCTATTCTTTCCAATTTGTGCGCCAAGTAAATAGCATTCCTGTTCCGGCCAACACGATCAACGTCTCAGTCAACGGAGATACCGGCGAAATTCTTTCCTACAACCTCAACTGGAACGACATAGACTTCCCGGCTCCAGAGGGGATCATCACCTCCAAACAAGCGACGGAGGTGTTGAAAGAGCAGGGGGAACTGGAACTGCAGTACTTCTGGCCTTACGTTCAAAGGGGTGGGACTGCGAGTCCTGTCCTGGCCTATTCCTATCCGGGTATCAACAACCTGTACGTCGATGCCCATACCGGCGAGTTGCAGAGTGGGTACGTCTACTATGGGGACGAGAAGCGCATGGCTGCAGACACAGCACAAGCTGCCCCGTCACCTGGCCTCACCCCTGAGGAGCTGGCTGAAGTAGAGCACGTCGCCGGCTTGCTAACCCAGGAAGAGGCAGAGTCAGAGGCACGTGCGCTGGTTTCCATTCCGGACTATCTGGAATTGCAGAGCGCCAGTCTCTACAAGGATGGCCGGTTCCCAGAGCTGCGTGCGTGGCGGTTGTATTTCTATAGCCAATATGTTGACGGCGAGAGAAATAGCGAGTCCTTCCACGTGCGTATCGATGCCGAGAGCGGAGAGCTGTACAGCATGAGCCACAATTGGCCCCACGACAGCGAGATCAAGGTTGGAACCCTCAGCCCAGAACAGGCTAAAGAGGTGGCAGATGCTTTCATGCAGCGGCATAACCCTGACAAAGCTAACCAGGTAGAGCTGCAAAGCGTGCCCACCAAGGATGAAGACAAGGACAACGCGCTGTATTATTCCTTCTTCTATCGTCGGATGGTCAACGACATTCCCTTTGTAGACAACCACATCTCGGTCACCGTCAAAGGGGAAGAACAGGGGATAGTCACCGATTACAACGTCAGTTGGGTGGAAGCGGAGTTTCCGAATCCAGCCGTCGCTCTGTCAGAGGAAGAAGCATACGAACAGCTGGTCGCTCCCTACCCATGGAAGCAGGAGTACCGGCTGGTGAGCGAACCTGTGACTTACGACGAAGACGGCAGATACGTACAACCCAAGCAGATCGCAGTACTCACTTACCGCCTGAGCAGCGTTCCTAGCACCCGCTTTACGGCTGACCAGATGTTGCCCATGGATTCCCGCGGTGAAGTGATTGAGCAGCAGCAGACGACGGTTCCGCAAGACGTGGCAGGCATCCCGGCAGCTGCTGACATCGCCTTCCTCAGCAAGGTGGGGATCATTCAACTGGATAACGGCCTGTTCTATCCGGAGCGGGAGATTACGGTAGGTGAGTGGTTGGAGATGCTTTCCCGGGCTTGCGGCTGGAACAGCAGCCCGATCATCATCTTGCCGCGCTGGGCCGAGGCTGCAGCCGATAGCCCCTATGCGGCCGCCGCGCAGGCAGCTATCGCCGCTGGACTGATCCTTCCCGGCGAAAACTTGGATATGAGCAAGGTCTTATCCAGAGAAGAGTTGGCCGTCTTCGCTGTGCGGGCCCTAGGGCATGAGCAAGTAGCCGCTATTCCAGGCATCTTCCAGTTTGACGCACTGGATGCCGACCAGGTTACCCCCGCACGCATCGGTCATGTGGCCATCGCCCGCGGTTTGGGCATTCTGGTGGGAGGCGGTAGCTACTACCAGCCCCAGGCAACCTCCACCAAGACCACCGGGGCCGTTGTGTTGATGCGTATGCTGCGCTTAGAGAGATAGCATCGGGCTGTCGCAGCGGCCGAGGATTGTTCTCGTGGCTGGCGCCATGCCACCTCCCTCGTCAGGGGACTCAAAGGAGCTGTCATAAGGCAGCTCCTTTGTTGTTCTATTATTCTCAAGTCCTGTCGCGTGTAGGAGAATGACTGCCGACGGCGAAGGAGATATATAGGAAAAACCACTCCGCACGAAAGGGGAGAGGGGGTTGGCCATTCAGGTCTTTGCCTGTGAGGTCGAAGGGGCGCTTGGTTTGGACGTCAGCGTCTCTCACTCCAAAGCTACTGTGGCCGATCTGTTGGCGGCTATGCAGTGGGCCACCGATGATCCACAGATTCTGAAGCCGTTTCACCGTCAGCGATATGCCCCCTGTGTGGGGTGCACGAATAACTGCTGTAAACACAATTACATCACGCCCGATCTTTATTCAGCCGAAGCTTTAGCCTCTGCTCTGGGGCTTTGCCTGAGCGAGTTTGCCAAAGAGTATCTTTGTCTTGGCCCTGACCTGCCCTATCCCGTGTTCAAGCGGCGTCCCTGCCCCTGGCTGGAGAATAATCGCTGCACCGTCTATGAGCAGCGGTCGCTGATCTGTCGCCTTTATCTCTGCACGCCGATGAGTGACCGGCTGGAGCAGCTGCGCGCTGCCGTTTCTTTTGCCGGGGAAGCCGCCTTGAGGAAGCGCTTGCGTGAACTAGGATTAGGACCGTCCATCTGGTCAGTAAAGCTGGAGCGTAAGGAGTTGCTCCAGCGCCGGAAACGGGGAGATATTTCCCATCGAGACTGGTTGGACCGGGTTGAACAACTGGAGATCCTCTGGGAGATCAATCCGTTTGAATTGGGGCAAACGTACCACGATATACGCTTGGTTGATTGCTGCACAGGATCCCTATGGCAACGCTTAACCGGTGCACAGTAAAGAACTTTCTAAAACCACCAAAGGAGCTGCTTCGGGTCATGCAAAGCACTTCGACTAGCTCAGCATAAACTCCGCGACGAATCTATTTGTTTCCATTGGCATTTAGATTCCTCACTACATTCGGAAGGACCACCTTCAGCGGCTTGTCAGCAGTCTCGAACTCTTCTCTTGAGGCGGCTAGCGCTGATCATGGTTAGCTTTGACTTAGCAGCCAGATAATTCGCTTCCTAAGCAGGAAATCCTTTGCAGTTGTCTAAATATCTTACTATAGCAGGATAGCAAGGGACAGTAGTGACTAATTTCCAGATGAGGTGAGTTTTATGTGGAAGGGGTTACTCCATCGCTACGCAGAACTGCTGCCCATCGGCCCAGATACACCCATCGTTACGTTGCACGAGGGCAACACGCCACTCATTCCTTTGACCACGATCAGCCGTCAGATGCCTGGACTGCGCATTTTCGCCAAGTATGAGGGCGTTAATCCTACCGGGTCTTTCAAAGATCGGGGGATGACCTTAGCGGTCACCAAAGCCAAAGAAGCTGGAGCAAGAGCGATCATCTGCGCTTCTACTGGCAACACTTCTGCCTCTGCCGCGGCTTACGCCGCCAAAGCGGGGATCGATTGCGTGGTTCTGATTCCGGAAGGCAAGATCGCCCTGGGTAAGCTGGCCCAGGCAGTCCACTACGGTGCCAAAGTGATCGCTATCCATGGGAACTTCGATCAAGCCTTGGCCATCGCCCGCGAAATAGTGCAGTCAGAGCCGTATACCCTGGTCAACTCAGTCAATCCCTATCGCATTATCGGTCAGCAGACGGCGGCTTGGGAGGTGACGGAGCAACTCGGTCAGGCACCAGATTTCTTGGCTATCCCTGTCGGCAATGCTGGCAACATCACCGCGTATTGGAAAGGGTTTCGTTTCGCAGAAAGCCGCTCTGGCGGCAAGCTGCCCCGCATGTTGGGCTTTGAGGCCCTCGGATCGGCGGCCATTGTGCAGGGTCGGCCCATCCAGCAGCCAGAGACGATAGCCACCGCCATTCGCATCGGCAACCCTGCCAGCTGGCAAACAGCGGTGGAGGCGGCCGCACAATCCGCAGGTTTGATCGCTGCGGTGACCGACGATCAGATCCTGGATGCGTATCGTCAACTGGGCCGTCTGGAGGGGATTTTTTGCGAACCAGCCTCCGCGGCTTCCTTAGCAGGATTGCGCCAGTTATACGGTCAGAGTTATTTCCAGGCAGGGGAGGCGACGGTGGTCTGCGTGCTCACCGGCAACGGGCTAAAGGACCCGGACAATGCGGTCGCTGCTGCCGAGGCACCGATCAGCGTGCCGGCTGAGAAGTCAGCTATTATGGCTGCTATGGCTGCCATCAGGGGTTAGAAACGATGAAGCAGCTGCCACAACAGCTATTTGGAGATCAGCCGTCCGGCTTCGAAGTGATCGTCCCAGCCACCAGTGCTAACTTGGGTCCTGGTTTTGATTGTCTAGGTTTGGCCCTCAGTCTCTATAACCGCATCCGGGTGACGCCAGCAGGGCGGCTAGGCATTCAGGTGCAGGGTGAGGGAAAGGGATATCTGCCGGAGGATAGCAATAATCTGGTGTTTCGAGCTGCGCTGCACTTGTTTCGGCAAGTGGGTTGTTCGCCACCACCGCTATCCATCGTGATGCACAACGGCATTCCGCCCGGTCGCGGGTTGGGCAGCAGCTCCGCAGCCATCGTCGGTGGATTGCTACTGGCTAACCGACTGGTCAGGACGCCATTGTCGCAGCCGCAGTTGCTGAATTTGGCCTGCCGCTTGGAGGGGCACCCTGATAACGTAGTTTCGGCGCTATGTGGAGGCCTAGTGGTCAGCGCTTGCTGGGACGATCAAGTAACCGCTTTGTCGTTTCCGTTTCCGGAGGATCTGCAATTGGTAGCTTGTATTCCCAACTTTCAGCTGTCCACCCGTAAAGCCAGGCAAGCCTTGCCCCAAGTGGTCAGCCACGATGACGCAGTTTTCAACACATCCAGAGCCTCGCTGTTGCTCGCGTCGTTGTTGCAGCGCCGATACGAGTTGCTGTCTTTGGCTACAGAGGATCGGCTGCATCAGCCCTATCGGCTGAGCCTGATTCCTGGCGCGGCAGAGGCTTGCTGCTCTGCTCGGCAGGCAGGGGCTGCGGCAGCGATGATCTCAGGTGCCGGCCCCAGCTTATTGGCTCTGGTGCCACCGCAGGTTTCCGCCGACAGAGTGGGGGTGCAGATGGTGAACAGTTTTCTTGAATCCAACGTATGCGCTTCATACGTAGTTTTACAGCTGGATCTGCAGGGGGCGCGATGCGTTCCCCACGAAAGTCCATAATCCACGAATTGAAGGGAGTTATGCAGCTTGAACAGGGAAAAGATCTGGAAGGCCGTCGACGCTGTAGCCGAGCGTCTTTACGAGATCAGTGACTGGATGTATCATCACCCGGAAATCGGGCATCAGGAGAAGGAAGCCGCTAAACTGCTGGTCGGCGAGTTGGAAAGCCACGGTTTTATGGTGACCGCTCCCTACGCTACCATGGAGACTGCTTTTAAGGCTGTGTATCGGGGCGGTGACGGTCCCACCATCGCTATTGTAGCCGAATATGACGCCCTCCCAGGGCTTGGTCACGGATGCGGTCACAATATCATCGGTGCCAGCGCTGTCGGCGCGGCTATCGGTCTGAAGGAAGGTTGGTCCGATTTCCCTGGCACGCTGATCGTCTATGGGGCACCGGCGGAGGAAGGCGCCGTAGATAACGCCGGTGGCAAGGTGATCTTGGTGGAAAATGACGCCTTTGTGGGCGTGGATGCGGCGATGATGGTTCATCCCTCTAACCGCAGCGCACTGGGGGGAACCTCTAACGCGCGAGAAGCGATGGAGATCACCTTCAAGGGACGCCCTGCCCACGCGGCCGGCGCTCCCCATGAGGGGATCAATGCTTTGGATGCTGCCATCCAAACCTTTAACGGATTCAATGCCCTGCGTCAGCACGTGAAATCGAACGTGCGTATCCACGGGATCATTAAAGAGGGTGGGGTCGCTCCCAATATCGTGCCCGAGCGGGCTGTGATTCGGATGTATGTCCGTTCGGCAGAGGCGTCATACCTGGCGGAAGTGGTGGAAAAGGTGAAAAACTGCGCCCGGGCTGGCGCTATGGCCGCCGGTGCCACTGTGGAGTTCCGCCAGACCGCCAACACCTACAAGAACATGATCAATAACTGCACCATGAGCTGCGTGTTCAAGCGAAACCTGGAAGAGCTGGGCGAAGTGGTGTTGCCGGCCGGAATTGGTGCTGGCTCTACGGATATGGCCAATGTCAGTCACGTGGTCCCTTCCATCCACCCCTACATTGGAATATCCAGCCAGAAGGTGGTCGGACATAGCCAGGGGATGGCCGATGCCACCATCACCGATGAAGGGCACAAGGGTTTACTCTTGGCAGCCAAGTCGATGGCCGCTACCGCTGCCGATCTGTTTGCCGATCAGGCTCTGTTGACCAGAGTCAAGCGGGAGTTTGAGAATACCGTAAAGTAACCACTGCATTCATTGGTGGACGTGAACCTGGTGTCGATTTCGGCCGAGGTGCGCGTCCACTTCACATATTTGATGCACTTATCGGGTAATCGGGGAACTTTACTGCCATCACTGCGTAGTTAATAGTAACTGGAGAAGCGACAAGGAGGTGGTTAGATGCCAGATTGGGCAATCTGGATACTGGTCGCACTGGCCCTTGGGGTATTGGAGATAGTCACTGTCTCATTCTTCTCTTCTCTCTTCGCTCTAGGAGCACTGGTGGCAGCCATACTCGCACTGTTTACTGAGAATTGGCCTCTACAGGCGATCGTGTTCACTGTAGCATCGGTACTGTTCCTGTGGTTGTTGCGGCCTTCTTTGGCTAAGATCTATGGTGGCGAGCGTAAGCAGACCAATGCCGATCGGATGATCGGCACAGTAGGTGTCGTAGTACAAGCAATCGACAACATGCAGGCAGAAGGGCAGATCAAGGCCAACGGTGAGATCTGGACCGCCCGCAGCGACGACGGGTGCAGGATTGCCGCCGGGAGACGGGTGGTAATCAAGCGGCTCGACGGGGTGAAGGCCATCGTGGAAGAACAGGGCAAATGTGTAGAGGAGGTAGTGAACTAGGATGCCAGAATATGCAGGTAATATAGTTGGTATAGTGTTGTCCGTCTTCTTGGGCTTGTTCGTACTGATGACGGCCATCTCAGCGATCAAGTTGGTGCGGCAGTCCACACAGGTGGTCGTTGAGCGCTTGGGCAGGTATCACAAGGTGATGAATAGCGGGCTGAACTTCATAGTGCCTTTCATCGATCATGTGCGGGCCATTGTGGATATGCGGGAGCATGTGGTGGACTTCCCACCTCAGCCGGTAATCACTAAGGACAACGTGACCATGCAGATCGATACCGTGGTCTATTACCAAGTCACTGACGTGACCAGTTACGTCTACGAAATCTCCAATCCGAGAAGCGCCATCGAGAACATGACGGCCACCACCTTGCGTAACATCATCGGTGAACTGGATCTGGATGAGACGTTGACTTCACGGGACTTGGTTAACTCCAAACTACGGGTGATTCTGGATGAAGCCACAGACAAATGGGGTATCAAGGTCAACCGAGTGGAGCTGAAGAACATCATGCCGCCCCGGGATATCCAGGATGCGATGGAGAAGCAGATGCGCGCCGAGCGCGAACGGCGGGAAGCTATCCTGCGGGCAGAGGGAGAGAAGCAGTCGGCTATCTTGACGGCTGAAGGTGCCAAGCGCTCCATGATCCTGCAGGCTGAAGGAGCTCGTGAGCAGGAGATTTTAAGGGCAGAAGCCGAAAAGCAGCGTCGCATACTGGAAGCCGACGGTCAGGCGGAGGCGATTATCCGGGTGCAGCAAGCTACCGCTGAAGGATTGAAACTGATCCAGTCGGCCGGCCTTACGCCAGAGTATTACGTGATGCTGCAAGGTATAGATGCCATGAAGGGTCTAGGGGCTAGCCCGAGCAGCAAGCTGGTCATCCCTACCGACGCCAGCAAGCTGTTAGGTGCCATCCCGGCCATGGTAGAAGCGCTAGGCTCGAAAGCGCAGTCGTGAGGGACGCCCTTAATTCTGTCACCCTGAGCGGGAGCGAAGGGTCTTACCCGGCGATGCCAGAGCGTCGCCGGGTTTTGAGATTCTTCGGCTGAAGACCCAGAATGACAGAGTGCAGGGCACTCAGCGAACCCCGGAGCCTCGCCCTTGCCTCAAAAAAAGACCGCCCGATGATCATCGGGCGGCAAAGGAATAGGTGCTGGGGGGATACGGTAGAACAGTTGTCCTACTTGTCCCTATTGTACGCCTTTATCGCGGCTCAGGCAAGCGATCAGGCGGCAAATTATCTGTTATTGCAGAGATTTGGCCATATCCTGAGGCAGTGGAGAACGAAATTGCAGCAGTTTCCCGGTGCGGTAATGTTGCAGCTCCAGGCGGTGGCAATGCAGTGCTTGGCGCCCGATCAACTCCTCCCCGCCCCCATATTGACTGTCCCCCAATAGCGGGTGACCCAGCCAGGCGAAATGCACCCGGATCTGGTGGGTGCGGCCGGTGAGCAGCTCCGCTTCCACTAGAGTATATCGATCAAAGCTTGAGATCACCTGCCAAGCAGTCTGGGCCGGCTGGCCACTAGGCGCGATCATCCGGGTCACCGGGTGATCAGGATTGACCGCTATCGGGGCATCAATCAGGCCCTCTTCGGCCTCTGGTCGGCCATGAACTAAGGCCAGATAATGTTTTCTGAGCGCCGCGCCTCCTTGACCATACTGATGCTGGATCAAGGGGTTCTTTGCTACCAAGACCAGACCGGTGGTGTCCCTATCCAAGCGGGTGACTATCCGCACCGGGCCGCCGAAGCCCTGCTGCTGCCAATGCCAGGCAATGGCGTTGGCCAAGGTCCCAGTCGGTTCAGGCGGCACCGGGTGAACGATCATGCCTGCAGGCTTCTCCACAAGCAATAGGTCCTGGTCCTCATAGACGATGGACAGTGGCAGCCGCTGGGGGATGACTCGCTGCTCCGCCGTCTCTAGCAGATGCAGGGTGATCAGATCTCCTTCCTTCACCCTGGCCCGCACGGTCACCGGCAAACCGTTGATGGCAATCTCCCCCCGAAACTTGAGCGCGTATAGCAGGCGACGAGAGATGCCTACCTCACCCCGCAGCACCTCCCGCAGCAGCCGCCCATCCTCAGCCCCCGTCGCCCTTCTCTCCCATTGAAAAGCCATTTTCTCCACCTCTCAGACCAGCATAACCTTTGGCGGCGGCTCCCGCAACGCCGCCCCAGACCAATAGATGCTTCAAAGGCCATTGACAATACATACCTAACAGCATTTGTACAGAAAATAGTAGGCAGGTGGATATGCACCACCAGAAGGAGGTAGAGGCCTTTGCGCAAGCCCAAAATGCGTCGCCAAAGGAATTCGAACCGGCGAAAATCTCAGCCAACATTCTGGGACGGCGACCTGATGCCCTTTCTTGCCGGTACAGCCGTCGGCAGTTTGGGGCTGCTGATGGCTAGCCGGCCTCTGTTGGCCCACCTGGTGCGGCGTTCGGCGCGCGTCTTGATGACCGATCCTTACGATCAAAACCTGTTGGAGTTGTTCTCGGCCACTAGGAGATTTGGCATTCAGAATTTGGCTGAATTAGAGCTGCGCTCCAGTTCCGGCAAAGTAATTGAGCGTCCTCTCGGTTCCCCCAAGATTTTCCCCAACTTCAGTCAATTGATGTTCGACGTGGCTCAGCTGCATAGGATGCCCCTACAGGTCTGTTCTCCGGTCGATGTATCGGTGACCATCGGTGCTAGGGCCAACCGACCGCTCAGGTTAGCCATCCCGATCATGATCTCAGCGATGGCCTATGGTTGGGCTTTGAGCGAGTCGGCAAAGTTGGCCTTAGCCCGCGGTGCCAGTTTAGCCGGCACATCCACCAACACGGGGCAGGGCGCCTGGTTGGAGTCAGAGCGCAAAGAAGCTAATCTTCTGGTCTACCAGTATCACCGTGGGCACTGGAGCAAATCGGCTGAACATGCTCGCCAGGCTGATGCAGTGGAAATCCAACTCGGTCAAGGTGCATCGTGCGGGGTAGGAGCGATTATGGAGCCCCAACTGATGGATGAGCACCTCTGCCGCATGTTCGAGGTGTCGCCAGGTGAAGCCGCTTTGGCCCGATCGCGGCAGCCAGAAGTACACCGTCCGCAGGACCTGGCAGAGCTGGTGTGCAGACTGCGCCTGCGATCCGATGGTGCACCAATTGGAGTCAAACTCAGCCCAGGCAAACACTTGGAGCAGGACTTGGACCACATTTTGGCGGCCGACGTTGACTATATCGTGATCGATGGGGCAGAAGCGGCCACCAAAGGGGCCCCGCCGCTACTACAGGATGACTTCTGCTTGCCTACTCTGTTCGCCCTGGTCAGAGCAGTGAGCCATTTGGAGCAGGTTCGGGCTCGGGACAAGGTGAGCTTGGTCATCTCCGGCGGACTGAAGACTCCCGGCGATTACCTCAAAGCACTAGCACTAGGGGCTGACGCCGTAGCTATCGGGACGGCTGCTCTGTTCGCCATCTCTCACGAGCAAGTTCTGCACACCCTTCCCTATGACCCCCCCACCCAGTTGGTCTGGTATTCTGGATCGTCTGCCAAGGATTTCGATTGGCAGCAGGGGGCAGAGTCCCTAGGCCGTTATCTGAACTCCTGTGTGGACGAAATGACTGAAGGTCTGCGGGCGCTAGGAAGGAGCCGCCTTCAGGAACTGGGCCCTTCGGACCTGTTCGCTCTGGACCGAGCGACAGCAGATATCTGCGGAGTTTCGCTGGGGTATCGGCCGGAGAAGACCGGAAGGTAACCACAGCTGAACTTTATTGTGAAGCAGTATGTGCTAAAGAGAACTTAACAGAGCAGCGCCTATTGGCTCACTCGTAGCATGCCAATTGCATACCTTAACATTGATATGTAGTCAAGGAGGGATAGCTATGAACTTTCCGTTGTCGGCGCAAAGCGTAAGGCGGTTGATCGGATCTCCTTTGCATTCGCTCAGCTTGGAAGAACAAGGGCTGCTGTTTGAACAGTGGTTGCTAATCCATTATTTTGACAGTTGCAGTCCTTTAGAGGATTAAGCCCCAGGTTAGGTGATCAATACATTTAGCAACGGCAGCAGGAGTCCAGCTCCTGCTGCCAAAATATTCCTAGGGAAAACAGGATATGGACCCCACTGCGCTAGGAATGGTAAGGGGGGAATGTCGAAGCCCTGAGGAAACTCATGATTGTCACTCTGGCCCAGCGAAGAGTCTCTGTCATGCCATTGGCTACGGGCTTTGCCAGATTCCACACGGTGTTCATGTTGAACTGGTCGAATTATTCAGAATGACCGACTTCGACGATTTGCCAACGCTTTCGGTGGAGCATCACTGTCTCTCACTTGAATTGGCGGCTGGTTTGCGATATGCTCTTTGTGCACAACGATGTGCAAATTAGCGCCCGGAGGTGTTTGTGCTTGGAAATCCAACAGATCATGGATATCCTGCCTCATCGTTATCCCTTCTTGCTGGTCGATCGCATTACCGAAATTACTCCTGGTGTATCCGCCGCCGGTATCAAGAATGTGACCATCAACGAGCCTTTCTTCGCCGGCCATTTTCCAGGCTATCCGGTGATGCCTGGCGTGCTCATCGTCGAAGCTTTGGCTCAAGTAGGGGCAGTGGCCTTGCTCAGCCTACCGGAAAATAAAGGAAAGATCGGACTCTTTGCTGGCATAGACAAGCTACGCTGGCGCCGGCAGGTGAAGCCGGGCGATCAGCTGTTGTTGAGCGTGGAGATAACCTACCAGCGAGGTCCGATCGGAAAGGGAAAGGCAGTAGCAACCGTGGATGGACAAGTGGCTGCCTCAGGTCAATTGATGTTTGCGCTCCAGGATGCTGCCGTCTAGTCGCAGCATCCTAGAGTTCTAGCATTTCCACGGCAGCATCCCAGATGCTGCCAACTAGACGAAACGAAACACGCCGCCTCGGTAAGAATGTGGCGGCGTTTGCATATTGCAGCGAAAATTGGGAACAAGAAGGAAGAAGAGCGGACGCGCAGTCCGCCCTGTAGGCAAGACGAAGCTGTTAGCCTTGGTTGCGATTAGCCAAAGCCTGCTCGGCCATGGCGATCATCTTACGAACCATGTGCCCACCGATAGCGCCGGTGTCACGGGTGGTCATTGTGCCCCAATAACCATCAGCCGGAGTCTGGATTCCCAACTCCTGAGCCACTTCATACTTGAACTGGTCCAGAGCTTTCTTGGAATTGGGGACCACCGGGTTGTTGCTAGAGCTGCTGCCTAGTGCCACTTGGAATCACCTCCTCGTGCTTTACTACTTTCAGTATTTGTCGAAAATGAGACTCGAATACTGTCAGTGTTTGGCGTGAACGGGAGCGAAAGGCATCGTTTTGCCGTGAAAGAAGAGGACTTTGATCTTCTGATCAAGGTCCTCTTTTACTTTATGGCTTTAGCGTCACCTTCACCCGCTCGATGCTGCGGCGGTCCATTCTATCTACGGTTAGCTGCACCCGTCCCAAGGTGGCAGAATCTCCTGCCTTGGGAATCCTCCCCAGTTGATCGTAAATCAGACCACCGATAGTTCCCGCCCGATCTACAGGTAGCTTGGTGTTTAATTCCTGATTCACCTCATCTACAGTCATGCGTGCGTCGAAAACGGTAGTGAATTCGTCAAACACCTCTACCGGTGGGTCTTCTACGTCATATTCATCCACGATTTCTCCCACAATTTCCTCAATCAGATCTTCAATGGTTACCAGCCCGGCTGTGCCGCCATATTCGTCGATGATGATGGCCATGTATACGCGGTGCTTCTGCAGTTCGCGCAACACCAATCCGCTGCGTTTGGTCTCCAGCACAAAGATAGTTGGACGCAGGTGCTTAGATAGCTCAAAGCTTATCCGTTCATCGTCTGTGAGGGCACACACGTCCTTCACGTGCAGCAGCCCGATGATGTTGTCTATGTCTCCATCATAGATCGGCAACCGCGAGTAGCCCTCGCGTCGAATCACATCCAGCAGCTCCTGGTGCGAGACGTCGACGTCGATGGCGGTGATGGCGGTCCGGGGAACCATCACATTGCGCACCGGCGTATCGGTCAACTCCAGGACGCTATGAATCATCTTGCTTTCGGTGCCTTCGATCACACCTAGTTCCTCGCCTACGTTGACCAAAGTACGGATTTCATCCTCGGTCACGTCGTCGCCTAGATCGGAGGGAGAACCCAGGATACGCACCAAGGCACCCGCCAACAGTGTCAGCAGCCATACTACGGGGAGTAGCAGTCGCGTCAACCAGCGCACCGGCTTTGCTAATCGGCAGGCCAGTGCTTCAGGCTTGAGGGTTGCCACACTCTTAGGAGCGATCTCTCCAAATACCAAGATCACCACAGTCGCCACCCCGGTGGCAATGGTGATTGCCCGGCCACCACCCACCAGCTCAATCATCACCGCGGTGAGCAAAGAGGAAGCTGCGATGTTGGCGATATTGTTGCCCACCAGGATGGTGGCGAGCAACCGCTGTGGCTGGCTCTTCAAGTCTTCTACGATCTGCGCCCTCTTGTTGCCGCCCTCCGCCATTGTGCGCAAGCGAATCCGGTTCACCCCAGTGAGGGCCGTCTCAGTAGCTGAAAAAAAGGCGGATGTCATGACCAGGGCGGCCAGGACAACCCAGTTCCAAACGGACGTCAATTCGCTCACCACCTTGCAGGATATTATCTGCAAACATATCAAAACGAATTCCCTGCTGACACGTGGGGACTGTCCCCCCGTGTCACACAAATTGGCAACAATGTGCAAACGAGAACATGTTCCTGCATCGCCACCGAGTTAGCCAAGATATAGAATTTACCTAGACCAGATCTGATGATCGACAGGAGGGAGCGCTATGTTTGTCTACTTAGGGTTGAGAAACAGCTTGCGCCAGCTCGGGCGTGGCCTGTTGGTGATGCTGGGCATGATTTTGGCTGCAATGAGCTTGACCTCTGCCCTCTCTTTCAGCGAACAAGAGATGAGCAGCAGTTATCAGTTCTACCGGGATTATCTAGGGGGAGAGATTCTCGTTTCTCCGGTGAAGTGGGTCGGTCAAGGGGTGAGAGACCTGGATACGAGCGGTCACCTGGTGCATCGCCGTCTGCCGGGTACGGGCTTGAATCGCCTGGAGTTGTTCTATCCTGAGCTATTCCAGGAAGGTTATCTTACTGACGCGGACGCGGAGCCCAGGCAGGCATTCACGGAAGCAGAAATCGCCGAGCTGCTTCGACATCCCGGCGTGGAAGGTTTGGCGGTTCAACCGCAGATGGGGGCTGAGATGACCAACTTGTCACTGACTTACGAACACTATTCTTCGTTCACTATCCTACCTCTGCCGGCAGATGGATTGTTGGACGTGATTGACCCAGAAATCGGAGTGAAGCCTTTTGACTTAGCGAATTACCCTGACCATGAGCTGCCGCTGATTTGGATCAATTATTGGCTCACCTTTCCGGAAGAGCTGCTCGAGGCAGCCACGGCGCAGGTAAAGGATAGCGATCTGCACTACAGTCGTGATAGCGCAGTCCCGCCTGACCTCGATCAACTGAGAAGGATGAGTAGATCAGTGGCTTCGGGTAGATTGACGAAAGAGATGCAGTTACCCCAACCGGGAGAGCGGGCTGAGCTTGTGTTACCTAAGATGCGACGCGAACCGGACGGTAGTTACTCCCCTGATTTTAGCGACACTGTATTGGTGCAGGTTGTGGTGGCCGATTACGTGGGCATGCCCACCAGGGCGATCAGTTGGGAGACTAGCTTTGGTACCTTGACCGAGCAGGGGTGTTTGCACGCGTCAAATATCTATCTGACCGGCGACAGCTGGCAGCAGCTCTGGGAAGTAGTCTCTGACGGTGCCAGTCAGCCCCTGCATAACGTGGCATTGAAGGTATCCGACATGGGTCAGCTGAAGCAGATCGTGGCCTCGTTACGGGAGAGCTTCCCCCAATACAGTTTCATCGATGTGGCCAGCTTCGCCAAACGCATGGAGCAGACGTCCCGACTCGACTTTTTTTACCGTGCTCCGCCGCATACCTACTCTCCAGTGAGAGACGCCAACCTGGCGGTTCCGGCAGAGCTAGGGCCGGTAATAGGCATCCTCTTTCTGTTGATCGCTGGCATGCTGATCGCCAGTCGCATGCTCACCGGGGCAGCTGCCAGGCGGGAGGAGATTGGAATTCTGAAGACACTAGGAGCAAGAAGGCGGGATGTGGCTGTGATGGCGATGACTGAGGCAATGCTGATCTCGTTGCTCGGTTCCTCGATCGGCTTTCTGCTGGTACGCCTGGGTGGGATAGCCATCGAGCGCAGTAACGGCTTACCCTGGTCGGATATCCTGTTGCGAACGGTTACTGAGGGGGCAACCGTGGTGGGAATGGCTACAGTGATTTCTCTGTTGTTCGCTCTCTTGCCAGCCGTTCGCCTATCCAACTTGACTGTGATGGGGGTGCTACGCGGTGAGTAACCTGCTCAGATTGGTCGTGCGACGGTGGATGGTCAATCGAAAGGCCCAAGTGGCTAGCGTGCTGATCACCACCGCCGTGCTGACGGCGTGGATGCTGTTTTGGGGATATGGAGAGGCGACTGCTCAGGCGTTAGCGGGACGAGTAGTCGTGCCGCAAGAGCCGGCAGACCTGATTCTGGATGCGCCAGATGATAGCATATTCGCCGAGTTCCGCGAGGCGTCACGGGCCGGTGCCTTCAGGAGCCTTCCGGTCGAAAGCGCCTATGGCCGCCTACAATTAGGCGCGATCACTTTTGTTGGAAAGAGCCAACTGCTGCCCGATGCGGACGATGGAGAGGTATGGCTGAGCGACGAACTTGCTGAACGCTGGCAGCTGGGCAGCGGTGACAGCTTTCCACTCAGATTTCTGCAGTCCAATCGATTCTTGAACCTATCCGCTCAGGTAGCCGGATCCTTTCCTCATTCATCGTTTTTCACCGATGTTTTCGTCGATGCTGGGTGGCTGCTCCAGCGGGGAGTGCAATTGCCGGAGCAGTCCCGTCTCTTCTATGACCGACTGGCGGATGGAGGGACGTGGGATTCCACAGTGCAGTACCTCACTCGCACAGCCACTCGGGTGCGCAGTCATGATGTCATCGTTCAAGCGAGGCGGGTGGTTGCCGGCACGCTGAGTAGCGGCAGCTCGGCCATAGCTTTACTGTTCACATTGATGGTGCTCGGTGTTGGTACCTTCACTATGCTCAGCTACATGGACACGCGCAAGGAACTGGCCATTCTGAAGAGCATGGGGCTACGGCCGCGGGAGGCAAGCGCCGTATTTTGGCTGGAGAGCGCAATTTCTGTGATCGCTGGGTGGTTGCTGGCCGTAATTGCTAGCAAAATGCTAGTTGGCCGGTTTCCTTTCGCCATGATGCTCACCACCTCTGTCTACCGGCGCAGTCTGCTCGGCCTTGTGGCTGCTCTTTTTGCAGCGACGATCATTCCTAGCCTGCTAGGTGAAAAGGCCGGCGTCTTGGAGTTGATGTTCAACCGACCGGTGCCTATCTGGCGCACTAAACACAAGGAGCTGACCAGGCGTCACGCCGCCCTGGAGGAAAAGGTGGCTGCCGGCTATCGAGTGGTAAAGCTACCAGTTCCGGATGGGCAATTTGACGGAATCTGTCTTCGCCAGGCTGGCCAAGCGGTGAAGGAGAACGAGACGTTGGCCTGGGAAAGCCACACCTGGGGGATGGGTGAACGCCATTATTTGGCTCCGTGTGACGGGGTAGTGGTGGAGTGCGACCTGGGCAGTGGGGTGCTGGTGATCGCCCCGGAGTGACAAGTGGGGACTGTGAGGTGCCACCACGCGTCACTCCGGGCAATGTTAGCTGAATTATGCTAACAGAACAGCATTTTCCCTCGCCATTCTCTAACGTCCAGTTTAGAATGAAGGAAACCTACCATTAGCTTCATCGTTGATGCAAGAGGGGAGGACGGGATATGTTCGTACGACTGGGGCTGATCAATAGCCTGCGACAGCTAGGACGTAGCCTGTTGGTGCTGATCGCGATGACGCTGAGTGCGATCAGCTTGACATCAGCCCTCTCATACAGCCAGGTGAGCACAAGGGACAGCTATCAATTCTATCGCACTCTGCTGGGTGGGGAGATATTGGTCTCGCCGGTGCGCTGGGCCGGGCAACAGCTGTCAGACATCACCGCCGACACCGGGCTGAAGCCGATCCGTCTACAGAAGACGGGGTTGTCGTGGCTGGAAGCCTATTACCCCGAGTTGTATCGGGATGGATTCCTAGGGGTGGAGGGGCAACGGACGTCGCAGGTTATACCAGCAATGATGCTGAATGAACTGCTCCACCAGCCAGGGATCAGTGGTTATAGCCTGCAACATCAGTTGCCAGCCAGCATGACCAACGCTTTCAGCCTGAAGGACCGGTACACGAATGTGACTGTCTTGCCCCTGCCCGAACCGGCTCGGTTGGCTGAGCTGTTGAACACTGATGTCTCACTGTACTTGGAGTTGATAGAGCGCGGACAGCCGTTTGCCTTGGTCAATACTCATCTGGAAGTGGACCAGCAGGTGATAGTGGAGATCGCCGCTACCATTCTGGATTCTGAAGTGAGCAGCACCAGCGAAGAGGTCCGGCCCACGCCGGAGCAGATATATCAGCGCAAGTTAGTCCGCGCGAGACAAAAAGCTAGAGCAGCGATGGAAATACCAAGCCGCGACCAGGTGGCACGACTGCAGATCCCGCTGCTCACATCCCTGTCGAACGGAGACTACCTGCCGGACTACTCGCAGACCTTTGAGATCGAGGTGCCGGTGGTGAACAATGTGAGCATCGTCACCAGAAGCATCACCTACCAGAATGAGCAAGGCGATACGATGGTGGAACGGGGATATCTGCACGGTGGATACGTCTGGTTGCCGCAGGATCTTTGGATTCAGCTTTGGCAACAGGCCAGCTCTGGAGGGAACCTTCCCCTGAATAACCTGGTGCTGCAAGTGGAGAATATGGATCTCCTGGCCCGAACCGTGGGTACGCTACAGGCCAAGTACCCTCAATTCACCTTCGTCAGCGTGGCTGACTTTGCCTACCGCATGGAGAATGGGGAGATCATCGACCGTTTCTATAATGTCCCCTCGACATGGTATCGTCCTGGAGAAACTAGATTGGCGGTGCCGATCGACTTGAGCAAACTGATGGGCGTGCTGTTCTACCTGATCGCCGGGATGCTGATTGCCAGCCGCATGCTCACTGGGTCAACGGCCCGTCGCCAAGAAATCGGGGTCCTGAAAGCATTGGGGGCTCGGCGGAAGGATATCGTGGCCATGGCGATCAGCGAATCCTTAGTGGTCACGCTGATCGGGGCGAGCGCCGGCTTCCTGCTGGTGCGCATGGGCGGCGTGATCATTGAACTGGGAAATAACGTCCCCTGGATGACAGTGCTGGCCCGTACATGGGCTGAGTATGCTCAGGTGGTCGGTTTGGCTAGCTTGGTCAGTCTGCTTTTCAGCCTATTACCGGCTCTACAGATGTCTAATCTTACAGTGATGGGAGTGTTACGCGGTGAGTAATGTGTTGCTTCAGACAGTCAATTTGCATAAAGCTTTTCACCTGGGTGAGACGATTTATGCGGTGAACGATGTCAACTTAGAGATCGAAAGGGGTAGTCTGAACATCATTGTCGGCCCTTCCGGCAGCGGGAAGAGCACCTTGCTCAGCCTGCTGGGCGGGCTGGATCGGCCGATGAGTGGCGATGTGGTGCTGGAGGGGCAATCCTATAAGCAGCTGAGCGAGGACGGCTTGGCCATGCTTCGCAGGCATAATCTGGGATATGTGTTTCAGTTTTTTAATCTGATCCCCCACCTGACCGCTTTAGAAAACGTCACTCTGCCGATGCAATTCATCAAGGTACCCCGCAGGCAGGCGAAGGAACGGGCAGAGGCACTGCTAGAGAAGGTGGGGCTGGCCAAGCGGATGCACCACTTGCCGTTGCAGCTCTCCGGCGGTGAGCAGCAGCGGGTGGCAATCGCCCGGGCGCTGGCCAATCAGCCGGCCATGGTGCTGGCCGACGAGCCTACCGGCAACCTGGACTCGCACACCCGAGATGGCATCGTAGAGCTGTTCAAGCGTCTGAATGAAGAGGACGGTCAGACTTTCGTGATGATCACCCACGATGAAAACATGTTGCAGCACGCTAACCGAGTGTTTCATATGCTCGATGGCAAGCTGGTCGGTTGATAGGGCATGCAGAACCTGCTCTCTCTGGCTCGACGCCGTTGGTTAACCGAGCATAAGTCACATCTGGCATCGGTAGTGATTGCGGCGGCTGTGGTTACCGCCTGGCTACTCTATTGGGGCTACATGAATCACATGGGTGCTTATATGTCCCATCGGGTAGCTGATTCGGATTTCCCTGCCGACTTTGCACTCACCACCGAGCCAGGCCTGTCCTATCTGGTTCCGGCTGCTTACGTGGAGGTGCTGCAATCCTTTCATCAGCTAGAGATGGCCACCCCGCTGGGCATGCAACCGGTGGCAGCATCTGGCCTAGCCAGGCCGAATGCGCCGCTGCCAGTTCCGGCCGCGGGTGAGGTGTGGCTGCCGGAAGAGTTGCGAGGAGTGAACCAGATAGACGTGGGTAGCCCCTTTGAAGTCGCTATCCTGCAGGATCTGCTCTATGTGCGGGCGGAAGGGAAAGTGGCTGGCTTCTATCACGCTTATGATTTCTATCCGGCCATCGTGATGGACAGCCTTTGGCTGCGGGATCAGGGCATCCTCTTAAAGGGCAGTGAAGTCACTCTTTATCGCCGTGGGCCTAATTTCGACAGCTGGCGCTATCGCATGCCCGCGGGGGTAACCCTGCAGACCGCCTCGTCAGCCTCGGAGCTGGCTCTGCAAGTGGTGCAAGTTGCCTTTTCCAGCGGTGGGCAGGGGGTAGGCCTGCTATTCCTGTTCCTCGTCCTGGGCGTAGGAACGTTCAGCTTGCTGACTTTTATGGACAGCCGCCGGGAGCTCGCCCTATTGAAGAGCATGGGATTAAGACCGAAGGAACTGAGTGGTCTATTCGTGCTGGAAGGGGCACTCACTGCCGTGCTTGGCATCTGCACAGCGCTGGCCATCGTGTCATTGATCGAACGCTTTTCTTATTTGCCCATCAACATCGACTTTGCTCTGGCGGTGCGGGCCACATTATTCAGCCTGTTCGCTTTTGGCGCAGCAACGGCCGTTCCGTACCTACTGGCGCAAAGGGCGGAAGTGAACGAGCTGTTGTTTGGACGCCCAGTACCGCTGTTCAGACGACGGATCACCGCGGTCAATCGGCGTTATCCAGCCTTAGATTCCCTGCTCGATGCCGGATATCAGCTGATCAAATTGCCCGTAGTAGACTTCGGCTTCCCTGGCATCTGCTTTCGCCGCGTTGGTCAGCAGGTGCTGGCCGGCGAGACGGTCGCCTGGGAGAGCTACGGTTTTGGAATCGGAGAGCGCGAGTACCTGGCGCCGTGCGATGGGGAAGTGGTTGAGGCCGATCTGGAGCGGGGCCTGGTGGTGATCAAGCCTACCAAAGACAAGCAATAGTATTTAGTCTCAGCAAAGACAGGGGGCGAACACTGGTTTCACCCCCTGTCTATTATCCATTACAGACGAAAGCTGCCCATTCTCGATATGAAGACCCCTGTGTCGACGGGCCATCGGCGAGACTGCGCGCTTAGGCGCTACTTGACGACCTAATGATCCAGCATAACCCGAACGGTGATCTGGCGGGCTGCTTGGTTCCAGGTTACCTGCGCCCCTAAGTTCTCTGTGACAAACCTGAGGGGGACCATGGTGCGGTTATTGACCAAGGCAGGCGCTAGGGTGAGTTCCACCGCTCGCCCATCCACCAAAGCCGTCTTTCGGTCGATGAAGACCTGTACCTGCTTGCTTCCTCGCTGGAAGATCACACTTTGCTCCTTTGGCAACCACTGTACGTTTGCGTCCATCAGCTCTCCTAAGACCCGCAACGGAAGCATGGTGGTGCTGCTTTTTGGGTCAAGATAGGGCGCCGCATCCAATCGCATTTCCTGCTGGTTGATCACATAGGTGGATTGATCTGGCCAGAAATCGGCGACACGATGCTCAGGAATCACAAACTGCCAGGACAGCGAGTCCAACAGCTGCTCTGCCTGTTGGCTGTCTGCGGGTGCTTGAGTGAGCAGCACCGCCTCTACCCGATGCAGTCCAAGCGCCAGGGGCGCGATCGGCCTAGCGTAAACGACGTTATTGGCTAGGTCAGCCTGTAGCGCCAGCGGCTGGCCGTCGACGGTCAACTGAGATCTCTCTAGGTCAACTGCTCCTGCAGCCGGGACAGCCAATTCGATCGTTGGTTGACGGCTGAGCTGCACCGTCTGAGCTGGATTCTCCGTCACCCAGTGGTTAAGCACCACCACGGAACAAAGAGAGATATGCCCTCCCGGGCTGACAGTAAAGGCCTGGAGGGAGTTGATCAGACCATCGGTCAAGCGCATGGATTGGCTCGCCGAGCCGTGTTGATCGGCCGCCACAGCTTCGTCAGAGGTGCCAAAATAGACCGGGTAGAAAGGCTCGGTGAGCACTTCCATGGTCAAATACGGTTCGTTGCCGAAATACTCGCTGCCAAAGTCCGGACTGACCACCGTCATCCTGGCAGGAAGATCGTCATTAGGCTCCAAGTTCCCAGCGACGGTGGCCTGGAGAGTGAGGGATGGGGGTTTTGCCTCTGCTCCTGTCTCTGCGATCCAGTCCGTCCCGGTTGTCTGCAGTGTCAGCAGCAACATCACATCGCCGGCAGCAACCTGCTCCATCGTGCCACTGTTGTCCCCCTGAGTGATCAGGCTGCTAGACAACTCAGCCGGCTGCTCTGATTCCGACACCATGGAGAGGATGGACAGCCGCAACAACAACTGTGGCTGCATTTCATCCACCACCACGTGCCAGCTAAACATCCCGGATTCTAGCAGGCGGTACCGTAGAATAATCGTCTGGCCCAGCGATAACTTGAGTTCAGGCACGGCATTTTGGACGGCGTCGCTGGCCGCTTGATCGTCTTTAGGATCAGTTGGTTCCGCCAAGTCTGGCTCGGTTTCGGTCACTACAACCTCTTCAGCATCCTGCTCGGGAGCTGTGCCGGGTAGCTGACCCGGCTCTGCGGCGACGACAGGGCCTAAGGATGCCGCGCAGACCAGCAGCAGCAAGAGCAGGATAGTCGATCTCTTAAGTTTCATCGGTGAAGCCCTCCTATTCAGAGCAAGCTGATAGTTGCTTACACAACAATCAATCCCTATATTGCCTGCAACATCTACTTCGACATTCAAGCAACACTTCCTGCCCGACTTTGCTAAGGTGCAATCTGTTATCCCGGCCGCAAGGAATACCAGGTAAACCTGTAACTGGCCAGCAGAATAGCGTGTTCACCGGCCTTTTCAAACTGGGAAGAGACAGGGAATGTGGAGATCAGCTAGCGCTCAACCTGCAGACATAACTGTCATCTAGCGGCCTTTTGTCTATTGGAGCAGGAAAAGGGTGGTCATGAGCAGAATTGGTGAATACTATATGTGTTCATCTAGCCGTCGACCTGCGGGAAGGTGATGATGGGCGAATAGAGGAGTGAATACTGATGAAGATGGATCGTGAACAAAAGGCCCTGTATATGCAGGCGCTATATCACAAAGACCTCAGCGAACGTTTTATGCGCGCGACCAAGACTATCCTGTTCGGCTCGGTCTTTTTGTGGTTCATCAAAATACCTCCGGTCTATTGGGGCTCGATGTTGGGCCTCGGCGCTGTCTTGCTGGGCATCAGCTATTGGTTGCGTCACAGCTATTGGAACTGTCCGGCTTGCGATGCTAAGTTGCCGACCAACGTGCCGTCTTGGCAGTTGGAGCGCTGCCCCAGTTGCGACCTGATCCTGGACGATTCAAAGAAGAAGTCCTGACTTCTGGTATGAGTGCCTGCTGATAGATAACAAAAGACGGTCAGGACGTGTTCTCGTCTTGACCGTCTGTCTGGTTATGCAGTTAGCTGATCGCGAGCAGCATCGAGGCTAACTGGAAATAGCAGAGTAAGGCCACGGCATCCACAATGGTGGTGATCAAGGGGCCGGCCATAATCGCTGGATCCAACCGTACCGACTTGGCTGCCAGGGGCAGCAGTCCGCCGATCAATTTCGCAAACATGATCGTGACAAACAGGGTGATACTGACCACGGCTGCCAGCTTCACCGAGTAGCGCTCGATCAGCAAGATGCGGAAGAAGTTGATAGACGCTAATCCGATACCGACCATAGCGCCTACAGCCAGTTCCTGGCACAGCACCCGCAGCCAATCTCGCAGGCGGATCTCTCCTAGAGCTAAGCCACGAATGATCAGGGTTGCAGATTGGGAGCCAGCATTGCCGCCGGTATCCATTAAGACCGGGATGAACACCGCCAGTGCGACGATTTCCGATAGTGTGGCTTCGAAGCTGCGAATAATGGAACCGGTGAAAGTGGCCGAGATCATCAGCACCAATAGCCACGTTAGGCGCTGTCTGGCTAATTTGACGGTGGACGATTGTAGATAGGGTATTTCCGACGGCGACATAGCAGCCATACGTTGAATATCTTCAGTAGCTTCCTCGTCTACGACTTCCAGAATATCGTCACCGGTGATGATACCCTGCATCACACCGGCATCATCAACTACTGGCAGGGCCAGCAAGTGATAGTGCCTAAACAGTGCGGCTACGGTCTCTTGATCATCATCCGGCTTCACAACGATCGGGTTTTCGCGCATTATCCGCCAAATAGGAGTGGCAGGCGGCGCCAGCACCAGCTCTCGCAGCGAAATCACTCCCCGCAACCGATTCGCGCGATCGGTCACGTAGACATAATAAGCAGCATCGGCTTCTCTAGCCATTTCTCGCACAGTAGCCAGTGCTTTATCACTGGTCCAGTTAGGGCGCACAGCCAAGAACTCGGTGGCCATGATGCCTCCGGAGGAGTCCTCGTCATAGGACAGCAGCTGACGCAGTTGAATTTGGTCAGTCAGTTGCGGGAGAACTTGCTCTCTCAACTCCGGTGACAGCTCTGCCAGCAAGTCTGCTGCATCGTCACTGGACATCTGATCCACCGCTGCTATCGCCGTGGTCAACGGGAGCTCGGCCAGCAGGTCGGCGGCAGTGCTGTACTCCATCTCTTCCAACACCAAACCGAAAATACTTGCAGAGAGTACGCCGGCTACCCGTGCCTGTTCTTCTCGATCCAGTTCAGACAACGCCCTCGCCAGGTCCGCCGGCAGCACATCTTCAAACAGCTGCATTAGGTCCTGATCGTCGGTTAGGGTGATCTGTTGCAACAACCGGGGATCAAGCATGGGCACACCTCCCCTGTGGGGGAATGAGGCATTGGTTCAGCAAAATAAGCGCCTCCTTTTCTGGACCAGGAGGCGCACACAAGCTAAGCGCAGACTAATCTGAGGAATAGCGGCGCTCTCCGGATCCCGATCTAGATTGTGGGTCGCAGGAACTGCCACTGTCCAACTTGTCTCACCTCACTAGTCATCAGTCTGTGCATTTCCACCCGTATACATGTTACGCTGGCTGCAGGTCATCCGTCAACAGCTGGCGTTGTCTGGCGAGAATAATCTCCTGAAAAGGATCGACCGCGCCCTTGGTGGATCTTGGCGACAGAGGTCAGCGGGAACAGCAGAGCTGTTTACGGGTCACTATTCAACCGGAGTGCAGGAAAATGGGTAGGTGGAGATAGAATAGATAGGAAAAGGAACAGTAAGGAGAGAGATAGATGATCTTCAACAGGCCAGGGAAAGAGAACACTGCCCAGACAGTGCAAGCCGCTGTTACCCGGGCACGACAGCTAGGCATCAAGCAGATTGTGGCTGCATCCTATCGGGGCACCACCGCTCAGGAATTGCTGCCCTACGCCGACGAGTTCGAGATCGTGATCGTAGGCCAAGTCTATGGCTTTCGCGGGGCCGATGCTGAGCATCCGATGACAGAGGATGTGAAAGAAAAGCTAAAGGCCGCTGGGATGCAGTTGGTGTTTGCCACTCACGCCCTGTCAGGCGCTGAGCGCAGCCTGAGCAACAAGTTCAACGGCGTTTATCCGGTAGAGATTATGGCCCACACTCTGCGGATGTTCGGCCAAGGCACCAAAGTCTGCGTCGAGATCAGTTGCATGGCCCAAGATGGCGGGTTAATCATCCCCGGCAAAGATATCGTAGCCATCGCCGGCACTGGCAAGGGTGCTGACACGGCGCTGGTCATAAGGCCGGCGAATACGCAGCGGGTGATCGAGACCAAGATCCAAGAGGTGATTTGTAAGCCTCGCCTGGTGGAATGATCGGCTATCGCGAAACCAAGGTCAACACCAGAGGGATGGTGATGAAACAGGCAACAGTCGTCGCCAACACTCCCAACGCAGTTTTGCGGGAATCCCAACCGTAGTGATCGGAGAGTACGATCGATCGCACGACGCTGGGCATGCTGGCCATGATCACCAATACCTGTCCTAGTGCGTTGCCCAGACCCAACAACCCGGCTGTGATTGCCGCTATGGCGGGAGAGATGATCAGTTTTCCCAACAACAGAGCCCCGGTCTCTCGGGCGCTGACACCTTCGCGCAGCCTAATCTCAGCCAAGGACGCTCCGGTAAGCATCAACGATAGGGGGGTGGTCAACCCACCCATCTGGCTGATCGGATAGCTGAGAAACAGAGGCAGCTGCAATTGGGCTAGCCCAGCCAGGCTGCCCAAGACCAATCCCGAAAAGGTGGGGTTTAGCAGATGGCGCAGATCCTTGACGGATAGAGACTTCTGCCCGGAGAGCAAGGCCACTCCTATGGTCCAAAACACCAAATCTGACCCGATGGTGTAGAGCATCACCGTGCTGGCCGCCTCCGACCCGAACAGCGCTGTAACCATCGGCAGGGCTAGGTAGATGTTATTCCCGAACATGTTCATGAAGGCCATCAAAGGACGATCTTCAGGCGCGGTGCGAAATAACCGTGCCAGCATCCAGGCCACTAGACCATTCAAGAGGGCTAGCCCGGCACCAAAGGCCAACGGGTAGAGCGATTCGGCCAGCAGCTCCCGATTGATACTGCCGTGCATAGAGTCGAAGACAAGCAGAGGCAGAGTAAAGGAGAAGATCAGCCGGTTCAGACCTGCGCGCATTTTGGGGCTGATCAAGCCGGTCTTGGCCAGCCATGCCCCCGCCAGCATCATCAGCACTAGGGCGAGTAGATTGTTGTATAGTTTGAT
>CAYVCY010000006.1:0-18951 GCA_964450265.1 uncultured Clostridia bacterium
TTTGTCTGAACGGCCGCAGGTGCCATGGACCTGGAAAACCAACGTCGGATCAAGGAACTAGCGGAAAAACACGGTGCCGAGAACCTGGTTGTTGTTCTCGGTGGTGCAGAAGCTGAAGCCGCTGGCTTAGCTGCTGAGACTGTGTCTGCTGGTGACCCGACTTTTGCAGGTCCTTTGGCAGGAGTCCAGTTAGGACTCGCAGTTTATCACATTTTCGAACTGAAAGACCAAGTCGACGAGGCTGTCTATGATGAGCAGATCGGCATGATGGAAATGGTGCTGGAGGTGGATGAGATCATCGAGGAAGTGAAATCCATCCGCGAACAATATTCCCAGTACAAATAAAGTATCCAAGCATGTGATGAGAACATGTCACCCAAATCATCTGATTGTTGCTTTAGCAACTATCAGCTTGTACCGATGATTGTTGAAGGGGGGAAGAACATGAGCGACAAGAAACTACGGGTGGTTCACTATCTGAACCAGTTCTACGGCGGTATTGGCGGCGAAGAAAAAGCCGACGTGCCACCGTCGGAACGGGCAGGAGTAGTGGGTCCCGGCATGGCTCTGAAAGCTGCTCTAGGTAACGACGGCGAAGTCGTCGCCACTGTGCTCTGTGGTGACAGCTACTTTAATGAGAATATCGAGTCAGCCAGCAAGGCAGTGATCGAGATGATCGGCAAGCACAACCCTGACGTGGTTGTGGCCGGGCCGGCGTTCAACGCTGGTCGCTATGGTGTGGCCTGTGGCGCAGTGGCCAAGGCCGTCAGCGACGAGCTGGGCATCCCAGTAGTATCCGGCATGTATCCGGAAAACCCCGGTGTGGATATGTATCGCAAGTTTGCGTACATCGTCGAGACCGGCAACTCTGCTGCTACCATGCGGAAGGTAATCCCAGTGATTGCTAAATTGGTGGTCAAGCTCGGCCGTGGCGAAGAGATGGGCTCTCCTGCTGAGGAAGGCTATATGGAGCGCGGTGTGCGCAAGAACGTATTCCTCCAGGAGCGCGGCTCCAAGCGCGCTGTAGACATGTTGATCAAGAAGCTACAGGGTGCTGAGTTCACTACCGAGTATCCGATGCCGGTTTTCGACCGGGTAGCTCCTAGTCAGCCGATCGCGGATGTAGCAAAAGCAAAGATTGCGTTGGTTACTTCCGGCGGTATTGTGCCGGCTGGCAACCCAGATCGCATCGAATCCTCCAGCGCCAGCAAGTACGGCAAGTACGATATCGCCGGTGTGAACGATCTCACCGCCGATACCTATGAGACTGCTCATGGCGGCTACGATCCGACGTATGCCAACCAGGACGCAGACCGTGTATTGCCGGTAGACGTGCTGCGCGAAATGGAACAGAAGGGCGAGATCGGTGAACTGCATCGCTACTTCTATACCACCACCGGTAACGGCACCTCTGTGGCCAACGCTGCCAAGTTCGCCAAGGAAATCGCGGCGGAATTGGTCAACGATGGCGTGCAGGCAGTCATTCTCACCAGCACTTGAGGCACCTGCACACGTTGCGGTGCAACGATGGTGAAGGAAATTGAGCGCACTGGCCTGCCTGTAGTACACATGTGCACGGTAGTGCCCATCTCTTTGACGGTGGGTGCCAACCGAATCGTGCCCACGATCGCGATCCCACATCCTCTCGGCAACCCGGCTATGACGCCGGCTGACGAGAAGGAACTACGGCGCAAACTGGTCACCAAAGCCCTGCGGGCTCTGGAAACCGAAGTACACGAACAGACTGTCTTCGAAGACTAGTCGGTCTTTAAGTAGGATCGGTCGTAGCAGTAGAAATGGGTAGTGGTCTCTATCACTACCCATTCCTGTATCACAATAGAGTATCCTCCACCCCTGCGCCTTACGACGTGGGGGCGGCACCCTGTGCCGCCGCTGGCGCCATAGGGTGGCGCCCCTACTCTAGCGGACGGATTGGCTGCGCCCGCAGGGTTGACGCCGGCAAATTGTCCCCCGAGTGCGGCAATCACGCCGCACACCTAAGCTGATGGTTGATGAATAACAGGAGGTGAATCCATGTCTTTTCCGGTAATTAGAGCTGCGGCTTATGCCCTGGTGCACGCTCCGAACATCCTGCTGGAGCATGGCACCACGCAGATCATGGAAAGAGCAAATAATCCAGAGGCAGAATATCTGAAAAAGCTGCCCGAGCACCTGCGTACGTTCGAAGAAGTAGTGGCTTATCCACCTAACCAGGCCTATATCGGAGCGATTGCTCCCGATCAGTTGGCAGGGATTGCCCAGCCATGGTATCAGCAGAACATGGAGAACGCTTCGCGCTTTGCTCGCTATGGCGAGATCATGCCCGAGGATGAGTTCTACGCCATGATGAAGATTATGGACGCATTCGATCTGGTTCTGCTGGAGAAAGATTTTGCCGCCGAGATCAAGGCCAAACTGGCCGAGCATCCTATCTTCAACGAGAAGGACATGCAGAAGATCGGCGCAGGTGTCGATCTGGCCGACGTAGAGAAGGCTGTTAACCACAAGATCGGTGAAGCTTTCATGCTGGGCGATCGCCTAGTCGGCTGCGTGCGCCGGGCCCATGACAGCGATGAGTCATTGGCAGCCCACATTATGTTTGAGAATTTGGCTTCCACCGCTTCGGCGACTTTGGCCTTCCGACATCTGTTGATCGACAATCAGATCGACCCAGAGGAGATCGACTATGTGATCGAATGCTCGGAAGAAGCTGCCGGCGACATGAACCAGCGTGGCGGCGGCAACTTCGCTAAGGCGATCGGAGAGCATGTCGGCGTTAAGAATGCCACCGGCTGCGACATCCGCAGCTTCTGTGCCGGCCCAGCTCACGCCATGATCAACGCTTCTGCCTTGGTTAAGTCCGGAGTGTTCAAGCACGTGGTGGTGGTGGCCGGTGGTGCAACTGCTAAGCTGGGCATGAACGGCCGTGACCACATCAAGAAGAACATGCCGGTACTGGAGGACGTGATGGGTGCCTTTGCCATCCTGATCAGCGAGAACGACGGTGTCAACCCGATCGTGCGCACGGATATCGTTGGACGGCATCTGATCGGTTCCGGAGCCTCTCCGCAAGCCGTAATCAGCGCCATCGTCACCGACCCGCTGGATCGCGTGGGGATGAAGATCACCGAAATCGATCGCTACTCCGTGGAAATGCAGAACCCTGAGATCACCGTTCCGGCCGGTGCCGGCAATGTCCCGGAAGCAAACTATAAGATGATCGCCGCTCTGGGGGTTAGACGGGGAGATCTGCAGCGGTCAGACATTCCCACCTTTGTGAAGGAACACGGGATGCCGGGCTGGGCACCGACCCAAGGTCACATTCCCTCGGGCATTCCGTTTATCGGCCGCGGTCGGGAGATGATTCTAAATGGCGACATCAAGAACTTCATGGTCGTAGGCAAAGGCTCGCTGTTCCTAGCCCGCTTGACCAATCTGTTTGATGGCGTCTCTTTCGTGATTGAGAAGAACCCTGGGCTGCAACCGGAACAGGCAGCAGGCATCTCTTCGGATGAGATTCGCAAGCTGATCGCCGAAGCCATGCGCGAGTTGGCAGAGAAACTTGCCGAGTAATAGCGATTCAACAATCTGAGGAGGTGAAACAGTTGTCAGAAACAGCTAAGAAGCTTCTGTCTCAAGCGTTCAATCAGATTGCAGACGCCCTGGAAACCGGCGTATACGGTCAGCGTGTGCGAGTGGGGGTGACTGTGCTGGGCAGCGAGCATGGACCGGAGGAGATCGTGCGCGGAGCCGAGATGGCCCAGCAGCAGAACCCCGGTATAGAGGTGGTGCTGGTCGGGCCAGAGGTTGATAGCCAGTTGCCTCGCATCCATGCCGAAGACGAGAAAGCCCAGCACAAGGCGATGGAACAGGCGTTGGAGAGCGGGGATTTATCCTCGTGCGTGACCATGCACTACAGCTTCCCCATCGGCGTCTCCACAGTAGGACGGGTGATCACCCCTGGACGGGGTCGCGAGATGATTCTGGCCACCACCACCGGCACGTCCGCTACTGAGCGCGTGGAAAGCATGGTCAAGAACGCTATCTATGGTATCGCCACTGCCAAAGCGATTGGGATCTGCAATCCGACGGTGGGCATTCTCAACCTAGATCAGGCTCGCACCGTTGAGCGAGCTCTGCGGAAGCTGCAGGATAGTGGATACCAGTTCTCCTTCGCCGAGAGTGTGCGCGCCGATGGTGGTGCTGTGATGCGCGGCAACGATCTCTTGGTGGGCGCTCCAGATGTGATGGTCACAGATACTCTCACCGGCAACGTCTTGATGAAGGTTTTCTCGGCATATAGCAGCGGAGGGGACTATGAGACGCAAGGCTATGGTTACGGCCCGGGGGTCGGCGAAGGTTACGACAAGATCGTGCTCATTCTCTCCCGCGCTTCCGGTGCCCCGGTGGTAGCGAATGCTATCAAGTACGGTGCCGAAGTGGCGGTCGGCAAACTGTTGGAGAAGACGGCAACCGAGTTTGCGGCAGCTAACCAGGCGGGACTGCCAGACCTGTTTAGGCAGGCTGCGGCACAGACGAAAGTTGCTGAGGAAGAGGTAGTGGCACCTCCAGAGAAGGTGACCACGGAAGAGATCACGGGCATTGACATTTTGGAACTGGAAGACGCCCAGAAGGCCGTGTGGAAGGCCGGTATTTACGCCACTACCGGCATGGGTTGCACCGGTCCGGTAGTCATGGTCGCGCCAGAAGATGCCGAACAGGCGATTGAGGCGCTGGTCAAGGCTGGTTACATCTCTCGGTAACCGAAAGATACAGCGGGACGTGTACCTTGTATCATCGCCGATGATACGAGGTACACGTCCCGCTGTATTTCTGAGCCTGTGCCTGGAATTTGTTGCATCCTGCTTCTCTTGATGATATACTACATAGATGTGCCGCGCGCGAGTGGGTTCTTTGAAGATGGAGCAGTATATAAAATGATATCCGCCCCGTTACGGACATAATAATCTCAACAGAATCAAAGAGGAGTATGATCAATGGCAAAGTTTACTGAATTTGAATTAAGTGACTCGCTGCTGAAGGCGATCGGCGACATGGGTTTTGAAGAAGCGACGCCTATTCAGGAGCAAGCGATCCCGCTGGTGATGGCTGGCAAGGATCTGATCGGTCAGGCCCAGACGGGTACTGGCAAGACGGCAGCCTTCGGCATCCCCATCCTAGAGGATATCGATACCGACAGTCCGGCCATTCAAGCTTTGGTAGTTGCTCCCACCCGGGAGCTGGTGGTACAAGTAGCAGAAGAGCTGAACCGATTGGGCAAGAACATGGGAGTGGTTACCGTCGCTATCTACGGCGGTCAGGATATAGAGCGGCAGATTCGCGCTTTGCGCAAGCGGCCGCAGATCATTACCGCGACGCCTGGGCGATTGATGGACCATATGCGTCGCCGTACTATTCGGCTCGAACAGGTGGAAATTGTTGTCTTGGATGAAGCCGACGAGATGCTGAACATGGGCTTCTTGGAGGATATCGAAACCATCCTGTCAGCGCTGCCGGCCGAAAGGCAGACTTTGCTCTTTTCTGCCACCATGCCCCAGGCCATTCGCCAATTGGCAGAGCGCTTCATGCGCCAACCAGAACAGGTGAGCATCCAGGCTAAGGAAATGACCGTCCCCAGCACTGAGCAATACTACATCGAACTGTCGGAACAGCAAAAATTCGACGCTCTCTGCCGCCTGCTGGACATGCAGGTACCTGATTTGGCCATGGTCTTCGGGAGAACCAAGCGCAGAGTGGACGAACTGATGATGGCGCTCTCCACCAGGGGCTATTCTTCTGAAGGCATCCATGGGGACATGACTCAGGCCAGGCGGGATACGGTGATGCGAAAGTTCCGTACCGGTTCCATCGATGTGCTGGTTGCTACCGACGTGGCCGCAAGGGGCCTGGATATCGAAGGTGTGACCCACGTTTTCAACTTCGATATGCCACAGGATCCAGAGTGGTATGTGCATCGCATCGGTCGGACCGGCCGGGCAGGAAACAGCGGTGTAGCGATCACTTTTGTCACCCATCGCGAGATGGGCTATCTGAGGCAACTAGAGCGACAGATTCGCCGCCGCATCGAGCGCATGCCGATGCCAACATTGACCGATGCTGTGGAAGGCCAACTGCGCTCTGCAGCTGAAAGCCTGCAGCGCGTGATCTCAGAAGGAGGGCTAGAGCGCTATCTGCCCTGGGCGGAGGAGCTGATGGCAGAGACCGAGTCGGTGACTCTGTTGGCTGCGGCCCTGAAAGTGATCACTCGAGAGCCCGATGTCACCCCGGTGGAACTGACTTCGGAGGCACCGGCGAGAACCAAGCGCAGCTATCCCAACCGGCGTGACGGGTCAAGAGGCTCTTCGCAGCGCCGCGATGGCGGCAGCCGCAGCTTCGGAGATCGTTCTTCTCGCTCATCATCTGGCCGTGGTGGCGGCGGTCGCCGTAGCGGCTATGAGCGGCGTCAAAGTGGCGGCGGCAGGCGGCCGCAGGACGGGCCTCCAGGCAGCAACAGGCAGTGGCAGGAATAGATTGAATTAGAAAAGAGCAGGTAGCTGGATGATCAGCTGCCTGCTCTTGCTCATTCCTGTTCTTCCGTTTCCCTGCGAAAGCGTTCGAACTGCTGTAACCAATCCGGATGAGCCGATATGAATTGATTTAACAACTGCAGCAGCCTGACCGTATTTCGACTGAGATGATGCTCCATCAACTCCGTGTCCACGAAGGCATTCTGACCGGCCCCTAAATTCCTCAGAAATAGCTCCACTGTCTCATGCCGGGAAAGCAGATACTTGCCGCACTGGATCCCCTTTTCGGTCAATTGAATGATGCCATAACGATGATACTCCACATAACCCAGATCATTCAGCTTTTGGATGGTTCGTGATACCGAGGGGGCCTGCACGTTTAGCTCTTCTGCCAGACGGCTGACCCGTGCATAACCTTCCTTCAAGTACATGCGGTAGATCATCTCCAGATAGTCCTCCATGCTGGGAGTGAGCCCGTTGCTCTTCTGCCGGAGCAGCTGAAAGCCGCGCACTGTTCGAAACTGCCGAGAACCCTTGGGCACGCCCTCACCCTCTTCCCCTCGCCTTGAGACAACCGATCGCTTCGGTGCCCGCCTGATCACCTGCCTCACCTTGTTTCGCCATCTACTGCCGGAGCGAATCACACTTTTAGCCTGCTGACCATATATTGTCGGTAAGCAACAGACTTACCCACTGCTAACTTATGAGTTCCGGGCAGTGAGATAGCACTGAAGGGAGGGTATGTGGTGGAAAGAACCTTGTTGCCTCTCAGCCAGCTGCCTATGGGCAGGTATGGCGAGGTACGGGCACTATTAGCCGGCAGCGGTGCCCGGCGTAGAATGCTTGACCTAGGCTTGATTGAAAGTACAAAGGTGGAAGCTCTGCGTCGGAGCCCATCGGGCGATCCGGTGGCGTACCAGTTCAGGGGGGCTGTGATCGCCCTGCGCTCCGACGAGGCCTCTCAAATTATGGTGAAGCTGTGTACCGGGTAGCAGAGGGGGGTGACTGCCATGGGATTGACCAGTCAATCCACAGGATTAGGCGCGCTAAGAGAAGTTTTTCAGGTGAGATTAGAAGCTCCAGATGACTTGGTGGTTGCATTGGCTGGTAATCCCAACACTGGAAAGAGCACAGTGTTTAACAGCCTCACCGGGTTGAAACAACACACCGGGAACTGGCCTGGGAAAACCGTCGCCAACGCGCAGGGCAGGTTTGGGCATAGGGATAGGCGCTTTGTACTGGTCGACCTTCCAGGCACTTACTCGCTGCTGGCTAACTCGGCAGAGGAGGAGGTGGCCAGGGATTTCATCTGCTTTGGACAGCCCCACGCCACTGTTATTGTGGCCGACGCTACCTGTCTGGAGCGAAACTTGAATTTTGTGCTGCAAGTCTTGGAGATCACCGATCAAGCGGTAGTCTGCGTCAATCTGCTGGATGAAGCCGAGCGCAAAGGTATGCGGCTGGATCTGGAGCAGCTATCCAGGGTCTTGGGGGTTCCGGTAGTCGGAACCTGTGCCCGAGATGGCGTGGGATTGCCAGAACTGCAGGAGGCAATCTACCAAGTAGCCACAGGGCAGCAACGCCCTGCTCCGATGCAAGTGCGCTACGATCAGGAAATTGAGGCTGCAATAGCCCCTTTGCAGGACGAGATAGCCGAGCTCACCCAGGGAAGGGTGAGCGCCCGCTGGACGGCTTTGAGACTGTTGGATGCCGACTCCTCATTGCACGTTTCCCTCAGCAAATACCTCGGACTGGATCTGACAGATCAACTGACGGTGGGGAAGGGGCTAGCAGCAGTTGCAGACCAGCTGGTAACACGGCAGTTGAGCTCAGAACAGCTGAGGGAGAGCATTGTCAGCAGCCTGGTGCGCCAGGCGGAGCAGATCGCCGCTCTGGTGGTGACCATGGAGAGCAAGCGGCATAATCAATTGGATCGCCGCATCGACAGCGCCGTCACCTCCGCCCGCTGGGGGATACCGATTATGTTGGGCCTGTTGGGCTTGGTGTTCTGGATCACTATTGAAGGGGCAAACCTCCCATCCAGCTGGCTGGCCAGCGGACTGTTCTGGTTGGAGGATAGGTTGAGTGATCTACTCATCGCTCAGGGGTGGCCCCAGTGGCTACATGGACTGCTGGTGCTGGGTCTCTATCGCACCTCTGCCTGGGTGGTGGCGGTGATGCTCCCGCCGATGGCCATCTTCTTTCCGTTGTTTACTTTACTAGAAGATTTGGGTTATCTGCCTCGAGTGGCCTTCAACCTGGACAATTACTTCCGCCGCGCTTGTGCCCACGGCAAGCAAGCCCTGACCATGTGCATGGGTTTTGGCTGTAACGCGGCTGGGGTGATCGCATGCCGGATCATCGATTCGCCGCGGGAGCGGCTGATCGCCATCATCACCAACAACTTCGTTCCCTGTAACGGACGCTTCCCCACTTTGATTGCGCTAGCCACCATTTTCATCGTTGGGGGTGCAACCCGTGGCCGCTCTTTCTTGGCTAGCTTGGTGGTGCTGGCAGCGGTCCTCTTGGGTGTGTTGTTGACGCTATTCGTTTCTCGTCTGCTCTCCCGCACCGTGCTGAAAGGCCTGCCCTCATCGTTCACTCTGGAACTGCCCCCCTACCGCAAACCACAGCTAGGGCGCATCCTGATCCGTTCGCTGCTGGATCGGACGGTTTTCGTGCTGGGGAGGGCGGTAGCGGTGGCCGCGCCTGCCGGTCTGGTGATCTGGCTGATGGCTAACCTGACCATCGGAGGCAGCAGCGTCCTCGAGCAGTGCGCCGCCTGGCTACAACCCGTAGCTCGGCTGATCGGCTTGGATGGTTACATTCTGCTGGCCTTCCTCCTCGGTCTTCCGGCCAATGAGATCGTGATCCCGATCGTGATCATGAGCTATCTGCGGAGCGGTGCCATGCTAGAGTTTTCCTCCCTGGCAGAACTGCGGGATCTGCTGGTGACCAACGGCTGGACCTGGCTGACTGCTGTCTGCACCATGGTCTTCTCACTCAGCCACTGGCCATGCGGCACCACGTTGCTGACCATACGTAAAGAAACTCAGAGCTGGAAGTGGACCGCTGTGTCACTGTTAGTGCCCACGATGATCGGCTTTGCCGCCTGTTTCCTGCTGGCGCAGACTGCCTACCTGTTGGGACTGGTCTAGACAGTGTGGTTGGCAGACCAGACCGTGCAGGCCGAAATAGGGCCAGGACCGCAACTTTCCCTACCTCTGCACGTTTTCTCTCCCACCGTCATGGCTTTGGCCATGCCACCTCCCTCATCTGAAGGAGGCAAGTCTTGGCCCCCTCTGCGAGAGGATTATCGCGAAGCGAGACAGTGGCGACAACCGCCCACCGGATAGCCTGTAATTCCGCGGAGGGATGTTCATGCCATGGGCAAAGGAAAATTGGCTGCCACGTTAAGATCAAATATGAGTCTAGAAGCGAATGATCTTTGCTTGCGGCTTCTTTTGCAGGGTGAGGATGGCCACGGAGCACTGGGGTTCCCGGCGCCTGTCGGTGGCTGAGCCAGGGTTGAGCAGCAGCACACCCCGGTGAATCCGGTTGTACGGTTGATGGCTATGGCCAAAGACCACCACGTCTGCCTGCGGGAAGGCATGCCAGGCCCGTTCAGGGGTGCTTCGACCCTGGCCGAGATGACCGTGGGTCAGCCCTATTTGGAACCACTTCAGCTGGAAGGTCTTGCGGTATCCCAAAATGTCAGCCATCGCCGCCGAATCGGTGTTGCCGGCTACGGCCTCGGTCAGGGCGATGGCATTTAGCTCCCTGAGCACCGCCCAATCATTGATGTCCCCGGCATGCAGGATCAACTCCACTCCGGCAAAGAGTTCGGCCACTTGGGGTGGCAACTGGCGGCCGCGGCGGGGCATGTGGGTATCTGATATGACGCCGATACGCATGTTTGTCACCTCCATAGGAGTTTTCTCCATTTTACTAGCGACATCCTTGGGTGTTGCTCCTTTCTTTTTCATTCTCGCCGTTCCCCTGGGGCATTACTAGTGAGAGGGTGAATTGACCAGCTGGAGGAAAAATACATGAATGAGAGCCTGGTGACCGCCATCCGTGGCGTGATGGCCTTTGTCACCTTATTGATTCTGTGCCGGGTTTTGGGAAAACAACAGGTGTCGCAGTTGACCTTTTTTGAGTACGTCCTAGGGATCACCATCGGTTCCATCGCTTCATCGATGACGGTGGACCTATCCATCGACGCTTTGCCTCAGTGGGTGGGCTTGTTCGTGTGGACAGTGGCAGTCCTGCTGCTGCAATGGGCCACTATCAAGTGGAGGGGGTTCGGTAAGTACGTCGATGGTGAGCCAACCATTGTGATTATGGACGGCAAAATTATGGAGCAGGCGATGCAGCAAATGCGCTACCGCACTTTCGATTTACTGCAACAGCTGCGGCTGCAGGGGGTATTCGACATAAAACAGGTAGCTTTCGCTGTGCTGGAACCCAACGGGCAGCTATCGGTGCTTAAGCAGCCAGCACATCAATCGGTGACCAGGCAAGACTTGGGGTTGGTGGGCGACCCAGCTGGCATGGATGTGGAGTTGATCTATAGCGGTGCCGTGGTGGAGCAGAATCTGCAGCAGGCGGGGGTCAGCCGACAGTGGTTGGATAGCCAATTGAGGATGCGTGGCATCTCTGACCCGGCAGAGGTGTTTTTAGCCACCATCGACGCCACGGGGGTCCTCTATGTCGATTGTTACCAGGACCACGTGCATCACTTGACCGATGTGGACGATGACGCCCCGAGTGGGGGTGGCATCTGATGGGTGGGAGGCTGTGGCGTGTGCTGGCGCCGGTGCTGTTGCTGCTGGTGTTCATAGTGGTGATGACCAGTGACTGGTGGCTGAAGCGGCCGTTTGGTGAGCACGATGATGTGCAGATGTACTTTCAGACAGTGCGAGACAACGTGCAGGCTGGAGACTTCCAGCGAGCAGCGACGGAAGGGGAAAAGCTGCGGGCTGCTTGGCGTGCTGTAGCTACGCGGGTGCAGTTCAGCGCGGAACGGGACCAATTGCGAGGGCTAAACGTTACTCTGGCTCGATTACAGGCTGCAATCATGGCCGAGGATCAGCCAGCAGCGCTGATCGAGTTAGCCGAAGCAGAAGAGCACTGGCGCGACCTCGGCCGCTAGGTCGCCAGAGTGAGACAGAGGGACGGATCTTTTGTCACATGCGTGTGACAAAAGATCCGTCCCTCTGTCTCACAGCAGGTCGCGGAACAGCTGCTCGCAATCCACTGACAATCCGTCGAAAACGAAGGACTTAGCGCTATCACCGCGGACGAAGACATGCATGTCATCCACATCCCGGTCCGCAAAGGCATACAGAAGGATCTTCTCTGTCTTGGGATCGATCACCCAGTACTCCTGCACTCCGGATAAGGTGTAGGTGTTCAGTTTGTCAAGCATGTCCTTGGTGCGCGTGCTGGCAGAGAGAACTTCGAGCACCAGGGTTGGGGTGCCCATGTATTTGCCCCTGTCGGAGACATTTCCCTCCAGGTCGCAGGCCACCAGCAGGTCGGGCTGCATCACATCTGGCTCTTTGAAACCCTTCTTGAAGAAATGCACGTCGAAGGGGGCAAAAAACACCCTGCATTTGTTGCCCGCGAAGTAAGCCTGAAAACAGAGATGCAGCCTGCCTAAGATATCCTGATGTTTGATCAGCGGCGAATCCAGCAGGTAGATCTCGCCGTTGATGAACTCCATACGTAAGGTGCTCTTTTCATAGATAGCCATGAACTCCTCATACTAGACCTTCTTGCCACCATACTGGTAATCCAGCGCATTTTCTCTCACCGTGAAATACTGTTCAATATCTGTTAAATAGGGCGTCAGCCTGGCCACTTTGGTGCCGTTCTTGGTGATCACCACATCGTTTTGCTGCTCGACCAGATCCATGTACTTTCCGAAGTTTTGCTTCAGCTCCGTTGCCGTAGCGACCAGTCCTTCCCGATAGGGCGACTTTTGCATGCGATCCACCTCCGAATTTAGTATAAATTAAATCCCCAAATCGCACAAGATCATGTGCGATCTGGGGCTAATTTATGTGCGAAAACCTGAGTCCGTCACCCTGGTCTAATTGACCTGCAGTTGGTCAAACAGGAAGGAGAAGATATCTGTCTGTTCGTCGATCAGCTTGGCGGTGGGCTTTCCAGCTCCGTGGCCGGCCTTGCTTTCTACCCGCAGGTAGATGGGATTGTCGCCTCCGGCTGCCGACTGCAGGGTGGCGGCAAACTTCTTGGAATGCATCGGTACCACCCGGTCATCGCTCTCCGCCGTCAAGATCATCACCGGGGGATAGACGGTGCCGAACTTGACGTTATGCAACGGCGAGTACTTGATCATGAAGCGGAAGTGGTCTGGATTCAGCTCCGCATTGCCATACTCACCGGTCCAATAGCGCCCGGCGGTGAAACGATGAAAGCGCAGCATATCGATCACCGGCACCCAACTGATCACCGCACCGAACAGATCGGGACGCTGGATCATGCAGGCTGCTGTCAGCAGGCCGCCGTTGCTGCGGCCCTGAATGGCCAGGCGCTCCTTGCTGGTATAGCCGCTGTCGATCAGCCATTCGGCTGCGGCGATGAAGTCATCAAATACGTTCTGCTTCTGCTCCAACATCCCTGCCCGGTGCCATTCCTCGCCAAACTCATTGCCCCCTCGGAGACCAGCCACCGCATACACCCCGCCGTGTTCCAACCAGACCAAGGTGGAGACGGAGAAATTGGGCTTTTGAGCCAGATTGTAGCCACCGTAGCCATAGAGTAAGGTGGGGTTATTGCCATCGGGTGACAACCCTCGCTTGTGGGTGAGAAACAGGGGTACCTGAGTGCCATCCTTAGAGGTGTAGAATACCTGCTTTGTCTCATACTGACTGGCATCAAAGCTCACGCTGGGTGCCCAGAATTGACTCAACTGTCCAGTGCCAAAATCATAGCGGAAGACGGTGGTGGGGTAGAGGTAGGAGGTGAAGCTGACAAACAGTTCCTCATCGACCCTCTTTCCGGAGACTTCCACCGTACCCAGGGTGGGCAGCTGAACAGTCTGCTCTAAGCGGCCATCTAAGCTATAGACAGCCAGTCGGTGATAGGCTGCGCGCAAGTAGGTGACCACGAAGCGATCGCTGATCAGATTGATCTGGTCGATCACGTCTTCCGTTTCGGCAATCAACTGCCGCCAGTTAGCCCGTTCTGGCCGGCTCAGGTCCATAGCCATCACCCGGCCGTTGGGTGCCTGCCAGTTGGTATGCAGGTAGAACACATCGTTGTCGCTGCCGATCAGATGGTACATGGCGTCATGATCATCCAGCAGCTTAATAAAAGGGCCGTCACTATCTAGCTTGCGGTAGTAGACTCTGTTTTCTGGATTAGTGCCCAGGGTAACGTGCAGCACCAAGTAGCGGCCGTCTTCGGTGACGTTAGCCCGAAAGCCTAGCTGTTTGTGGTCTGGCCGCTGGTAGACCAGCTGATCGGCGCTCTGTTCTGTCCCCAGGAGATGCAGGCAGACGCGGCTGTAGTTGGATGCGTCTTCAGGAGGCACGCTACCTGGCTCGGGGAAACGGGTGTAGAAGAAGCCGCTATCGTCCGGCAACCAGGCGATGGTGGTGAATTTGCACCACTTGATCAGATCGGGCAGCTCCTGGCCGTCAGCGACGGACAGCACTCTGATTTGCTGCCAATCACTGCCGCTTTGGGAGCAGGAATAGGCTAGCAAATGGCCATCATGGCTAAAAGAGATGTTGGTCAGCGCCACCGTCCCATCATCGCTGAACTGGTTGGGATCCAGCAGCGGGGTGGCGTCACCCTCCAGGTCCTGCAGACGGTAGAGCACGGACTGATTCTGCAGTCCTTCGTTGCGAAAGACGTAGTAGTTGCCAGACTCCCGGAAGGGAGCGGATTGTTTGGGATAGTTCCAAAGCTCCGTGATCCGTTGATTGAGCAGCGGCCGCATGGGCAGCGAGTCCAGGTAAGCAAATGTGCGGGCATTCTGCACTGCAACGAATGCCTTGGTCTCTGGCAACGTGGGATCCTCCAGCCAACGGAAGGGGTCTGCTACCTTACTGCCATGGTAATTTTCCACCACATTGTCCCTGCGAATATCGGTTGTCATTTGCGCGCCTCCTTTGGTAACCTTGTCTACTGCTATATTTTGCTTTTGGTGACGACATTCCTGCGCAGCTTGCCAGTTTTTGTCCGGCAGGAGAGAACGTCCTCAGGCGCGAACTAAAGAGATAACCACATAGATGGACAGCAGGTGAGAGAACGGGATGATGCAGAAACGGAAGCTGAAGGAGACAGACCTGTACCCGCCAGTCAAGCATTACTTGCAACAGCAAGGTTACCAGGTGCGCGGCGAGGTGAACGGCTGCGATATCGCTGCCACCAAGGGAGAGCAGCTGCTGGTGGTGGAGCTGAAACTTGGCCTAAGCACCACCCTGTTGGTGCAGGCGATTGAGCGGCAAAGGCTGACGGATTTGGTATATGTGGCGCTGCCCAAGCCTTCGCCACGGGAGTGGCGCAGGCGCTGGAGCGGGCTGCAGAGACTGCTACGGCAGCTGGAGTTGGGACTCTTGCTGGTTTCTTTCACTGGAGATGCGGGCCATGTGGAAGTGGCCTTTGACCCGGCCCCCTTCCAGCGGCGCAAGAGCCCGAAGCGACTGCGGGCGGTATTGAGCGAGATAGCTGGGCGCTCGGGAGACTTCAACCTGGGGGGCAGCAGCCGGCGACGGTTGCTCACCGCCTACCGAGAGCAGGCATTATACATAGCATGGTGGCTGTCACAACTAGGGCCGCAGAGCCCCAAGGCGTTGCGCCTGAGAGGTACCTGCGACAATACCAGGGACATCCTCTATAAAAACCACTACGGCTGGTTTGAACACCCAGAGAAAGGATTGTACCAGCTGAGCGACGCTGGACGCGAGGCATTGGAGCAGCACAAAGAATTGGCGGGACGTTGGCAAGCCTGATCTGGTTTTGGGGGACGGTTCTGAAAAACCCACCAGATTTGGTGGGTTTTTTAGAACCGTCCCCAAATGCTCACTCCAGCAGGAAGAGGAAACCAGCCATCTGGGACAGAATATAGTCAGGCGGTTCATGAGAGCGCGCGACTGCGCGAGGAATCCAGCCCGTGAAAGGTGATGTTTTAAATGGAAGACTTCCAACAGGTGGTGACTGATCAGGGCTTGCCCATATATGTGCGCCCCACAACTCAATTTAAGACCATTACCGTACAATTGTTCATAGATCGGCCCTTTGTCGACGACTATAGCCAGTTTGCTCTCTTGCCCCACGTGCTCAAACGGGGTAGCGACGAGCTTCCTGACTCGCTGGCTCTCGAGCGCCGATTTGATCAGCTGTATGGTGCCAACTTCGAAGTACACACCCATCGTTTGGGGGAGCGACATGTGGTGGAATTGGAGCTGGAATTGGCCGACCAGTCTCTGCTGCCGGATGCGCCGCCACTCTTGCAGGCTGGACTGGAGACCCTGGCGGAATTGCTGTTGCGACCACATCTGGAACAGGGTGCCTTTTCGCAGGATTATCTAGAGCAGGAGCAGGAGTCGCAAGTCCGGGCCATCCAGTCCATCTTCAACGACAAGGCGGACTACGCCCACCAGCGCTGCCTGCAGGAGATGTTCAAGGGGGACCCCTACGCCCGACTGCCTCTAGGAGAAAGCGACCAGGTGCGGCAGGTTACTGCCCAAGGGCTGCGCCAGTTTCACCAGAGCATACTGCACTCAGCGAACTTCCAGCTGTTCATTACCGGCAATCTTTCGCCGGAAGAAGCGCTGAGTCTCTGTAACCGGATCTTTACGCAGCCGCTGGGATTGCCGAGGCAGCCGGGCGATCTGGATCGTATGCCTGCCGGCCGCTCCACGCCCTTGGAAGTGGTGGAGGAGCAATCGGTAGCCCAGGGGAAACTGGTCCTTGCTTATCGCACGGGGGTCAGCCGCCGGGACCCGCTTCTCTTCGCCTTAATGGTCTATAACGGTATCTTGGGTGCCTTCAGCCACTCCAAACTGTTCCAGAATGTGCGCGAAAGAGCCAGCCTGGCCTATTACTGCGTTTCACAGCTGGCTGCCGCCAAAGGGCTGGTGTTGGTAGAGGCGGGGATTTCCCCGGATCAGGTAGCTGCTACTCGCGCCATCATCGGGCAACAACTGGAGTGCATGCGCCAAGGGGATTGGAGTCAGGATGAATGGGACAAGTCAGTGTTAGCCCTGGTGAACAGGCTGCGAGGCTTGGCTGACCGGCCTGATCGCCACGCTCTCACTCATCTCGACCGCGTGCTCAGTGGGGCCTCCTATTCGGACCAGGAGATGATTGACAGTATCCAACAAGTCACCCCGGAACAGGTGTTGCAGGTTGCCGCGGGAGTGCAGCTGGACACCGCCTATTTCTTGCGGGGGACTGCAGTCAAAGAGGAGATTAACGATGAACGTGAATAGGCGGGATTATCCTGCTCTGCGGGAGCAGGTGTATGAAGCGAAGCTACCGTCTGGTTTGACGGTGATGGCGGTTCCCCGACCGGGTTGGTCCCGCTATTTTGCCATTCTGATGACCGCCTATGGTTCTATCGACAACCAGGTCGTCCTCCCTGGACAGACAGAGGCCAGCGACGTACCTGACGGCATTGCCCACTTCCTAGAGCACCAGTTGTTCGCTCAGCCGGAGGGCAGCGCCGACGACTACTTCGCTAGCCTAGGAGCCAGCAGCAACGCCTTCACCTCTTGGACGCGTACCGGCTACCTGTTCAGCACCACCGGCAATTACCAACAGTGCCTGCGCTATCTGTTAGATTTCGTCTATCAGCCCTATTTCACCGAAGAGGGGAGCGAGCGGGAGAAGGGGATCATCCAGCAGGAGATCGGCATGTTCTTGGACGACCCCCGTTGGCAAGTCTATCTCAATCTGTTACAGGGTTTGTATCATCGGCACCCAGTGCGGCGGGATATCGCCGGTAGCGTGGAGTCGGTGGGTCAGGTCAGCAAGCAGTTGCTGGACACCTGCTATCAAACCTTTTATCAGCCGAACAACATGGTGCTGGTGACGGCGGGGGACTTCGCCCCAGAGCAGGTGTTGGATGTGGCTGCCCGGCAGATGTCGAAGAAGAGGTTCGCAGAAGCGCGGCCGGTGGCACGGGTACCGGCCGATGAACCGCAGAGCATCCGGCAGCAGAAGACCACGCTGCGGGCAAGCATCAGTACGCCGCTGTTCGCCTTGGGGTTCAAAGAACGCCAGCCGGGATGCAGAGGCGAGCAATTGCTCCGCCGCCAGGTACTGACAGAACTAGTGCTGCATGCGGTGCTCGGCAGCAGCTCTGCCCTCTATCAGCAGCTGTATAACGATGGATTGATCGATAACGGCTTCGAAAGCGGCTACTCGGGACAGCCTGATTATGGTTATACCGTTTTCCAGGGGGAAAGCAAGGACCCGGGCCGTCTGCGCGACCGCCTGCTGGCTGGCTTGGACAAGTTGCGACAGACCGGCATTTCGAAGCAGGAGTGGCAGCTGAGCCAGCGGGCTTTGTACGGCCAGTTCCTGCAAAGCTTGAACTCGATGGATAGCTTGAGCAGCGACTTAGCTGATGTGTGGTTCGACGGCATCGACTTCCTGCGCTATCCGGATATGCTCAGCCAGCTGACGCTGGAGATGGCTAACCAGAGGCTGCGGGAACATCTGCAGTCGGACGAGGCAGCATTCGCCGAAGTGCTGCCGCTGTGATGGGCTATGCCTTCTCTCCTTCCGCTGCGGCGGGCGTAAAGCGCAGCGCAGCCGAGTTGGTACAATAGCGTAGTCCTGTCGGGCGCGGTCCATCCGGGAAGACGTGGCCGATGTGGCCCCCGCAGCGGGAACAGTGGATCTCGGTGCGCCGCATGCCGAAGCGCTGATCCACGTTCTCGCCGATGGCGCCACCCTCACTCGGTTGATAGAAGCTGGGCCAGCCGGAGCCCGAATCGTACTTCGCTTTGGAGCTGAACAACTCCTGATCGCATCCAGCACAGCGATAGACCCCCTCGGCCCAGTGCCGGTCATACTCGTTCCTAAAGGGCGGTTCTGTTCCATGCTCGCGCAGAACATGATAAGCTTCTTTAGACAAGCTTTTCTTCCATTCGTCCTCTGCTTTCTCAATCCGAAACTTGTTGGACATCTCAGCATCTCCTTTCGATACAGCGGGACGTGTACCTTGTATCATTCTGCTCCCGAAGGATACAGCGGGACGTGTACCTTGTATCATTCTGCTCCCGAAACGTGTACTAGAGGAGGTTCTATGCATAGTTATCTCTTACCCTTGACTGGAACATGCAATTGGCAGCATCTGTTGACCCGCATCGCGCAGTCATCTCACGGTGCCTTCTACCGGGTCCAGGATGGCCGCATCGGACGGCCGCTGCTGCTT
>CAYVCY010000006.1:18961-21745 GCA_964450265.1 uncultured Clostridia bacterium
GAGCAGCGACCGCATTTCGTAGAGATGGAGCCCATGGAAGATCTGTGCGGTTGGCAAGTGCGGATTCACCAAGGCCATCCGGGCCTGGAGGCCGCCGCCACCAAAGCTCTGTACCGTCTGTTTGCGCTGGATGTAGATCTATCTACATTCTACCAGCATGCGGCACACGATCCTAGTTTGGCCGTGATCATCGAAAGACTTTCGGGAGCGCGCATGGTTCGGGACAGCGACCTGTTCAGTTCGGTGATCAGCTCCATCATTTCGCAGCAACTGAACCTTGCCTTTGCCGCCAGGCTGAAACGACGTCTGTGGAATATTGCGGGAGAGCCACTGCAGGTGGAGGGGGAGCACCTCTATGCCGATCCCAGCCCCGAGGCTATCGCCCGGCTGGATTACGGCACCTTGCGCGCCATGCAGTACTCGCAGCGCAAGGCTGAATACGTGATCGATTTTGCCCGTTCAGTCGTCGATGGCCGCTTCTCGTTGGAGCGGCTGCAGCGGATGGATGACGAGGAAGCCATCGCCTATCTCAGCTCTCAGAGAGGCGTGGGCCGTTGGACTGCGGAGTGCGTGCTCCTCTTCGGTCTTGGTCGCCCTGATCTGTTGCCGGCCAAGGATGTGGGCCTGCAGCGAGCGATGCAGCAATGTTATCACCTGCCGGATAGACCAGGTGAACAGGGGGTGCGCCAATTGGCAACAAACTGGCACCCCTGGAGTTCCTGGTATACCTATTACTTGTGGCTCAGTTTAGCCTAATGCGTAATACGAATACGTGTGTCAGACCATGGAAAACCAGCTACGATCCCACCCTAGACTTCAGTGAGCCGTGCTGCGTCGCCCTGAACAAGAGCGCAAAGACTTCGCTGGCGCTTGGATATGACAATAGGAACTACTCCCAGTGGTTCAGACGTATACCGCGCCACTGCCAAGCCCTGAGGCATAATCGCGCGGCTACCCAGGAGAGCAGTGCAACGCCTATAGGAGATGATACAAGGTAGTCCCGCTGTATCATTCGGGTGCAGAATGATACAAGGTACACGTCCCGCTGTATCATTCGGGTACGTCCCGCTGGAACATGGGGGAGAGGAGAGGTAGAGATGGACAAGAAGGATTTGGCCAGGATGCTGAAGGAAATCGGCATCGCCCTGGAGTTGACCGACAGCAACCCTTTTCGGGCCCGCTCATATCTGAATGCAGCCCGGGCGGTGGAGCGGAGCCCGCTGACGCTTGAGCAGCTGTTGGCTGAAGGTCAAGCGGCCCAGTTGAAGGGAGTAGGCGCAAGCCTAATGGAGCGCCTGATGGAGTTCCATCAGACCGGCAGCATCGGCATGCACACCGATCTGTTGGCGCAAATTCCGGCTGGCTTATGGGAAGTGCTGCAGGTGCCTGGCCTGGGCAGCAAGCGGGTACGGACTCTGTATGAGGTCTTGAGTGTAACTAGCTTGGCTGAGTTGGAATACGCCTGTCACGAAAACCGCCTGTTGGAGCTCCGAGGATTTGGTCCGAAGATGCAGCAGAATGTGCTCACCGGCTTGGTGGAAGTGAAGAGTAGGCGGGGGCAGATGCTCCTGCCGGACGCTTTAGCGGCCGCCGAACCCCTGTTGTCGCTGTTGCGCCAACATCCGCTCAGCGTTCGCGCCGAGTTGACCGCCGAGTTAAGGCGTAGCTGCCCGATTGTCACTGGGTTGGAGTTCGTGGTCAGCTGCGAACAACCCCAAGAAACGTTGGGCTCCCTCCCGCAGGCCCTTCCAGAGACTATTGCCTGGGAAATCGCACATTCCGACAGGCGGGAAGGCAAGACGGCGGATGGGTTGTCAATCGTTGTCTACGCGTGTAGTCCTGAGCAGTTTGCCTACACCTGGTGGAGAACCACCGGCAGCGCCGCCCACATTGAACAAGCGCTTGCCAGGGCAAGCCAGACTGAGGCAGAATCACTAGTTGGGCTCTTGGACGAACAGGCCATTTATCAGGCTCTCGGCCTCGCCTTCATACCTCCTATCCTGCGGGAAGGGGAGGGCGAGGTGCAGTGGGCAGCTGCTTCGCAACTGCCTCCCTTGGTAGATATCGCGGACCTGCAGGGGACGGTGCACAATCATACCAATTGGAGCGATGGGGTAGCCACGCTGCAAGAGCTGGCTGCAGCTGCCGAGCAGCTCGGTTGGCGCTACCTGGGTATCGCTGACCACAGCCAAACGGCGGTTTATGCTGGCGGCTTGACCCCGGAGAGGGTGCAGGCCCAGTGGAAGGAAATAGAAGGTCAGAACGCCAGCGGCGGCAAGGTGCAGTTGCTGAAAGGAATCGAGTCCGACATCCTTCCCAGCGGAGAGCTGGACTACGATGACGACCTGTTGGCCGGCTTCGACTATGTGGTGGCTTCTGTCCACTCGCAGCTGCGCCAGCCAGCGGAGCAACTGATGCCCCGCCTGCTGAAGGCACTGCGCCATCCAGCCACTACCATTCTCGGCCATCCCACCAATCGTCTGCTGCTGGGACGACCGGAGTCGGCCGTGGATATGGCAGCGATCATCGCCGAGGCCGCAGGGCTGGGCAAAGCACTGGAACTAAACGCCAATCCCCATCGGTTGGACCTGGATTGGCGCTGGTGCCGCCAAGCGAAGCAGGCCGGGGTGAAGATCGCGATCAATCCAGACGCCCACCGGGTATCCGGATTGCATGATGTCCACTTCGGACTGCTGATGGCACAGAAGGCCGGGCTGACCAAGGATGACCTGTGGCACTACAACTAGCGGAATAACCGCGGCGTCAGCCGCGGTTATTCTAACT
>CAYVCY010000006.1:21845-29583 GCA_964450265.1 uncultured Clostridia bacterium
CTGCTGATGTGCAGCAGCTGCACTCCATGCTGCTCCAGTTGTCGGCAGATCTCCACCGTGTCTGCTATTTGCAGGCCTTCGTCGGTGAATTCCACCGCCGAAAGCCTCACTGCCAGCACCACATCCTTCGGCAACACCGCTTTCACCCCGTCTACCACTTGCAGCGGGAAGCGCCGGCGATCGGTGGCACTGCCGCCAAACTGGTCGTCCCTCTGGTTGGAGAGGGGGGAGAGAAACTGGGCCAACAGGTAACCGTGAGCTGCGTGTAGCTCTATCACCTTATAGCCTGCCTGGACTGCCCGGCGCGCCGCCTGTACAAAGCTACCCTTGATGCTATCCATATCCGCTGGAGACAGCTCTTTTGGCGTCCCGTAATCGGCAGAATAGCGGATGGCGGAAGGAGCTATCCTGGTAGTGGCACCTGGCCAGGCTTTGCGGCCAGCGTGGTTCAATTGGATGCCGGGTATGCTTCCGTTAGCTGCAATCGTCTCGGCCAGCCGGCGCTGTCCGGCTACCTGCTGATCGCTCCACAGGCCGAGATCAGCCCCAGAAAGACGTCCATCTGGCGCTACCGCGGTAGCCTCCAAAATGATCAGCGCCGCGCCGCTGAGGGCTCTCACGCCGTAATGGGTCAGGTGATAGTCATTGACCAGGCCGTCGCCCGCTGCCGTGTACTGACACATCGGCGGCAGCACGATGCGGTTCCGAAATTGCTGTTTGGCCACCTGTAGCGGATTGAAAAGGCGGATGTTCTGCTCGCTCATCATGCTCACTCCTTGTCTTGTCTATATCGTCTGTTTAGCGATCATTCTCGATCAGTTTATGGAATCGGCTGACCCTTCAGCCCTTGCAGTTGGGGGGATTACCAGCTTGTCCGTCAGTCGCACACCTGATTGCGACCTGCATCCTTGGCTCTCCGGTTTGCCTGCTCGACTGCAGCGATCAACTTGTCTGCAGAATCGCCGCTTTCTGGGTAGCTGGCTACGCCCACCGAGACGGTGATCGGGATAGCCAGATGACGGCTATCTTGCGCAATCTGATTACAGAGATCTAACGCCTGTGCTTTGCACTGGGCCAGGTTTAGGCTGGGCAGCAGCATCAGGAACTCGTCGCCGCTGAGCCAACGGGCGACGAAACCGGTTTCCCCACAGTACTGCCTCAATGTCTCGCCTAGCCAGCAGATCATCTCGTTTCCAGCCTCGTACCCGAATAGCTGATTGTATTCCTTCAGGCGATCTCCATCCACCATCACCACGCCCAAAGGCGCGCCGTTCTTGTGGGAATGTAGCACGTAGTGCTGCAGCACTTGCCTAGCTGCACGCAGATTGGGCAATTCGGTCAACGGGTCCGTCATAGCCAGATGGGTGGTTTGCTGCAGTTGCGCTGCCGTATTCAGGATCTGATCGGTGAGATGTTCGACTAAAGAGGTCGCGTTCTGGCTCATCGCCATCGCCAAAGCTATGGTATCCTTTTGCTTGGGTCCTCCAACACAGGTAAGGCCACCGCCCTTATGATTCCGATTGTGATGGAGGAAGTGGTTGGCAAAAGACAGCAACTCGCCAAGACTTTCGGCGCAGGTGGGGTAACAGGCCATACTAGTAGAGACTTTAATCGGGCGGGCGTAGGGCTCCCATTTCAGCCTGGCCACCGCCTGCTGCATCGACCGCACCAATGCCTTGGCACTATAACAATCGGCGAAGCGCATCACCAAGGCGAACTCGTCATCGGCAATGCGGAATAACTGCATCGCCCCTCTGCTCACCAGATCAGGAGGCATAGCCCGGTAGAGGGCAGATGCTATCGTGCTGATCACGTAGTCAGTGGCCTGCCTGCCGATTGCTTGCTGAATCCTACTGGTGCTGTCAATATCGAATAGAGCCACTGCCAGTTTGTAGCTTGCCGGCGTGCGGAGGGCCAGCAATTCCTGCTTGACAGTTTTGAGAAAGGCAAAGAAGTTCCCCAAGCCGGTCATATTGTCCACTTCTATGTTGCTGATTTGGCTGTGGGCTTGTGTGGCAGAATCTGGTTGGTACATCTTGTCGCCACCCTTCCCGAGCAATGATGGGTTCTTGCTATCTAATTCTGTGCGACTATATCCAAATCCTGCTTGTATTGAGTATGGATGTGGCAGGTATTTGAATGGTAAGGGAGAATAGTCACAATATGCTATCACGTCATTAGAGGAGGTACCCCTTCCTCATCCAAGGAGGAATCAATATGTCCAATCAACAAGCCCTGACTTCAGAAGATCTATTGAGAATGCGGTTTGTAGGCTCACCTGCGCTCCATCCGCAGGGCCGGCAGTTCCTGTGCGTGCAGACGGAAATCCTGGAAAAGGAGAACGACTATTCATCGCTGATCTATCGTTCTGAAGGGCAGAAACTGACCCCATTTACCAACCGAGGCGGCCAGAAGAAGGGAAGAGACGCATCGCCCATCTTCTCACCAGACGGCCAGCAGGTAGCTTTTCTTTCGGATCGCACCGGTAGCCGCCAGATCTGGCTGTTGACCCTGGACGGCGGAGAGGCGCAATGTCTTACAGATATGCCCAAAGGGGTGCATGAGTTCGCCTGGGCACCGGATGGACGGAGCATCTATTTCGTCGCCAAAGAGGTGATCGACGAGCTCAAGCCGCGCGAGGGCAGCACCGCCCGGCGGATCACTCGCTTGCGCTACAAGTTCAACGGAGTCGGATACTACGACAATTTCTATACTCAAGTATTTCGCTTGCGCCTCGACGACAGCCAAGTGGATCAGTTGACATCGGGGGAACATAATTGCACCAGCGTGGAGCCTTCGCCTTGCGGCCGTTACCTGGCCTTCATCTCCAACCGGGAAGAAGATGAAACCAAGGTTCAAAATGACCTTTGGCTGCTGGAGCTTCGCACCAAGCAGCTGCAAAATCTCACCGGAGGGCGGGGAGCAGTGCGGGGGGCAGTTTGGACACCGGATGGCACGCTGCTGTACATCGGTCATCAGCGGGGCATCTGCCCCGGTGCCTACCCAGAACTGCGCGAGATCGACCTGGAGCTAAAAAGCGACATCAATCTGATGCCAAATTTCCCGCACCATCTAGGCAACACCGTCGGTGCCGATACCCGCTTCGACGCCGGCAGCCAAGGGCCGGTGTTCTCCGAGGACGGCAGGCAGGTGTATTTCGTAGCCACCGCAGGCGGCAGCAGCTATCTATTCCGCCTGGAACGCAGCAGCGGTCAGGTGGAGAGGGTGTTCGGCCAAGGGCAGATGTGCATTTCCTCCTTCGATCTGCGCCAAGGGCAGTTGCTGGTTACCGTGTGCACCCCTACCTCCCCGGGAGACTTGTGGTTTGGACCAATGGGAGGAGATCTGCACCAGGTGACCGCACTGAACGCCGAACTATTCCAAGATAAGTATATCGGTTGGCCGGAAGCGATCCATTTCGACCATCCCGATGGCACCCGGCTGGAGGGCTGGCTGATCAAGCCCTTGGGTTTTGTGGAGGGCGAACGGCATCCGCTGGTAATGGAGATCCACGGCGGCCCCCACACCACCTATGGAAATGCCTTCTTCCATGAGTTTCAGATGTTGGCCGGACATGGCATGGGCGTGCTGTATACCAACCCCAGGGGGAGTTTGGGATATGGAGAAGATTTTGCCCGCGCGGTGGTTGGCGACTGGTGCGGCGTAGACGCCAATGACCTGCAGTTTATGGCTGAACAGGCAGCTCAGTTGGACTGGGTGGATGCAGAGCGAATGGGGGTTACCGGTGGCAGCCAAGGAGGCTATTTCACCAACTGGCTGATCGGCCATACCGATCTGTTTGCCGCCGCCGTCACCCAGCGCAGCATGAGCAACCTGTACAGCAAATATGGAGTCGCCGATAACGGCTGGAACGGAGACCGCCATGGCATGGGCGGCCGCGATCTGTGGGAAGACGAGGACTTCATTATGGAGCGCTCTCCCATGCGCTATGCGCGCAACGTGACCACACCCACTCTGATCATCCACAGCGATCAGGATTTCCGCTGCCCGCTGGAGCAGGCGGAGCAGTGGTATGTGGCGCTGAAGCGCCTGGGCGTGACCGTGGAGATGTTGCTTTTCCATGGTGAGAACCACGAACTATCCCGCGGTGGACTTCCCGCCAATCGCTTGGTGCGGCTGGATGCCATCTTGGAATGGTTTAGCCGTTACCTGCAGGCTTGAGCTGCCCGGACAGTCGGTCGCCCTGCGACTGTCACCCTAAGCTTGTCGAAGGGTCTAAACAACCGAGGCACCCTCTGCGGGTGCCTCGCACACGCTAGCCTTACTTATTCTTTTGCTTGCGTCGCCGTCTCCTCTGTTCGATTGCCCTCTCCTGCTCCGTCATCTCTGGTAGGGCGGTCTGCGGCTTCGCCGTCACCGCCTGCACCGCGGCCAACGCGATGTTGGCAAACAGGATAGCCAACACGTCCAGTGCCGCTACGGCTGGCAGAAATATGCGCTGCAGGTAATACTTTAGCACCAGCCAAAAGGCGCTGAACAGCACCGGATAGCTCCATTTCACTTTGCTCTGGGGCAGAATTGGCTCGTTCCACCACTTAAACATCTGATCATCCTTTGCTAACATGTTATGCGAATCGGCAGTGAATCAACAGGGACTGTCCCTTTTGATTCACTTCTTGATTCAGACCGGAACCGATCGGTGCCGTCTCCTCAGGATGCGAATGCCCCACACCAGGGCAGTGACCACCGCCAGCAGCCCTACTGCCGGCCACAGCCAAATGGGCAAGGTGTCCACTTTGATCTGTCTGCCCGAGGTCGTCTGGTAATGGTCCGGCACTTGTGGTAGTCCGCTTGCCCCTGGCGGCAGCGAGGCTGAATATTCCAGCACTGCTTGCCAGACTTTCAGCTCCTGGCCATCCCGGTAGACGATGGCATCCTCCACACTGTCCAGCGGATTGCCGTCCTTATCCTTCATCACCAAAGCCCAACTGGGCAGCATATCTCCTACCATCGGGAGGAAGGCGGCCAGATAATGATCGGAGATGACGTGATACAACTGCTGATCGCCCTTTTCCAGGGGCACATAGTCGCTGCTTAGCTGGCTGGTTTGCACTCCCGGCCCAATATACCTCTCGGCGGACAGCACGGCGCGGCCGGTGGGGATGGGAAGGTTCTTGATCGGTATCGTGGCCAGTATGGCCCGGTCTGGGTCGTACTGCAGCTTCAGGCCAGAGTATTGCAGAAAATAGATGTTGCCCTTCAGCTGCGAAAGCAGGGCACCCACCTCTAGAACCCGACGCATCTCATCCCCAGTGAAATAGAAGGAGACTAAAGGATAGCCTGGCTGCATGTCCGGGCCTACACCTAAGCCTACCAGATTGACTAAATCCAACAGAGCCACTTGGCCCACCGGTTCCGCCACTTGACCAGGTTCCATGCTACCCCGGATGACCCCATTGGCTTGGATGGCGAAATCCACTGGATCGCCGGTTGCCACGGATCCGATGATGCGCATGGCGTCAGCCACATAGTTGCCGAAGGGTGACTCCTCCATCTCCGGCTTGTCGGAGACAATGAAGTCCGAGCGCAGAATTGGCTGAGCGACGCTCTGGAAACGGCCGTCGGTCATGTTGGTCAGCAGTTCGTCCAAATCGGACGCGTAGGACTCCACCTTAGCAGTGAACTCAGCGTTGAAGAGGATGCTTTCATCTAGCTTAATCAGGAATGGCTGGTTGAATTCATCGTTCCGCAACCTTAGCTGACCGCTGCCTGGGCTGTAGGCTAAACGCAGCAGGCCCAAATTCTCCAGCTTAGTACCCGTCTGCACGATCAGTGTTCCATTAACCTCCAATGGTTGCTCCATCACAGTGTGGGTGTGTCCGCCGATGATTAAATCGATGCCGGACACAGCCTCTGCAATTTGCGGCTCCTCGTCTTCGCCGCAGTGGGACAGCGCCACAATCAGGTCGGCACCGGCACCCTGCAGGGATTGCACCGCCGTTTGTGTTGCTGCCTGCTGATCGGAAAAGGTCACCGGGACCGCTGCCGGGGAAACTTCGCTGGCTTCGATGCCCAACAGACCGAAAAAGCCGATGACCAAGCCGTTCGGCAGCGTCTCCAGATAGGTAGGCAGAAGACCCATTTCACCTAGGGGGTGGCCGTCGGGGATGACGATGTTGCTGGCCACGATGGGTGTTCGCTGGCCTGCTTGCGGATAGCCGGCTGACTGTAGGTAGTTGGCCAGCACCTCGGGACCGTAATCGAACTCGTGGTTTCCCAGGGTGATCACGTCATATCCCAGTTGCAGCATCAGATCCAATTCCGGGGCCTGGCCCTGCAAGGTCAACCAAGAGAACGGCGAGCCGGAGGTGTAGTCTCCTGCCGAGAGCAGCAAGCTGGGCTCGGTGCCCAGTTGCCGGCGCACTTCCTGCACCGCCTGCGCCAGGCGAGCGAAACCGCCGGAGGATGCATTGCTGCCGTGGGGGTCATAGTCCGCCAACGGGGCGGGATAGAGAGCCGAATGCTCGTCATTGGTGTGCATAATGGTAAAGAACAGCTCCTGTTCTACGGCCGACGCCTCGGCCGGGGTCAGCCAGTTGAGGGTAACAGCACCAAGCAGAAGCAGCAGGGCGAAGCAGAAAGCGATGGCGCGACGTTGGCGCATGGCAAGTACCTCCTCGCGGTTACGTATCCTACTGTCTATTCGCCTTTGACGGCAGGGAAGCCTGCTCTTGGTGCTCACTGATCACCCGAACGTGTTCCCTTTTTGTCGTCATCCTCGAGCGAAGCGAAGGATCCAGATTCTTCGTTGTGCTACGCTCCACTCCAGAATTACCGGGAACATAATGACAACCACCCCAGACAGTCGCCTAGCGATTGTCATCCTGAACGAGGTGAAGGATCTAGATTCCCCGCTGCGCTCGATTGACGCAACGGGCTTACTTGCCTTGCAGCAGCTTCACCACTTCCACCAGCCTATGCACCAAATACTCGTGATATTCCTGGCCACCTTTTCGAGATGCCTTGCTCGGTTCACCAGACACTCCGCCGGACTTCTCGGCCAGTTCTTGTTGTTCGCTCACGCTGCTGGGAACGTAGCAGAGGGTGTCTTGAGGGTACCTGGGATCCACACTATATAATTGCTTGGGGTGATGGGGGTAATCCCGCACCCGATCCATCTTGCATAGCTCTGGATAACGATACCAGAGGTGCGAGCTTTCAATCTCTTCGGCGTGTCCCACTTCGCCCCAGCCCAGGCGATCCACAATCTCTTTGGACATATAGGCCGGATCAAAGATTACCGCCTTCACCCCCAGCTCCCGCTTCACCCGCTCGCCGACTATCTGCAGCCAGGTGATGTTTACAATGCGGTGTCCGTTGAGCAAAATGAAGTTCGTGAAGCCGTGCTGATGCAATGAACGGATCACATCCACCACCAGTTCCACCAGAATCTCGGGCCGGATGGTGATCGTGCCGGGCAGCACCATGTGGTGGGGACTCCAGCCAAACCAAAGCGGCGGTGCCACCGCCACGCTGGTGCGCTCCGAAGCCGCCTCCGCCAGCGTAATCGCCACCATGGTGTCGGTGCCCACCGGCAGGTGGGGCCCGTGCTGCTCGGTGCTGCCGATAGGTAGAATCATCGTCCCCTGACAATCCTCGATCAGCCCTTCAATCTCTTCCCAAGTCATCTCCTGTAACCGCTTAATCTCGCCCATTCTGTTTCGCCTCCTAATTGTTGTCCTGTTTACTTCCTTGGCTTGTGTCGCTAAACCTGCAC
>CAYVCY010000006.1:29683-31298 GCA_964450265.1 uncultured Clostridia bacterium
GGGTCTTTCGTACCCGTCCCCAAAAACCCGGTCTTTTTCTCGGTGGACTGGCAGTAGCTTGACCCAAATTGCATATGGATAGGCAAGGACAAGTGGGAGGTTGTTTGACTTGCACAAGACCAGCAAAATGACACGGGTTCCTCTGTCGGCATTGCCATGGCTGTTGCTGTTTTTGCTGTTGGGGCTGAAGAGCATCGAGCAGCGTTTGCCGGTCATTAATCCGCTCACCGGACGCTTACTGCTGGTCGGCGGCTCTGCACTGAATTTGCTGGCGCTGGCAGCACCCTTTGTGCTCTTGGGTTCTGTGGTCTCTGCTCTCGTCCAGTGCTATCTTTCCGATGCAGCTCTGCGGCAGCTCTTGCCTCGGCACCCGTTCCTCAGCCTGTTCTGGGCTTCATTTCTAGGGTTGGCCTTTCCGGTCGGCGGCAAAGATGGCCCGATTTTGGCCGAGCGCATGCTGCGCCAAGGTGCCTCTGTCGCCACTGCGACCGCCTTCTTGCTGGCTGCGCCCATGGTCAATCCCATTGTGATCGCCGCTACCTACCGGGCGTTCGGCAATTCCTTGGCGATGGCCCTATTCAGCGTCGGCTGTGCCTGGTTCTTGGCCGTCTGCATTGGGGACCTGATCGGGCGGATGAATCCAGAGATCAGCCCGCTGCGCCAAGGCGGCTTCTATCAACAGCAGCCCCCGGCCTGGCGCCCCCAGAGTGGCAGCCGCAGGGGCCACCACCCGGGCTTGCTAGATCTGATTCAGCAGATCTGCGACCGCGTCTATGAAAGAGGCGGCCTGTTCATTGTGGCGGCGCTGTCGGTGGCAGCCTGGCAGACACTGCTGCCGGGGGCAATGCGGCAAGGCATTGGGCAACTGACCTTTCTCACCATCCCGCTGTTCATGGGTCTGTCCTGGCTGCTTTCTCTTACCGCCGAAGCGGACGCTTTCTTGGCCAGCGCCTTCTTAGGGCAATTTGCCGGCAGCTCTTTGCTGGCCTTGATGTTGCTGGGGCCGGTGCTGAACCGGGCCAACTGGCGGGTACTGTTGCGTCGCTTCGATCGCCTCTTCCTGCAACAGTTGCTGACCATGGCTTGTACGGCCGTGCTGGTGATGGCAGTATTGGCCAACATCCTGGGCATCGGTGCATTGTCTGCCAGAGCGAGCGGCGACCTGGTGATAGTCTCATCGCCCTTAGTTCCTTCCCAATCGGCCATCTCTGGCAGCTTGGCAGTGGTGGCTTTACCGCCTGGGGATATCCAGATCAATTCCGGCAACTTCGTAATGATCATGGATGCGCTGTGGACTGCAGGCGACGAGGTGGTGGGACGCCCGGTGGAGATGGTGGGCTTCGTCTATAGCGACCCCACCCTGGCGGGAGACGACTTCGTCCTCGCCCGCATGATGATCATCGATCGGCCAGAGGACGCCGTCGTGGCCGGCATCCTCTGCCGCTGGCCCGACCGGCATGATTTGCGAGACGGTCAATGGGTGCAGGTGCAGGGCACTTTGGACCGGGTCAAGTTCTACGACCTGCAGGCACAGAAGGTAAGCAGCATGCCGATCATCCTGGCGGAACAGCTGACCATGGCGCAGCCGCCTGATCCGGAGTATGTCTACCCTTAG
>CAYVCY010000006.1:31398-33144 GCA_964450265.1 uncultured Clostridia bacterium
TTCGAGGATATTGCTAGGAGGTGTCAGTCATGACTTGGCCACCCGATTGGCAGCTGCTGTTGACCATCTTTCAAAGCGTGCTGTTGGAAGCCTTTCCCTTTGTGCTGGTGGGAGTGCTGGTCTCTGCCCTGATAGAAGTCTTCATCGATCAAGACACCATCCACCGTCTGCTGCCAAAGAATCGCCTGATCAGCTTGGTGGCCGCCTGCCTGTTGGGGCTGCTGTTTCCGCTCTGCGAGTGCGGCATCATTCCGGTGGTGCGCCGCTTGATCAACAAAGGGGTGCCCATATCCGCCGGCATCGCCTTCATGCTGGCAGCCCCAATTGTCAATCCGGTGGTGATCGCCTCCACCAGCATGGCCTTTGCCCACCAGCCCACCATGATCGTACATCGAATACTGGGTGGCTTCCTGGTGGCTTTGACCATCGGCTTGGTTTTGGAGGCAATATACGGCAACCGCAAATCGCAGCAGTTACTGCTGCAGCGATCCCATGGAAGTAACGCTGGGCACCATCACCACGGTTTTGGCCATGCGCAAGATAACCATCATCACCACGGATCTGATCATCGTCACAATGATCACCACGGGCATGGCTATGCTCCCACCCATCACCGTGGCGGTGGGGGAGGGCTGCTGCAAAAAACGGGCTTTGTGCTATCCCATGCCTGCGATGAATTCTTCTCTACCGGCCAGTTCCTCATCCTAGGTGCCTTTCTGGCGGCTTCGCTGCAAAGCGTGCTTTCCCATCGGGTGCTGGATGCCCTGGGGCAGCACCCCCTGGGTTCCCGCCTCTCCATGATGGGCTTGGCCTATGGGTTATCCCTCTGTTCCGAGGCTGATGCGTTTGTGGCCAGCACCTTCACCCATAGCTTCCTGCCCGGCGCAGTGCTGGCCTTTCTGTTGTTAGGTCCGATGTTGGACATCAAGAACACTTTGATGCTGTTGGGCAACTTCACCACCCGTTTCGTGCTGCTGCTGATTCCCCTCATTATTATGGCGGTCACCGCCTATAGCTACCTGATGGGGGTCCTTCTGCCCCTATAACCTGTGACCAGGGAGGTGTGAGAGCGATGACAAAGCTAGAACGTGCCCTGAGCGAAGAGACACCCCTGCGGCTGGCGATATTGGCCGGCTGGTCGTACTGGCTGCTGCGCTTGGCGACCGGCGACAGCCTGCGGCTTTATGTCCACCCCCGCTTCGCTAAACCCGTCTTGCTGGCCGCAATCTGTTTGGGGCTGCTGGCCGCACACCAGCTGGTTATCCTGCGCGGATTCCGCTGGCAAAGGGTGCGGTTGATGCCGCCCGCCAGGGCGATACCATACATCATCCTCATTTTTCCCCTGCTCTGCGGTTTGCTGCTGCCAGCTACCAGCCTAAATGGTCGGCTGGCCGAACAGAGAGGCAGCCTGATCTCGCATGCTCATGGCGAGGACGACGAGCGGGCGGTGGGGGAACTGGAGGCTCTGTTGGTCAGCAGCAGCGAGCAAGAGCTGATCTCTGCCCAGCAGTTTCGCCACTTGGCCACCTTGCTCTGGAGCCGGCCCCAAGGGGTGAACGGGCAATCGGTGCAACTGACAGGCTTTGTCTATTACAGCCAAGGATTGCTGCCGGGACAGTTCATGCTGGGGCGCTACCAGATCTCCTGCTGCACTGCCGACGCCGTAGTGGTCAGCTGTCTCTGCCAATGCCCCAAGGGCCAGGCACCGCCCCTAAATGGCTGGGTTACTGTCAGCGGAACGCTGGG
>CAYVCY010000007.1:0-32500 GCA_964450265.1 uncultured Clostridia bacterium
GAGAAAGAGAGCTTAGAATGATTGAGTAACACGAGGAACACACCACTTGATTGTGGTGTGTTCCTATTTTCATGCCCAGTCGCTACTGCTGCTTGCCTGTTCTAACCATCATCAGGCCGATCAAGAAGACCACCACCATGATGCCACCAGCTAGCAAGAGACTCGATGGGTCGCTAAGCGATTGCTCCATAAGGGACACTACGATGGCGACGATCAACACCAACAGATAGAGACCAGCGCCCACCATCAGCATCAATCCATACATCCGGCGCAGGCGGCCCCGTTCGAAGATAGGGGCGCGGCGCTTGCCCCCCAGGTAGTGTCCTGGGTCATACTGGTGCCGCTGCCACTCTTCCAGTTCTTCGAAGTAGCCTTCTGGCTGGGAATCCGGCTTACGTTCCTCAGGCATGTAGCTCTCTCCCTTCTTGCTTGGCGTGGGGTGGCTTGGCTGGGCAAACCCGAATTGATGTCTGCGCTTCTCTCTCACGGCCGATGGCAACAGTAGAACAGTTCTGGGTCGCCTGGGTCAAGTTGATCGACCCAACCGCAGCGCGCAAACCCGCAGTTCTCTAGCAGGCGTTGCATGGGCAGGTTGGAACTGTTGGTGGAGGTAAATAGCTTTTCCGTGCGGCATGCTTTCTGCAGCTCCTTCAACAAAAGCCTGCCGATGCCCTGGCGGCGATTGTGCTCCTGCACCACCAGCAACTCTATGAACCCATTCCCGAAGAAGTGATAGTGCAGGATGCCGAAGGCCACCATTTCCCGACCAAGCATGACGATATAGCATTGCTCCTGCTCAACAGCCCGTTGGATCAGCTGCTTGCGCGTCGTCGAGCCAATGGCGGCATGGTCCAGCCTAGCTACTTGCTCCACCTGTTCCGCAGTGGCCAGACGCATCTGATACTCTATTGAGGACATCTGCTATTCCCTCCCACTGGCTTCCTTGGCGGTTCATCCACGAGCGTCAGCGCTCCCCAGCGCTGTTGTCATTGATCATCAAGTTCGCGCTTCATGGTGGGATTTCCTGCCTGATCGCAGACTCCGTTGTGCCATGGGGAGCAGGAATGCTCTCCAGATAAGGAGAAGAGGGGAGTCGGAGAGAGGGAGCGATTGCATCCCAGATCTGGCCACGGGGAAGCCTGCTAGCGAACAGCAGGGGTTCAGAACGCGCTCGAAGACAATGGTGTCTGGCGACGACCGTTTGGGAACCGTTTACAATAGGTGTCTGCTTTTTCTAGGAACCATCTTCCCATGGTGGAAATGTCAGTCAATTGCATGCGGCTGGATGCGGTATAATAAGATCAGCCATAATTGAGAAGAAGGAGGAATTTGCGTGGAGAAGCAAACGATAGAGTGGAGTAAGATCGGCTTCAGTTACGTGAAGACCGAATACCGCTACCGTTCTTACTGGAAGGGTGGCCAATGGGACGATGGGGCCCTGACTACCGACAACCAGTTACATATCAGTGAGGGTTCAACGGCATTGCACTATGGCCAGCAATGCTTTGAGGGGTTAAAGGCCTATCGGAACAAGGATGGACAGGTGCAGCTATTCCGCCCTGACCGGAACGCTGCCAGAATGCAGGACAGCTGCCGCCGGCTGCTGATGCCAGAATTTCCTATTGAGCGGTTCATCGATGCGTGCTTCCAGGTGATCAAGGCCAACGAAAGCATGGTGCCGCCTTATGGCAGCGGAGCAACCCTTTACTTACGGCCGTTCATGATCGGTGTAGGTGACAATCTAGGTGTGCGCCCGGCAGAACAGTACATTTTCTCACTCTTCTGCTCGCCAGTTGGCCCCTATTTTAAAGGCGGCATGAAGCCGGTCAACTTCGTCGTCTCCGAATATGACCGGGCTGCCCCCTACGGCACCGGAGCAGCCAAGGTGGGCGGCAACTACGCTGCCAGCTTGATGCCCAACCAATTGGCTCACCAGCAAGGGTATGCTGACTGTATCTACTTGGATCCGGCAACCCATACTTTGATCGAAGAGGTGGGCGCAGCTAACTTCTTCGGTATCACCAAGGATAACAAGTTCGTCACGCCTGATTCTCCTTCAATTCTGCCCAGCATCACCAAGTACTCGCTGCTCGAGGTGGCCAGAGACTATCTGGGCATGGAAGTGGAGGAAAGGGATGTTCCGGTCGACCAATTGGATCAGTTCGTAGAGGCCGGCGCATGTGGTACCGCCGCAGTGATCACTCCCATCGGGGGCATCGAATACCAGGGCAAGCTGCATGTCTTCCACAGTGAGACGGAAGTAGGACCGGTGACCAAGAAGCTCTATGAGACGCTGGTCGGTATTCAGCTCGGTGACATCAAGGCTCCGGAAGGCTGGATCGTCCCGGTCAAGTAGCACTGGCTTTCTGACTGAGCTAACCCAAGGTAAAATTCAAAGGGAGCACCTCCCGTGCGTGAGGTGCTCCCTTTTTGTCCCCCAGTCGCTGACGCGACAGCCCCCTTGCGAGGGGGCCAGGGCTTGCCTCCATTTGATCAGGGAGGTGGCATGGCACCAGCTATGATAGAAGTGAGAATGTGTATGCGAGAATGTGCTCAATAGTGCAAAAAGGACGAATGTTTCACGTTTGTGCTTTTCGTCACAAGGTCCTTTACGGATTCTTGTATACAAGATACAATAAGATTGTCAAAGATTTAACAAAATGTTTTGGGCTTATCTCAATTATTGGGAGGTCATTCATATGCGTCAGACAACAATCATCCCCTCAATGAAACTGAAGACGTTTCGGACCATCGACACAGCCGATTGGCGTCTTACCAGAACGGAGACAGATTCACTGGGAAGCATGGAAATACCTATGCATGCTTACTACGGCATCCAATCTCAGCGGGCGAGCGAGAACTTTCCGCTCACCGGTGACCGGGTGCACCCCCAGCTGATTCGCGCTGTCGGGTTGGTCAAGCTCGCCTGTCTTCGGGCCAACATCTTGACTGGCTGCCTCCCCAAGGAAATTGGCGAAGCGCTTCTACATGCCTGTCACGAGTTTCTGACTGGACGGTATGACGATCAGATCATCGTGGAGTCGATCCAGGGAGGCGCTGGCACTTCCATCAACATGAACGTCAACGAGGTCTTGGCCAACCGGGCTATCGAACTCCTGGGTTACAGCAAAGGTCGCTATGACATCATCTCGCCCAACACCCACGTGAACATGGCTCAATCGACCAACGACGTGGTGCCCACGGCCTTCAAGGTGGCAGTGCTGACCATGAGAGAGCAGCTGATGGACAGCCTGCAAGGGCTGCAATCGGCTCTGGCAGAAAAGGAACAGCAGTTTGACGACATAGTGGTCATGGGCAGGACCCATTTACAGGACGCGATTCCCTTGCGCTTGGGTCAGGAGTTTGGTGCTTATAGCAGGCTGATCGAGCGCGACATCAAGCGTATCGATGAAGCTATGCAGGGTCTGCAGACGATCAACCTGGGGGCCACAGCGGTAGGAACTGGGCTGAACGCAGACCCCGCTTACATCGAGCTGGCCGTAGAAAAGCTCTGCGAGCTGACCGGCCTGGATCTGAGACTAGCGGAGCATCTGGTGGACGCCACCCAGAACACCGATTGTTATGTGCACTTGTCCGGCGCATTGCGCACCTGTGCCTTAAACCTCTCCAAGATGGCCAACGACCTGAGGCTGATGGCTTCCGGTCCGATGTGTGGCTTGATGGAAATCAGGCTACCTGCGGTGCAACCCGGTTCATCGATTATGCCCGGGAAGGTTAACCCGGTGATGGCGGAGATGACGAATCAGATTTGCTTCCAGATACAGGGCAACGACCATGCCATCGCCATGGCTGTGGAAGCGGGCCAGTTCCAGCTGAACGTGATGGGTCCGGTGATCTTTAAGAACATGTTTGAATCGATAGAAATCCTGGCCAACGGTGTGGAAGTGCTGACCAAGCGCTGCATCAAGGGCATCGAAGCCAACCATGAGCACTGCGACCATCAGGTTAACAACAGCCTCGGCACCGTGACCGCCCTCAATCCTCATCTCGGTTACGAAAAGAGTGCTGAAATCGCCAAAACGGTGCTAGCCACTAAGAAGAACGTGCGCCAGGTGGTGCTGGAAAAAGGTTATTTGACCGCCGAGGAGTTGGACATCATTTTGCAGCCCAGGGAGATGACCGAGCCAGGCATCGCTGGCAAGAGTTTGCTAAACTAAGCTGAGCTAGATTGCGCAGAAATAAACCACAGGGAGGGTTACGCAGGTGACAGATCAGAACACGCTGCCGAGCAGCAATCTCCAGCCGGAACGGGAGACGGTAGATATCTATATCATGGGTAAGAAATATGCCGTACCCAGCTCTCTCACCATCATGAAGGGGTTTGAGTATGCCGGATACACTCTGTTGCGGGGCTGCGGCTGCCGGGCCGGCTTCTGTGGCGCCTGCGCCACCGTCTACCGCATTGGCAACGATCCCGAATTGAAGGTTGGCCTGGCTTGCCAGACCAAGGTGGAGCAGGACATGTACCTGACTCAAATCCCGTTCTACCCTCAGCACAAGGTCAATTACAGTCTGACGGAACTGAAGGCAAATGCAGATCAGGTGGTGGAAATATTCCCTGAAATCACCAAGTGCCTCGGCTGCAACGCCTGCAGCAATGTCTGTCCGCAGAACCTGAAGGTGATGAAATATATCTCCCACGCCATTCGGGGAGAGATATCTCAGGCGGCCGACGAGTCGTTCGACTGCTTGATGTGCGGGCTCTGCGCCTCTAAGTGTCCGGCCAACATCGTGCATTACAAGGTGGGGATGCTCTGCCGCCGCCTCCACGGCAAGTACTTGGCCCAGAAGGCCCAGCACCTAGCGCAGCGAGTGGACGAGCTGGACCAAGGCGCCTTTGATGCCGAGTTAGCACGCCTGATGAAGGCCGACAAAGCGACCTTGGCGCAAAGGTATGACCAACGGGACTTTGAATAGGGGGCTCACAGCATGACTTATACGTCCGAGATGAAAAAACTGGTCACGCGGGTAGAAGCAACCAGAGCAGCCCGTCTGGGCAACGATTTCGCCAGGATGACGGCGGCAGAAAAACAGGATGTGTTAAAGAAATTCCATCCCGACTACATCGATAGCCAGTTCCGCCAGGCGAAGGTGGGGCCGAATAAGGGTGACCGCTTTCCGCATGAACTGTGCGATGTCTTAGAGGCCTACCCCAGATACGATTGGGCTGCGTTCCAGAATGCCCAGGTTGACCATCAGGTGGATGTACTGGTGATCGGCGGCGGCGGTGCCGGCGCGTCCGCCGCGCTCCTGGCCCACGAACAGGGTGCCAAGGTGTTGCTGGCCACCAAACTGCGCTTTGGGGACGCCAACACGGTGATGGCCCAGGGAGGAATTCAGGCTGCCGTGAAAGGGCAGGACTCTCCAGCCATCCATTACCTGGATGTCCTAGGGGGCGGGCATTACCACAACATTCCGGAGCTGGCGAAAGCCCTGGTCAGCGACGCGCCGCGGATCATTCAATGGCTGGAAGACCTAGGGTGCATGTTTGACAAAGAGGACGATGGCAGCATGGTCACCATCCACGGCGGTGGGACTTCTCGCAAAAGAATGCATTCTGCCCGCGACTATACCGGCGCAGAGATCATGCGCACCTTGCGGGACGAAGTGCTGTGCCGCGATATCGAAGTGATCGAATTCAGTCCGGCGGTCGAGCTGTTGCTTGACAGTTTGGGCAAGGCTGCCGGCGCAGTGCTATACAACATGGAGACTGGCGAGTATCAGGTGGTGCAGGCTAAGACGGTAATTCTGGCCACCGGCGGGTTAGGCCGGCTGCACACCCAGGGCTTCCCCACCTCCAACCACTACGGAGCCACCGCCGACGGCCTGGTGATGGCTTATCGGGCGGGTGCTAAGCTGGTCTTTATGGATACGATTCAATACCACCCAACAGGTGCTGCCTACCCAGAGCAGGTCGAAGGCTTCCTGATCACCGAGAAGGTGCGGGGGCTCGGTGCTCAGCCGGTGAATATCGATGGGGAGCAGTTTGTCTATCGACTGGAGACCCGCGATGTAGCCGCTTCGGCGATCATCCGCGAATGTGCCCGGGGCAAGGGTGTCACCTCACCTGCGGGCACTCAGGGGGTGTGGCTGGATTCTCCGATGATCGACTTGATCCACGGGGAAGGGACCATCGCCAAGGAGCTTCCGGCGATGCTGCGCCAGTTCGCTCGTTTCGACGTGGACATGCGCCAAGTTCCCATTTTGGTCTATCCGACCCTGCACTACCAAAACGGCGGCGCGCTGATCAACGAGAATGGGGAGACATCGGTGGAGAACTTGTACGTGGCCGGGGAGGCCTCCGGGGGAGTGCACGGGCGGAACCGTCTGATGGGCAATTCCTTGATGGACATCCTGGTCTTTGGCCGTCGTGCAGGCCTGCATGCAGCAGCCAAAGCGGCCGCTATGCAGTTGCCCGCAGAGCGCCTGAACCTAGACCATGTGCGGGATTTTGTCGGCGAGCTTGAGGCACAGGGCATTACAGAGTCCCTCACTTCCCCGATACTACTGCCCTTTCGGCGTCACCTGTGTCCAGAGCGGCAATAGACCGGCCAGAAATCCAAGCCAAGGGAGCGATGGTTATGCTAGGATATTACCCCGGTTGTACAGTCAGGGCACAGCAGGATGATGGGTTTGAACGAGAGTCCCTGGCCATATTGCAGGCGCTCGGTGTCCCTGCAAGAGAGCTATCCGAATGGGAGTGCTGTGGCGCAGTCTATCCGCTGACCAGCGACGAGTACATTCCCCTGTTGGCCCCGGTGAGGGCACTACAGCAGACCGAGGCCGAGCAGCGTCAGGGCTTGCTCACCCTCTGCAGCGCCTGCTATCACGTTTTCCAGCGGGTGAACCAGCGCATGCGCAACGATGCCGAGGCCCGCAGGCGAGTGGGGAACTACCTAGAGGCACCCTATGGCGGCAACACCAAGGTCTATCACCTGATTGAAGTGCTCTGGGACCTGGTTGGCTTAGAGCGACTCAAGTCGGGCGTGGTATCACCTTTGGACGGCGAGCGGATCGCCTGTTACTACGGTTGCCTGTTGCTCAGGCCTCAGTCCGCGATGGGGTTGGTGGATGGCGAAAACCCGCAATTGATGGAGCGGATCGCGGAGACGATCGGCGCTAAGCCCGTTATCTACCCGTATCGCACCGATTGCTGTGGTTCTTACCACGCTTATCAGAAAGAACAGTTCAGCCATAAAGCCAGCCAGCGGATAGTGGCGGCGGCAAGAGCCGCCGGCGCAACCCAGATGGTCACCGCTTGTCCGCTCTGCAAATACAATTTGGAACAATGTCAGCAAAACTGGGCAGTTGACCAGCGCCTGCCCATAAACTTCATCACTGCTCCCATCGCGCAAGCCATGGGCGGCTTGTCCGCCCTGGAGCAGGGCGGTGCAGCCCTTGAGACTGGCGACTAGCCAGGAAAGGAGAATACCGAGATATGCGTTTTCCTCAGCAGGTGGCTGGCAGCGATCAGCAAGCGGAGCTCTTTTCGATCACACAAAAGGAAGTCAAGGACTGCTATCAGTGCATGAAGTGCAGTTCTGGATGCCCCTTTGTGGATGAGATGGACTATAAGCCCCATCAGTTGATGCAGTTAGCCAAGTTGGGACTCTATGACCGGGTGCTCAGCAGCAAGAGTATCTGGGTTTGTGCCTCCTGCCTCGCTTGTTCCAGCCGCTGCCCCCGGGATATCGAGCCGGCTACGGTGATCGAGGGCTTCCGGGTGATGGCTCTGCGGTCACAGGGGGCGGATAAGGTGCAGCCGTTGCATCGGGCGGGTCTGCCGCGGCAGGCTTTAATCGCTTCCATGCGCAAACATCGGCGCTAGGGCTTACCAGGAGGAACAAACTAAGGCGAATCTTTCGTAGAAAGAATGGCCATTGCCCGCAACACCTTGAAGGTATCGCTAAGGGGAGGCTTCTGAGAGATGAGAATCGGAGTGTTTATATGCTGGTGCGGCAGCAACATCAGCAGCACCGTAGATGTAGGGCGGGTGGCCCAGGAGATGGGAGAGCTGCCCCAGGTAGCTTACTCCAACGACGTGCAATATCTCTGTTCTGAGGTGGGGCAATCGGAGATCGGCCGGGCCATAGACGAACACAAGCTGGATCGGGTGGTGATCGGTGCTTGCTCGCCGCGGATGCATGAAGCCACCTTCCAGCAGCTGTTGATCTCCAAAGGACTGAATCCATACTACCTGGAGATTGCCAACCTGCGCGAGCACTGCGCATGGGTGCATAGCAATAGGGCGAAAGCTACTGCTAAAGCTATCGACCTGGTGAAGAAGGCGATAGCCAAAGTCCGCCACGCCATTCCCCTTCATTCCGAGCAACTGGGCGTGAACAAGCGAGCACTGGTGATCGGCGGTGGCATCGCCGGAATCCAAGCAGCCATCGACATTGCCGACGCCGGCTATCCGGTGGATCTGCTGGAACGGGAGCCGTCCATCGGCGGCAAGATGGCCCAGTTTGACAAGACCTTCCCCACCTTGGACTGCTCTGCTTGCATCCTCACCCCGAAGATGGTGGAAGCAGCCAGCCATGAGAAGATCACGCTGCATACCTATTCGCAGGTGGAGGACGTGGCCGGTTATGTCGGTAACTTCCGGGTGACCATTCGCAAGCGGGCCACCAGCGTGAATCCCGATCTCTGTAACGGCTGCGGCCTCTGCGTCAGCAAATGTCCGAAACGGGTGGACAACGAGTTCGACCAAGGGCAGAGCAAACGCAAGGCCATCTATACCCTATTTCCGCAGGCGGTGCCCAATAAGCCGGTGATCGATCGGGACCACTGCATCTACTTCCAGACCGGGAAATGCGGGCTGTGCAAGCAGGTGTGTACGGCTGGAGCGATTGACTATCAGTTGCAGGACCAAGTCATTGAACGGGAATACGGTGCCATCATTGTGGCCACCGGCTTTGATCTTCAGCGGCCGACTGAACTCGGCGAGTATTACTATGGGCAGCATCCCGATGTAATCACCAGTCTAGAACTGGAGCGGATGCTCAATGCTTCCGGTCCAACCAACGGTAAGCTGATCAGGCCTTCCAGTGGTCAACAGCCGCAGCGGGTCGTCTTCATTCAGTGTGTCGGTTCGCGGGACCGCAATCAGGGCAATCCTTACTGCTCCAAGGTTTGCTGTATGTACACGGCCAAACACGCCTTGCTGCTGGGCGAGAAATTCCCAGATGTAGAGAGCTACATCTGTTATATCGACGTGCGGACAGCCGGCAAGAACTACGAGGAGTTCTACGAAAACGCCCGCTTGCACGGTGCCAAGTATCTGCGGGGGCAGGTGTCCAAGGTGGAACCGCTGGGGGACGAGGGTAACCGCCTGCTGGTGCGGGGCTTTGATGGTTCTTTGGGAGAGCAGATTGAGATCGAGGCCGACCTGGTGGTGCTGGCCACCAGCATCCAGCCGCAAGCCGATGCTAAACAGCTGGGCAGCATGTTAGGGATCACCAGTGACCGGAACGGCTTCTACACTGAAGCCCATGCCAAGTTGAAACCCTTTGAGACGCAGACACAAGGCGTCTACTTGGCCGGCGTCTGCCAGGGGCCGAAGGACATCCCCGAGTCGGTGACCCAGGCCAGCGGAGCGGCGGCTAAAGCGATCATCATGTTTAACAAGGGACAGGTGAAGAGCGTACCCACCACCGCCATCGTCGATCAGGCGTTGTGCAGCGGCTGTATGCAATGTCAGCCGGTTTGTCCCTACGAAGCGATTACTAAGGAGTTCGTCAGCGAGCGGGTGGGTGGGCAAACCAGGCAGCGAGCGGTTGCCGCCGTGAATCGGGCTTTGTGTCAGGGTTGCGGTGCCTGTGCGGGGCTCTGCCGCAGTGGGGCCATGGATATCGGCGGATTCACCAGCCGACAACTGCTTGCGGAGGTGGATAGTCTATGACAGGGAGCAGCTTTGAACCGAAGATCGTCGCCTTCTGCTGCAACTGGTGCAGCTATGCTGGCGCCGACCTGGCCGGAACCAGTCGACTGAAATACCCGGAGAACATCCGCATCATCCGCGTACCCTGCTCCAGCCGGGTGGATACCTCGCTGGTGCTGCGGGCCTTTCAAAACGGAGCAGACGGCGTGATCATTGCTGGTTGTCATCCCGGCGACTGCCACTACGACACAGGCAACTACCATACCCGTAAGCGGATGACGCTGCTAAAGAGCCTGCTGGAGTTCATCGGCCTGTCGCCCGAGCGGCTGCTGGTGAAATGGATTTCCGGCAACGAGGCGGAGCGTTGGCAGACTACAGTGACAGAGTTTACCCAGCAGCTGAAGCAGATGGGAGCCTACGAAAAAGCGAGGGACTTAAGATGCAGAAGATAAGTGAAGCACTTCGCCGCTTGGCAGCTCGCTTGCTGCAGTCCGGTCAGGTGGACCTGGTCTTAGGATATGCGCGGGATGGAGCAGCCGAGCGATCAATTCCCTTTGTGGCCACCTCTCCCACGGAGACAGAGCAGCTGGTGTTCGACGACACCTGTGCCCGTGCCCTACCGAAGTATCTGCTGCAAGATAGTTTTCAAGGCAAGAGGACGGCCGTGGTGGTCAAGGGATGCGACTTCCGGGCGCTGAAGCTGATGCTGGAAGAGAACCGCGTCCAGCGCGAACAGGTTTATGTGATCGGCGTAGATTGTCCCGGCATATTGCGAGAGGGCGGGGGAGAGGAAGCGGCCGGGTTGTCACCCTTCTGTTTGAGTTGTCAGCACCCTGCTCCACCCAAGGATCAGGTGGATGTGTTGCTCTCCAATGAAGCAACCCCTGAACGAAATCAAGCTCTCAGCCGGCAGGAAGCCTTCCCCGAGATCGCGGCCATCGAGCAGATGACCGAGGACGAGCGGTTCGAATACTGGCAGCGCCAGCTTAACCGCTGCCGGCGCTGCTTTGCCTGTCGCAACGCTTGTCCGGTGTGCACTTGCCGGGTCTGCCTGTTTGACCGGGAGAATCCGGACTTTCTGGACCCGGCTAAGGACCAATTGGCCCAGCATCAGTTCTATCACATCATCCGGGCTTTCCACGTTTCCGACCGCTGCGTCGGTTGCGGCGAGTGTTCTCGGGTCTGCCCGGAGGGCATCCCCTTGCATCTGCTGCACCAAAAGCTGCAAGGCGATTTGGACAGATTTTATGGTAGCTACACGCCTGGCGTAGACCGATTGCCGGCTCCGCTTTCCCATGCCGAGGCAACTGAGCCAGACTTCTTTGGAAAGGGTGGTAACTAGTGGCGACAACCATCAAGGCAGCCTCCTCTGAGCATCTGCTGACCGCCTTAGAGCAGCTGGCCGACAGCTACCGCACCTTTGCGCCCACCAGCGAAGATGGAGCGACCGGTTTCAGACCTCTGGACCGAATGACGGCAGCCCAGCGACAGGCGATCGCGCCGCTCGCCTTTGACAACAAACCGACCGTCGGCTCCATAAAATCTCTGTTTTTCCCTGACTCGGAAGCTTATATCCAGTTCCGTCAAGAAGGGCAGCAGGTATTTCACCAGCCAATAGAGGATGGTGCTCCGCAGATCGTCTTGGGTGCGAAAACGTGCGATATCAAGAGCATAGAGCTGCTCGATAAAGTGTTCTTGGCTGCGCCGGTTGACGGTCTCTATCGGGATAAACGGGAGAAAACGGTGATTATCGGGACGGCATGCACAAAACTGGGTACCAACTGCAGCTGCGATCAGTTTGGCATAGCGCCTGTGGCCGCCGAGGCGGACCTGGTGATGGCTCAAAATGAGCAGGGTGAAGTGCGGCTGACAGCCCAAACGGCTAGAGGCGAACAGCTCGCGGCCGAGTTGCTGGCAGTCGGGGGTTTAGCCGAGGACGAGCCCTATCCCCTCAGTGCGAACGCGCCGCCGGCGCAGCAGCTGGCGCCTGAACAGGTGCAGCTTAGGATGGATCAGCTGTTCGATTCCCCCCTGTGGGACAAATTGGCCATGACCTGCCTCGGCTGCGGCGCCTGCACCTACTATTGCCCCACCTGCCACTGCTATGATATCCGCGACTTCAACCGCAAGGATCGAGGCGTCCGCTACCGCACTTGGGATTCCTGCATGTTTGCCAGCTTCACCAACATGGCCGGGGGGCACAATCCGCGACCAACCAGGAAGGATCGTCTGCGGAACCGCTTCTTCCACAAGCTGAACTACTTTGTGAAGAAGCAGGGAGAGCTGGGCTGCGTCGGTTGCGGTCGCTGCGCCGAACTCTGTCCAGCCGGGATATCCATCAACCGCGTACTGCAAGAGATTGGGGGAGAGCTGCATGTGCAATCATAATCCCTTGCTGCCTATGAATGCTCAGGTGACCAAGCTGATCACCGAAAGTCACGACGTAAAGACCTTTCAGGTCGAGCCAGAAACCATGTTTAGTCATCTGCCGGGCCAGTGCGCTATGATATCATTGATAGGGGTCGGCGAAGCCCTCTTCTCGATCACTTCTCCGCCAGGGCGTGACTATCTCGAGTTCAGCATCAAGCGGGTAGGGAAGCTGACCGAAGCGCTGCATCAGTTGGAAGTCGGCGACCAGATCGGCATCCGCGGTCCCTATGGCAACGGCTTTCCGGTGGAGGATCTCAAGGGTAAGAACCTGTTGTTCATTGGTGGCGGCATCGGGCTAGCCCCGCTGCGCTCGCTGGTGCAATACGCGCTGGATCATCGGGATGATTATCCAGGCCGCTTCCAGCTGGTCTATGGAGCCCGCTCCGTCGGCGACCTGTTGTTTGCGCGGGATATCTGCGATCACTGGCCAGAGGAAAAGGACTTTCAGGTATCCCTGACCATAGATGCGCCAGACCCAAAATGGGACGGCTTCGTCGGCTACGTGCCCGAGTACTTGGAACAACTGCCACTGGATCCTGCAAACACCGTCGCCATCACCTGCGGACCGCCGGTGATGATCAAGTTCGTCCTGCAGACTCTGGAGAAGTTGGGTTTTTCACCTGAGCATATCGTCACCACCTTGGAATACAAGATGAAATGCGGCATCGGAAAGTGCGGCCGCTGCAACTTGGACGAGCATTACGTCTGCCAGGACGGCCCGGTTTTCTATCTATCGCAGTTAAAAAAGTTTAAGAACGACTTTTGCTAGGCTAGATTACTGAAGCGAAGATGGGGGAAAGAACGATGAAAAACGCAGAGCGGATGCAGTGTCAGGCTTTACGGGATCGGATTATGTCCGCCGATGAGGCCGCCGCCATGATCAAGCCCGGGATGACCATCGGCACCAGTGGCTTTACTCCTACCGGCTATCCGAGAGCGGTGCCAGAAGCTTTGGCTCGCCGGGTGCAGGACGACCAGGATTTCCGGATCGATCTCTTCACCGGGGCATCGGTGGGCAGCGCTCTGGACGGCGACCTGGGGGCGCTGGGCATTATCGACCGCCGCATGCCTTACCAAGGCAATTCCCAAAGCAGGAAAAAGCTGAATGCGAGGGAGATTCGCTATGCGGACATTCACCTCAGTCACTTTGCCCAGCAAGTGCGTTACGGCTTCTATGGGAAAGTAGATGTGGCGATCATCGAGGCGGCGAAGATTACTCGGGCCGGGGAAGTGGTGGTCACCACCTCCATTGGGGCCAGCCCGGTGTTCTGCCAGGTGGCCGATGCTGTGATCATTGAGATCAATACCACGAAACCGGTGGAGCTGGAGAGCATCCATGATATCTACCAGCCGGAGAATCCGCCAAACCGCCTGCCGATTCCCTTGGTAAAGCCGGATGACCGGATTGGAAGCCACTATCTAGCTATAGACCCGGCCAAGATTAAGGCCATCGTCTTCACCGACAAAGAGGACGACCAGATCGGGTTCGCTCCCCCCGGCAAGGATAGTGAGAACATCGCCCAGCACCTGATCAAGTTTTTCGAGCAGGAGGTGTCGCTGGGACGGCTGCCGGAGCAGCTGTTGCCTCTCCAATCGGGAGTAGGCAGCGTGGCTAACGCGGTGCTGAAGGGCTTCTCCGATTCCTCCTTTGACAACCTGGTCTTCTACTCAGAAGTGATTCAAGATTGTGTTTTGGATCTGATCGACGACGGCACCTTCCGCTTCGCGTCCGGCACCTCGCTCACCTTATCGCCGGAGGGGTTTAAGCGGTTTTACGATCACCTAGACCGCTACAGGCAGAGTATCGTCTTGCGTCCGATGGAGATCAGCAACAATCCGGAGATCATCCGGCGCATCGGTTCCATCACCATGAACACTGCCATCGAAGTGGACATCTTCGGCAATGTCAACTCCACCCACATCCTGGGCAGGAACATGATGAATGGCATCGGTGGCTCCGGCGACTTCACCCGGGCCGCTTACCTGAGCATCTTCACTACCCCGTCAGTGGCTAAAGGGGGAGACATTTCCTCGGTGGTGCCGATGGTTTCCCATGTCGACCACACCGAGCACGATGTGAACGTAATTGTTACCGAGCAAGGCTTGGCGGATCTGCGCGGCCTCAGCCCCTTCGAGCGGGCGGAGTGCATCATCCAAAACTGCGCTCACCCGGACTACCGTGCCGAACTTTGGGCGTACCTGCAGGAGGCTAAGAGCATGCCTGGCCATACACCCCACTTGCTCAGCCGAGCGCTAGAGTGGCACGAACGCTACGCGCGGACCAAGACGATGAAGACCGAATAGGCTATCGGGCTGCAAGCTCTCGGTTCGCAGTCGCGAGACCCGGGGGCTTGCTTGACCTATCTACAGCCTTCAAAAGCGGAACTCAGTCGGGCGACGGGCGCCGTATTGGATAGTAGCGATGGGAGGTGATCAGCCCGCATGGCCAAGACAACTACCGCTGGTATTCCGTATCGCACCATTAACCGCCTACCCATGTATCGAACGGCCGTAGCTGAAGCCCTGGAGGCCGGGAACTCCCGCATTTCCTCGAGCCAACTGGCTGCCATCTGCGACGTAAAGGCATCCCAGCTGCGTCAAGATCTGAGTTATTTCGGTTCTTTCGGCCAGCAGGGATACGGCTATGATACGGAACCCCTGCTGCACACCATAGATCACATTCTGGGCATCGACGTGAGCAGTCCCATGATCCTGGTCGGCGTCGGCCGGCTGGGCCGTAGCTTGCTCAGTTATCCCGGCTTTGCCGGCAAAGGATTTCACTTCGTCGCCGCCTTCGACTGCGAGCCGGAGCTGTTTGGAACACAGATTGACCAGATCCCCATTTGTGATGTGAATGAACTGGAGCAGCGCTTGTCCGACCAAGGGGTAGATATAGCCGTGTTGACTGTTCCTAAGAGCGCAGCTCAATCGACCGCAGAGCGACTGGTGGCCGCCGGGATCCGCGGCATCCTCAATTTCGCTCCCACCCAGCTACACCTGCCCAACCAGGTGGTGGTAGAAGACGTGCACTTCTCCCACAGCCTGCTGGCCTTGGCTTTCCAGTTGCAGCCCCGGGAGTAGGAATGAGTTTGCCGGCAATTTCCATTGACCCTCGCTGCTGCATATTGCATAATGGTTGCTATATATCGATGCGGCGAAGGGGGCCAGTAAGCCCTGCCACTGCGCAAAGAGAGAAGTATCCGTAGGCTGAAAGATATTTCCGATATGCAGGACTGAACCTATTCCCAGAGCACCCGGCTTTGCCGGGCGCTGCCAAGCGTTAGCTGGCTTAAGCGGGATATTTATTATCCAAGTAAGGTGGTACCGCGGAAGACTGGCTCTTTCGTCCTTTTTGATAGGACGAAAGGGCTTTTTGTTTTCTAGAAGGTGAAAAGGCACCATAAATGCCATAGTTCGGAGGGAATAAGTATGCATCAAGCTAGAGACAAATCCAGAAGCCTGCTAGCCGAAAAACGCTTTTGTTTTCTCGGCGCCGGAGCGATGGCAGAAGCATTAATCAAAGGTGTCTTGGCCGAGGGAATGGTGGCTTGCGAGCAGCTGTGGGCGGTAGACATCTCTTCCGATCGCACCAGCTGGCTGCGAGAAAGGTACGGTGTCCAGGCAATTGAACCAGCCCAAGCTGCGGAGGCCATCTCTGCCGCAGATATTATGGTCTTGGCGGTGAAACCTCAGCAACTGATGGCCGCTGCCGGAGCGTACAATCGCTACCTTAGGCAGGGGCAAACGTTGATCTCCATCCTAGCCGGAGTCACTTTGGGCACCTTGCAGGCGCAGCTGCCTCATGGCCTGCAGGTGGTGAGGGCGATGCCCAACACCTCAGCTGCCATCGGCTCGTCCGCTACCGCTATCTGTGCTGCGCCAAATACGGCTGAACAGGCTCTGGAGTGGGCCGAAGAGCTATTCCGCTCAGTCGGCACTGTGGTGAGGGTAGCCGAGCGGGACATGGACGCTGTGACAGCGCTTTCTGGTAGTGGCCCGGCCTATATCTATGCGATGGCCGAAGCCATGCAGCGGGGAGGGGTGGCGGCCGGTTTGGATGAGGATACCGCCCGGCAGCTGACCATTCAAACCATGTTGGGTGCCGCCGGCATGTTGCAGTCGACGAACGAGCCGGCTGCCGAGCTGCGTCGCAAAGTAACCAGCCCTGGCGGTACCACTATGGCTGGGCTGCAGGTGTTGGAACACCATCATTTCGCAGATATCATGCTGGAGGTAATCCTGAAAGCGGCCTCGCGCTCTAGGGATCTAGCCGAGCAGAGCGAGGTGGCCTCTAGCTAGGAGATGAACCTTTCTTGCTATTGCCTCACGCTGGCCGACGCTAAGCGAGGATATACAACGAAGCCGAAGGTGACTGGCGTTGTTGCTTGCGCTCTGCTCTGTCTTTAGTGTTTGCGCAGTAAACGATAATTTTCGTGACAGCCGCCATCGTTCCTTGAACAATTAGTACGCCAAGAGGTTTGTTACGCAAATAGCCCTCTTTAACATGCATTAGGCATCCCGGAGCATTAGCTGCGGGGTGCCTCTTGCTGTGCCCACGTAAGGTTCCTTTAGCCTACCGCTTGAAAAAACGTTGACAGGTTTAGGTGGCGTCACTATAATTAGAATGTCTAATATTTCAGGGATAAAAGCTTATTTGGATCCGGGGGTGTAACGTGCTTAAACTATTTCGTCATCTGAAACCATATGCGCTGTCGATTGGGTTGGTCTGTGCATTGCTGTTCCTGCAATCCATGGCGCAGCTGTATTTGCCTACTTTGATGTCCGATGTGGTGGATCAGGGCATCGCATTGGGTGACACCGCCCATATCTGGCGGGTCGGCGGTTGGATGCTGTTGGTGGCGGCATCAGGCGTGATCTGCACTGTGCTGGCCAGCTTCTTCTCCTCGCGCACGGCGATGGGCTTCGGTCGCGACCTGCGCAGCAAAGTCTTTTCCCGGGTGGAGAGCTATTCGCTGCATGAATTCGATCAGATCGGCACCGCTTCGTTGATCACCAGAACTACCAACGATATCAACCAGATGCAGCAGGTGGCGATGATGATCATGCGCATGATGATCACCGCCCCGCTGATGGCCATCGGCGGCGTGATTATGGCGGTTTCCATGGACTCCCACCTGTCGCTGATATTGGTAGTAGTGCTTCCTTTCTTGGCCATCTTGGTGGCCGTGGTGGCGATCAAAGGCATTCCGCTGTTCAAAGTGATGCAGGCGAAGTTGGATCAGTTGAATCTGGTCTTGCGCGAGGGGTTGACCGGTATCCGGGTGATCCGCGCCTTTGATCGGGGGGAGTATGAGCGGCAGCGCTTTGACCGAGCCAACCGCGATCTGACCGATAACGCTATTCGGGTGAACAAACTGATGGCGGCAGCCATGCCGCTGATGATGCTGATCATGAACTTCACCACCATTGCCATCGTCTGGTTCGGCGGAATGCGCATCTCCGACGGTGCGATGGAGGTCGGTGCCTTAATGGCCTTCATCCAATATGCCATGCAGATCCTCTCGTCGCTGTTGATGGCGGTGGGTATGTTGGTGATGGTATCCCGAGCGGCTGCCTCGGCGCAGCGCATCAACCAGGTTTTGGATATGGTGCCGGAGATAGTGGACCCCAGCGACGCCAAGAGTACCGATGGCGAGCGCGGGGTGGTGGAGTTCCAGTCAGTCACCTTCAGCTATCCCGGAGCCGAAACCCCAGCTCTTTCCGACATCTCTTTCACCGCCCGGCAGGGGCAGGTGACGGCGATCGTTGGCGGCACCGGATCTGGAAAGTCTACGCTGGTCAGCTTAATCCCGCGCTTTTATGATGTGGACAGCGGCAATATCTTGGTGGATGGGGTAGACGTGCGGGAGATGACCCAACAAGAACTGCGTCAGAAGATCGGTTTCGTGCCGCAGAGCGCAGTGCTGTTCTCCGGCAGCGTGGCTGAGAATATTCGCCACGGAAAAGCGGACGCTAGCGACGAAGAGATTCGCCACGCCGCTACCGTTGCCCAGGCTAACGAGTTCATCTCCGGCATGCCCGAGGGCTATGATTCGCTGCTGGCCCAGGGCGGCACCAACGTCTCCGGCGGACAAAAGCAGCGTTTGTCCATCGCCCGCGCCGTAGTCAGGCGGCCGGAGGTCTACATCTTCGACGATAGCTTCTCGGCTTTGGACTTCAAGACGGACGCTAAATTGCGGGCTGCGCTGAGGGCGGAGATGAGCCAGTCCACCGTCTTGATCGTGGCGCAGCGGGTGGCCACCGTGATGGATGCCGACCAGATCATCGTGCTGGAGGAAGGCCGGATGGTAGGTGTCGGAACACACCGTGAGCTGCTTGCTAACTGCCAGGTGTACCGCGAGATCGCATCCTCACAGCTGTCAGAGGAGGAATTGGCATGAGCGAACAGAGCAAGAGGATGTCGCCGCCAGCGGGAGGATCTGGTAGCGGTAGGCCAAGCCACGGCGGCGGGGGATCGATTGGTGGGGCCGGGGGACCGCTGCGCCCGCCGAGAAGAGGCATGCGCGGCCATGGGCCTGCCGGGATGATGATGCCAGGAGAGAAACCAAAGGATTTCAAAGGTACGCTAGGCCGTTTAAGTAGCTATCTCAGGCCGCAGATAGCGGTGATGGTCTTGGTCTTCCTGATGGCGGCAGCTAGTACGGTGTTCGGCATCCTCAGTCCCAAGGTGATGGGTAAGGCCACCACCAAGCTGTTTGAGTTTGTGATGCTAAAGAGGCAAGGGGTTCCGGGCGTAGCGGTCGACTTTCAATATATTGGGCGTATCGTGTTGATCCTAGCGGGGCTTTACCTGGCCAGCGCGCTCTTCAACTACATTCAGCAGGTGCTGATGGCCAGAGTAGCGCAAAACACCGTCTACCAGATGCGTAAGGATATCAATGCCAAGTTGGCCCGCTTGCCGCTCCGATTCTTCGATACCCACACCCACGGCGAGATCTTGAGCCGCGTGACCAACGACGTGGATACTGTGGCCCACACCCTACAGCAGAGCTTGACTCAGTTGGTCACCGCGGTGGTCACCTTGGTGGGTGTGGTGGCGATGATGCTCTCCATCAGCCCCAGCATGACTTTGATCCTGTTGATCACGCTGCCACTGTATGCGGTGACCACCAAAGCTATCGCCTCCCGCTCGCAGAGATACTTTGCGTCGCAGCAACGGGTGCTGGGTGAGTTGAACGGGCACGTAGAGGAGATGTATAGCGGGCACCGGATTGTGAAGGCTTTTGGGCGGGAGCAGGCTGCCATCGACCACTTCAATGCCATCAACGATCAGCTCTATCATTCTGCCTGGAAGGCGCAGTTTATCTCTGGCGTGATCATGCCGGTGATGAACTTTATCGGCAATATCGGTTACGTGCTGGTCTGCATGATCGGCGGAGTGTTCGTCACCCAGCAGCGTATCTCCATCGGGGATATCCAGGCATTTATCCAATATTCGCGGCAGTTCACTCGGCCTATCGTGCAGACGGCCAGCATCGCCAACATCCTGCAGTCTACCGTGGCCTCGGCGGAACGGGTGTTTGAAGTGTTGGACGAGGAGGAAGAGGCGCCAGATAAGGCTGACGCTGTAGCGACGGAGGCGATTGTGGAAGACGGTGTGCGCGGTGAGGTGCAGCTCAAAGACGTCAAGTTTGGCTACCAGCCCGATGTGCCGCTGATTGAGGGGATGAGCGTTGCCGCTCGTCCTGGTCAGACTGTGGCCATCGTCGGTCCCACCGGTGCCGGCAAGACCACCCTGGTGAACCTGTTGATGCGCTTCTATGAAGTGGATGATGGCCAAATCGCCATCGATGGCATAGATATTCGAGATCTCCCGCGGGGTCAGCTGCGCAAGACCTTCGGTATGGTGCTGCAGGACACCTGGTTGTTCAACGGCACCATCAGGGACAATATCGCCTATGGGCGGGATGGAGCTACCGAGGAGGAGGTGGTAGCGGCCGCCCAGGCTGCCCACGCCGATCACTTCATTCGTACCTTACCGGACGGGTACGACACCGTCCTCAACGAAGAGGCCTCCAATATCTCGCAGGGACAAAGACAGTTATTGACTATTGCCCGGGCAATACTGGCCGATCCGGCTATGCTCATCCTGGACGAGGCCACCAGCAGCGTAGACACTAGAACCGAGGTGTTCATCCAGAGGGCGATGGTCGAACTGATGCAGGGCAGAACCAGCTTCGTGATCGCCCATCGGCTTTCCACCATCCGTAACGCAGATCTGATTTTGGTGATGAACGAAGGCCGGATCATCGAGCAGGGCACCCATCCAGAGCTATTGGCACAGGGCGGTTTCTATGCCGAACTTTACAACAGCCAGTTTGCCGCCTGACACGTGGGGACAATCCCCACGTGTCGCCTTTTTCTTCCACCCAGCCTCAAAGCGACGTGTCACTTTCGCATGCGCCGCAGGTGGAGGCTCACTCGGCGGTCGTCCTCCAGCGGATAGGTGAATCCGAGGTGTGCGGCTACCGATTGCGCTGTGTCGCGGAACAGATCGCCAGCGGTGAACAGGGTGTCCCAGGCAGCCTCGTAACTGCCGGCGGCGTAGGTCCCCAACAGGCGCGTCCAGCTATCCGCCGAGATATGTTGGTCGAGATACTTGTATTCCTTGCCGACGCTGAGCGAGAATTGGGTGTTGATGCCGGCCTGCCACTCCAGCATTTTGAGCAGCATGTCGCGCACTAGGTCGAGCATGCACAAGGCGTAGATCAGTTCCCCACGCCAAAGACCTTTGGCCACATAAGGCGAAACCCACCAGAACTCATTGCAGCAGTCGGCGAACTGCTTGGCGGTGGGCGGCTTCACCCAGTAGTCTTCATCGGTAGGAGGCGGAAGCTGGGGCATCCGGCCATCCTTATCCAGCAGCACGCTGGCCAGCTTGTCCTCCTGCAAGTAGTTGTCCATCAGATGAAGGGGGATCAGGCTGAGGTCGATCCGATTTCCATCCATGAACTGCATCAGATAGGTGAAGTGCCCCTTGCCCAGCGGAGGGATCAAGCCCATCGTCTCCGGCATCTGCATGATCATCCGCTCGCCAAACACATCCACCCAGCTATGATCCGCGAGAAAAGAGGTCATTTCTGTGACTAAATAGGCCACGTCAAAGTCCTGCCAGCAATCCTTAGGCACATTCGGGTTGGTGCGCGAACCATTCAGCACCACCGCCCGCACCCGCTCGTCTTGCTTCGCTACACTGAGTATCAGCTGCATCATCTCTTGTTCGGTTCTCACAATCATCCTCCTCACTGGTCGGTGGGACTGGGGGACGGGTTCGAGACTGCTGACCGCCCGCTGTAGGCGGTCACTCCGGGTAATTCGACAAGCCCAGCATAAACTCCGTGTGGAATTCAAAATACATTGGATACTGGCTTTGACTAGATTCTTCGCTGCGCTCTGAATGACACTGAAGATCCACCTGCCCTCAATCGCTGATAGCACCCCTCCCTTGGGAACAATGTCCAGCTGGTGGCGTCCAACAAGCTAACTAAAGCAGGAGGTGCTATGCATGCGCAAAATACTGTTATTGCTCTTGGCGCTCGTGTTCTTAACCGGATGTGTCCAATCAACCCTCCCTCCGAACGTGGTGATACCGCCGGATCTTGCTCTCTTGGCCGCTTCGGGTGAGCAAGGGGAGGGCGGAGGCCTCTATCAGCAGTTTGGTTTCGATCTCTATCACCAATTGAGCAACGATAGACAGCAGAACCTGTTGATCTCGCCTACAAGTATCGGGCTGGCTTTGGCCATGACCCTAAATGGTGCTGACGGCGAGACTAGGCAGGAGATGCTGAGTACCCTAGGATTGGCTGACGTTGACCTGCAGCAACTGAACGAAGCCAATCACTGGTTGATGGAACGGCTGCAGGATTCGGGGATAACCTTGTCTATAGCCAACTCCTTGTGGATGCGCCAGGGCGTTCCGTTCAACCACGATTTCGTGCAGACAAACCAGACCTACTATGATGCAGAGGCGCATAACCTAGACTTCAGTTCTGATGCCGCAGTGGAGACGATCAACGACTGGGTGAACGAGAAGACAAACGGCTTGATCGATAGCATCGTTGCTGACCCGATCGATCCGCTGACGTTGATGTTTCTGATCAACGCTATTTATTTTCAGGGTGATTGGGGCATGCCCTTCGACCCAGATCGGACCAGGGAGGGTCTCTTCCGCGGGCCTCAGGGAGACGTAAGTGTGCCCTTTATGCGCCAGGTAGATAGCTTTGACTATCTGAGCCAAGATGGGTTGCAGGCGGTACGCTTGCCTTATGCGGACGGTCAGTTGTCTATGTACCTCTTCCTGCCGGAAGATTGGGAGGAATTCCAACAACAATTGACGGCCGAAAAGTGGCAGGACTGGCAGAGTGAGTTCCGTGAAAATCGGCTATCGTTACTGCTGCCCAAGTTTACGTTTTCCTACGAAGAGAAGCTAAAGGATGCGTTGCAGGAGCTCGGCATGTTGCGTTCCTTCGTCGTTGGGCAGGCGGATTTCCATCTGATGGCTGATATAGCAGAGGACATCTTTATCAGTGATGTTAAGCACAAGTCATTCATCGCCGTGGATGAGGTGGGAACCGAAGCGGCTGCGGTCACATCTGTGGAGATGAGGGTGACCGGCATGCCTGCCGAGCCGCTGCAGCTGAGATTCGACAGGCCGTTCTTTTTCGTCATTCATGACGGGGCTACAAATACGACGCTCTTCATGGGTCAGGTGATGGATCCCAGCAGCGGCGAGTAAAACGCGCTTCGGGCGGCGAGTCACGGGGACGGTTCTGTTGGCTCATTGCGGTGAGTCAACAGAACCGTCCCCGTGACTCGCTCCCTTGTTTATTGATTGGTCACCAATAGGTAGATGGCTGCTACCAACAGCAGGCCGAGCGCCACGCAGGCGGTCACTTTCAGCGCGCTGACTGGGGCTTCCCCATGTACCTCACCGGTCTGACCGTTGATCAGAAAGCTATAGGCTTTTCCCTGATAGTCATATGAGGAGATCCACAGCGGCAGCAACAGGTGTTTGAAGGCGATCTTCTCAAACGAAGTGGTGAACTGTAATCCACGCACCTCGTCGCCGTTGATCTGGCGGACGATGCCCTGGGATATTTTCTGTTTGATGGCTGCCTTTGCCCGCTCCCAACCTTGTTTCAGGCCGATGCTGTATTTCTCCGCCGCGAAGCCAGAAAGGTATTCCGGCCGATACTCGGTCAGTTGAGACAATTGGTAGTGGCCAAAGTTGCCGGACAGAGCCCCGTCCAGCCGCTCCGATGCGTGCACTAGTTCATCGTCATAGTACTTGGCATAGGTTCCGCTCACTGGCCGCCAGCTGGTACGCCGCTCTTGCCGGTGTTCGGTGACGCGCTTGCCGTTTCGGGTGACGGTGACCGGTACCGTCACCCAGTAATAGGTGCCCTTTTGTGCCCGATAGGCGGAGTAGGTATCTGCATCGTATGTCCAAAAAGGGATATATACCCCCTGCAGTTGCTTGGCCTGGTAGCTGTGCTTCAGATCGCCCGGGGCGAAGAAACGGCTGCCCACCCACTTGCCGAAGGCTTGCTCGGCCGCTGACTGTGAGACTCTAAACGGAATCAGAGATTCCGGCTTGATTCCCGGCAGCTGGTCCACTTGCACCACCTGGGACGAGCCACAGAAGGAGCAGGCTAAAGCGGTGCGGTTAGCTTCCAGCACCGCTTCGGCACCACAGTTATCGCAGCGGATCACCTTGGTGGCCTGGCCCCAGTCGGTAGAGCACTGCAGCTCTCCCTCCGCCAGGTCATATTCTTTCACTTCGCCACCCTCGCTGCTGATCTCCACCTGGTGGCGGCAGTAGGGGCAGGCTAGAGCTTGGGTCTCCGGGTTGAAGGACATATCTGCGCCGCATTGCGGGCAAGGGAAGCGATCGACCGCCGTGATCTCCTGCGGTTCACTGGGCAAATCGTGTTCCAAGGATTCCTGCGCCATCGATTCCGGCCCCATCATAGCTTCTGGCCGCACTTAGGGCAGAACTTCATGTTCAGGTCAGCGTCGAACTCGCATCCTGGACACTTTTTGCTGGTGGCCAAGCTGCTGCCGCACCCGGCACAGAATTTGAACGATTCCGGTGCCGCCGCACCGCACTCCGGGCAGAAGCGTTGCCCCGAGCCGTCCGGCTTGGGTGCCGATTGGCTAGCAGGTGGTGCGCCGGCTGGCGGCGTTGGATTTGGTGCCTGTTCCCCGCTCATCGCTTGGGTGAGCGCCTTGCCTAACGCCGCGCCGGCGCCCAGGCCTACGCCCGCAGCCGCCACCCCACCGCCTTCGTTACTGGCTGCTTCTCGCAGCGCCTCGGCCGCTTGGTACTGTGCATAACGGCTGAGGTCGCCCACAATGCCCATTGACGTGCGCTTGTCCAGCACTGCCTCCACTTCTTTGGGCAGGGAGACGTTCTCAATAGTGAACGAGGTGATGTCCAAACCGTATTCGCCGAAACGGGGGCGCAGCTTGTGCGCTGCTTGTTCGCTCAACTCGTCGTAATGCATAGAGATGTCCAGGGCTGCAACTTGTGACTCAGCCAGTAGGTCGCTCAACCCCGAGATAGCGATAGAGCGCAGCTGACCCGCTATCTCCTCGCTGGTGAAGTGGCCGCTGGTGCCGAACACTTCCTTCAATAGCTTCGTCGGATCGACTGCCCGGAAAGCAAACACCCCATAGGCCCGCAGCCGCAGCATGCCGAATTCCTGGTCCCGCATCATGATCGGATTAGCGGTGCCCCATTTCTGTTGGGTGAACTGCTTGGTGTTGATGAAATAGACCTCGGCCTTGAATGGCGAGTTGAAGCCATATTTCCAGGACTTCAATTTGGTCAGGATCGGCATATTGGCGGTAGAAAGCTCATAGCGCCCTGGTTCGAAGACATCTGCGATCTGCCCCTCGTTCACGAAGACCGCCTTCTGAGCCTCCCGCACCGTCAGCTGCGCTCCCATCTTGATCTCCTTATTGGCTACCGGAAATCTATAGACCAGGGTGTCACTGCTGTCGTCGGTCCACTCGATCACCTCAATAAACTGGCTCTTGATGAAACCAAACAAACCCATCGGTCATCCCTCCACGAATGAATTCTCCAAGCTAATTATACCAGGACGGACACGTGGGGACCGTCCCCACGTGTCAGTTTTTGACCAGCCAATACTTGCGTTTCCAGCCAGCACCTACGCTGGGGCCGGGCTCCTCAAAACGCGACCAGCAAAATCCATGCTCCACTAGCCACTGATGCACGGCATCGTCCCTATCCGCGTTGCCTGGGCAAAGGATGATCATGCCCCCTGGCTTGACGACCCGGCGCATCTCAGTCAGCTCGGCCTCCAAGTGGTCGCCAAATACGTGTCCGGCGACAAGCACGTCAGCAAAGCCATCCGGGAAGGGGATGGCGCACAGCTCTCCGTCTACCACAAAGATGTTGCTATAGCCCCGCTGCCGCGCGCGGCAGCGGATGAACCGGCGTGGATCTCCTCTAGCAAGGTCAGCACCCGAAAAGGGAGAGGAGATAGGTCTTTCCATCCAAAAGGACTCATTAGGCACCTCCATAACTGTCTCCTGTAGACAATAGCAGTTGTTTCTGCCTGCCAAAATGCCAAGAACGCATATGAATGAGCTTTGCCCGGCGTGGGACTGACACGTGGGGGCTTTCCCCACGTGTCAGTTTGGCGTTGACATAGCTCTCATCTTGTCTTATTATATTAGGTGCTTAGTACAATGACACAGAACAGCGATGGGGGTGAGCAATTGGAGCTGGACTTTAACCCCGCATTACCGATCTACACACAGATAGTGGAAGGGTTCAAGCGGGAGATCCTCAGCGGTGACCTGGCGCCGGGAGAGAAGGTGCCGCCGGTGCGGGAGCTGGCGACGGAACTCGGCGTCAATCCCAACACTCTGCAGCGGGCGATGACCGAATTGGAGCGGGAGGGGCTGATGTATACCGAGCGCACCACCGGCCGCTACGTCACCAACGATGGCCAGCTAATTGACGCGATGCGCGAGGAATTGATAGCTGCCACGGTAGATAGGTTCCTAGAGGAAATGCGGTCTCTGGGATGTTCCGTCGCAGAAGTAGAACGCCTGATTAGAAAGCATGGGGGGAACAGGAATGAGTGAACGAGTGCTGCAAATTAAGGGGGTCACCAAGCGTTACGGCCATCAGGTGGCGCTGCGCGATGTGTCATTCGAGGTGCAGCCGGGGCGCATTGTGGGATTGTTGGGGCCAAACGGCAGCGGCAAGACGACGCTGATCAAGATCATCAACGGCCTGCTGGCCGACTACAGCGGCGAAGTGCTGGTCTGCGGTCACCACCCGGGGGTGGAGACGAAGCAGCTGGTCAGCTACCTGCCGGACAAAATGGCCCTGCCGGCGTGGCTGTCGGTGCGGGAGGCACTCGGCCTGTATGCCAGCTTCTATGCCGACTTTCAGCCCGATCGTGCCCGCCAGTTGCTCAGTACCCTCAAGGTGCCCGAGGAAAAGCGCATCAAAGAGCTGTCCAAAGGTATGCAGGAGAAGCTGCTGCTAGTGCTGACCATGGGTCGCCGGGCGTGGCTTTATGTGTTGGACGAACCGATTGCCGGTGTGGATCCGGCCGCCCGTGACGTCATTCTCTCCACCATTCTGGAGAACTTCACCGAGGGCAGCTCGATCTTGCTCTCCACCCACATCATTTCGGATGTGGAGACAGTGTTCGATGATGTGATCTTCCTAAAGGAAGGCGAGCTACAGATTATCGGCGAGGCCGAGGCGCTGCGCAGCGAACACCAGAAGTCTATCGACCAGCTGTTTAGGGAGGTATTTAGATGTTAGCGAAACTGATCAAGCTCGATCTGCGCTTTGCCTATAAACAATTTCTGGTTATGGCTGCTGTGCTACTCGGAGGCGGTTTGGTGGTGCCATACTTGAGTGAAGATATCATGAAAATCGGTCTGCCGATACTCTTTAGCTTGTGCATGACGCTCATTCCGCTGATGAGTATCTGGCTGGTGGTTCAGCACTTCCAGCGCAATCTATTCGGCAACGAGGGCTACCTGATGTTTACTTTGCCGGTCAGCGCCTATCAGCTGCTGCTATCTAAGCTGATCACCACCGTAATCTGGTTCAACCTGATGGTCGGGTCAGCCTTCGGCTTGGTCGTATTGGTCTTTAGGAATGAGGTGCCTTATGGGTCACTCTTGTCTCGACTCAACTGGGATGTTATTTGGACCACCATCAGAGAAGCGTTGCACACTCTGCTGATCATCAACGCGAATGTGATTCCGGCAATACTAGCTGTCTATCTGGGCATCGCTGTCTCCACGGTGGCTGTACGCAATCGCAAACTCGGTATCGCCTGGGGGGTGGCGGTTGCCGGCGCGGGCGCTGGGTTCTTCTACTGGACTGTATCAAAACTGACAGGCACGCAATTCGTTCACTTGACAGTGAACGGCACGCCGCTGGTTAGCGGCAACCAGCTGCCGGCTTCCGTCGCTGAACTAGTGAATTTGGGAACTGCTGCAGTGTTTGCCATCGGTTACTTCCTGATCACTGCCTACGTGATGAGACGCAAACTGAACCTGGATTAACGGCGAGCGAACCAAGACTGACACGAGGGTCTGTCCCCTCGTGTCAGTTTTCCCTCTTGCCTCGTGGACGAGCATGGGATATAATAATTTTCCCGCAGTTTTGGGAAAAGGAGGGAAGGGAATGGATGCGACCACCCATCCGGCATATCTGGAGGAAGAGAGGCATCTGAAAGAGACGCTGCGACGCATCGAAGAGGAGCAGCGTTTTATGCTGCAACGCAATCAAGACTTGGAGCAGGAGCTGAACCGCACCGCCGGCGACCCGGTGCTCTACAGCACTTTCAATGCTTCCCGCATGAACATTGCGTTCAACAGGGAACAGATGGAGAACCTGCAGCAAGCTAAAGAACAGGCCTACTTTGCCCGCTTGGATTTCTGCGAGTCAGAGCAGGATCCAGAGACAGTCTACCTTGGGCGTCTCGGCTTCATCAGCAGGCAGTATGGCGATGTAGTAGTCGTAGACTGGCGGGAGCCGATTGCCACCCTCTATTACGGTGGCACTGAAGGCGAGATGAGCTACGAAGCTCCCGGTGGAGTGATTGAATGCCAAGTGTCGCTGAAGCGACAGCTAGAAGTAGAACGGGACGTGCTGCGGCGCCTGTTTGATGCCCGCTTCTCTCAACTGGCGCAGGATGAGGGTTTCGAACTGCCACGGGATGAGTTGTTGTTCTCGCGCCTGGGCCAACAGGCGGACCGCAGGCTGCGTGACATCGTATCCACCATTCAGAAGGAACAGAACGCCATCATCCGGGCTGGCATGGAGAGGCCGCTGGTGCTGCAGGGGGTGGCCGGCAGCGGCAAGACCACCGTAGCGCTGCACCGACTGGCCTATCTGCTCTATCGTTACCGCGACTCCCTTTCTCCAGAGAATGTGCTTATTCTGGCACCCAACCGCGTTTTCCTCACCTACATATCAGAGGTGCTGCCGGCGCTGGGCGTGCACGACGTCACCCAGTCCACCTTGCAGGAGTACCTGCAAAACGTGATCGGCCGGGATCTTGAGGTGCTGCCCGCCAGTGAGAAGTTCATGCTCTTCTTAGATCAGAGCAACAATGCTTATTTGCAGGCTACCCGTGATTTAGCCCGTCAGTCGTCTGCGGTGAAAGGCGATCTGCACTTCCGCGAGGTGCTGGACAATCTGGTAGATGTGGCGGTACGGGCGGCGCTTCCCCGCCAGCCGTTGCAGATTGCCGGCGAAGAGGTGGTCACCCCTGTTCAGCTCTGGGAAAGATATCTGGCCGAGGGCACTGTGGCGCCACCGGCGAAGCGTTTGGAGGCGGTCAGGCGATATGTCACCCGCCTAGCAGAGGATTTTATCCATAATCAGATCGCACGCTGCGAAGCCAGCTATCAGCGGCAGATGGCCGCGCTGCGGCAGCAGCGAGCCACCGGTTCTAGAGCGATGCTGAAGCTCTATCAACAGCGCGAGCAGGAGGTTACCCGTCTACGTGAAGAGCAGCAGGGTGCCACCCAGGCATATCTCGGGCTCTTTGGTGCCCTCGATCCCTTGACGGTTTATCAGACGATGGTCACCGACGCACCTTCCTTGCGGCAAATGGCTGGAAAGAACTTCTGCCGCCGCACCCTAGAGGCGGTGGCCCTGCTCTCCAATTCGATGATGCAACGGGGTGCGATTGAGCCAGAGGATCTTGCTCCGCTGGCTTATCTCAAACTGCGCCTGCAGGGCGTCAGCAAGCACGTCCGTTTTCAGCATATAGTGATCGACGAAGGACAGGACTTAAGCCCGCTGGAAGTGTTGGTGCTGCGCTTGATCGCCGGTCATGCCTCGTTCACCGTGGTGGGCGATGTCAGCCAGAGCATCCAGCCAGGTCGGGGCGTACACGATTGGCGCGAGATCACCGGCGGCAGCTTCTCGGGTAGCGACTGCCGCACCTGCGAGCTGACCTTAAGCTACCGCACCACCGCCGAAATCGTCCTCTTTGCCAACCAAGTGCTGCAGAGCCGTCACTTCAGCGGTCAGCTAGCCCAGCCAGTGATGCGCTCCGGCGAGCTGCCATATCTCAATAGAGTCAAGGACAGCGACGCTTTGACTGACCGCACTGCTGGGATCATCAGGCGCGCACTGTCTCGCGGTTACCAAACTATCGCCGTCGTTACCCGCACTGCCGATCAAGCCCGGTCTGCCCACGCTCTGTTGCTCGCCCAGAACATCAAAGCGCAACTGATGCAGGCCGACTGCGACGACTACGAGGGAGGGGTGCTGGTCATGCCTGCCTACCTCACCAAAGGGCTGGAGTTTGACGTCAGCATCATCTATGACGCCAATGCCCAGCAATATGGCGACCAAGAGCTAGACGCTAAACTGCTCTACGTCACCCTCACCCGTGCCATGCATGAATTATATGTGCTTTACCAAGGTGAAATCTCCCCGCTGCTACGCCGTGTGGGATCCGAAATGCATCAAATGCTGAAGTAAAAACCCAAGCTCTGGTTTCCAGGGGAGTACTATCTGCGCGCGGAGGACATCGTCGTGATCGCCGCTAGCGGTGCCGAGACACTGACGAAATTCGACCGGAACTATTCCAGCTGCCGCTGTAGACAGGGGAGGGACGTTGTCCCATATATCGTGCCAAGAGTGGTTGTTCCCCAGGCACAAGAGGGCTCACAGGATGTTGCTCCTGTGAGCCCTCTTGACCGCTATGGTCTTCGTAGCTTACTCTATGCTCCTGACGGGCAACATCTCGATGTAGCCCCGCCAGCCCTGGGGTGCAAGCTGCATTCTAGGAGCGAGCTCCGGTGCGTACTGGAAGCCGTAGACTTCCGGCTTGAATGTGGCGATGCGCTGCATACAGACGCCGACCGCCGCTTGAAAGTCCTCATCCTTGTACGGTTCGCCCTGGAAGACAATCAGTTTGCAGGGGGCGAGGTTGATCACGTCGAATCCCTCCGGGACTCTGCCGCTGTAGCAGGCGGGGACTTCTACGCCGTGGGCGTAGCTTCCGGTGCCTGCGGGGCGCATGTTCTCCGGTAGCCACAATCCGACAGGCTCATACAACGCTTCCTTGATTTCCGTAAGCAGATCCCATGCCGCAGAATTGTCGTTGTCTCCGCATCCGATCTCCTCGGTGTACGAAAAGTAGTCATCGGCTCCTATGCTTCGTTTGAGAATGAGCTTCCTCGCCGGGCGTTCGACGATCTGTGTGAAGATGACTGCTGTCTGATTCATGCTCGACACCTCCGAATTTGAATTAGAGCGGTTGAGATAGCGGTACGGTATCAGCCAGCCGTCGGGAGTGGGGCATGTGGCGTACTTCTTCGGAGAAATGCCGAATCCGTTGGTAAAGGCTCGCGTAAAGCCCTCGTGGCTGCCGAAAACGAAGTCCAGGGCAATGTCCAACACCTTATGCTTGCCGGAGCGAAGCACATGGGCGGAAGCAATCAGCCTTTCACGGCGGATGTACTCAAAAGGAGACAGGCCTGTTTCTCCTTTGAACACCCTGGCCGCGTGGTACTGGGAATACCCGGCGGCCTTCGCCACGTCACTCGCCGTAATCTGATCGTGCAAATGCAGAGCGATGTACTTTTTCATCCGCATCGCTGCCGCTGAACTCTCATTTCTTGTCTCGCACACGTTATCTCACCTCCCGACTCTAATTATCAGAGGTTTTGGGATGCATTTCTTGACTTTAAATGCTATCACATCGGTCAACAAAATGAGACGGAGATTTCTGTTCAGGTTCTGTTTTGCGAGGCATTTGTCTACAATTGTGAATCAGGAGGGACGGCTGACGAAGTGCCGCCTTTCGGGCGGGCGTTCTTGTTTATCGAACATCCTCTGTGGGTCACATGACTGAATTCATTCAATGTGTTATATTACTTGAGTAGTCTTGATCAAAAGGGGAGGCTTTGCAGTGGCCAGAATCACAAAACCTGCCTCCGAGCGAAGACAGGAGATCATCGATACCGCCCGGGAGCTGTTCATCCAGAACGGATTTATTGCGACGCAGATTTCGGATATCTCTAAACGGATGAACGTCGCCCAGGGGCTGGTATATCACTACTTTAAGTCAAAGACCGATGTGCTGTACGCGGTGATAGACGAGCTAGCAGAGGAGAACCTAAGAGCGACCGCCGAGTTCATCGGCGGCACAGGGGGCACGGCGCGGGACAAACTGGCCGTCATGTTGGCCCACCAGCCAGATCTGGATCGGTTCGGCAAGCTGATTCCAAGCATCGTGCACGAATTGGCAATCGTCGAATACTGCGCCAACAAGATGCACGCCTCAATTTTGCCGCTGCTGGTGACGCTGATCGAGCAAGGCAATGCAGACGGTTCCTGGAACTGCCAGTACCCGCAGGAGACAGCGTTGTTCATCTTGCGCGGGGCAAGCGGTCTTGTGCAATACTCGCAGGACGGAGAGATTGCGGAGAACAAAAAGAACGCGCTCCGAGAGATCATCGTCCGTATACTCGGCTGATCACAAGAGTAGTACAATCACAAAGGTCTGCTTCGCAAGGCCTTTAAGAAGGCAACGAGATAAATGAGTTCAAGCGTGATCTAGGAGGGCAAGGGCATTATGCTGCAGATCAAAGGCATCCGCAAACAATATACCA
>CAYVCY010000008.1:0-13990 GCA_964450265.1 uncultured Clostridia bacterium
GCGGGGCCGTGCCCCGGGTAGACAGCGGTGTCGTCGGGCAGCTGGCTCAGCCGGGACAGTGATGCCTGCAGCCGATCGAAATCTCCGCCGGGTAGGTCGTAGCGCCCGATGGATCCGGCAAAGAGCGTGTCGCCGGAGAAAAGCACTCCCTGGCCAAAGAGACAGATTCCTCCCGGAGTGTGGCCAGGCGTATGCAGCACCTGCCAGGTGAGCCGTCCCAAGGAAACCTCGTCACCGGCAGCCAACAGCTGATCTGCCGGCGGCAACGGACCGTCTATGCCTAAATAACGGGAAACCATGTCATCGGTGGCTTGCAGCATGCCCGCGTCCTGAGCATGAATCAGAATTTTAGCCCCAGTGAGTGACTGGGCAGCGGCCAAGCCGGCCACGTGGTCGGCGTGACCGTGGGTGAGGACGACATACTGCACCGTGCCGGAAAACTGATCCAGCAGCCGTTGCAGTTGCTCCTTGTTACCGGCCGGGTCGATCAACATCCCTGGCCCGCCGTCTTGATCCCAAACCAAATATGTATTGGTGCCTAAAGGCCCCATTCTTTCCTGCTTAATCTGCACCGCTCCCACCTCCCTCAAAACTGCCGCTGGCTATCCAGCAGAATGGTCACCGGTCCGTCGTTGCAGAGCGAGACCTGCATCATCGCTTGGAATACCCCGGTGGACACAGATACACCGGCCTGCTCGATCAGTGCCGCTGTATGCTGGTAAAGGCGATCGGCTGACCCCGGCGGAGCAGCGCTGCTGTAACTGGGGCGACGTCCCCTTCTGGCATCTCCGTAAAGGGTGAATTGGGATACAGCCAACACCTCTCCCCCGATATCCACCACGCTCAAATTCATCTTTCCCTGCCGATCACTGAAGATGCGCAGCCCCACCACCTTGCTGGCGATGTACTCGGCATCTTGGATGGTATCGCCATCCCCTACCCCGATCAAGACCATCAGTCCGGGACCGATGCTGCCGACTACCTGCCCGTCAACTGTCACCTGTGCGGAGGTCACCCGCTGTACTACTGCTCTCATCTCGTCCTCCTCGATATTTGATGGTGGGAGTGGGGCGCCGCCGGACTGGCCTTGCGGTGCACGGTGAATACGTCGCGCACCCGAGCCAAGCGCTGCAGGATGGTATCCAAGTGCCCGCGGTCCCGCACCACGATGGTGAAGGTGACGGTGGCGGTGCGTTCGCGGCGATTGGTCCGCGCCTGCATTGAACTGATGTTCAGCTTGTTGTCGGCCAAGAGTTGCAGCACGTCATGCAACAGTCCGGGACGATCCAAGCCGGTGAGTTCGATGCGCACCGGGTAGTTGGACCGAGGTTGTTCATCCCAGTAGACGTCGATCAGCCGTTCCTTTTGCTGCATCAGCGCCTGCGCATTCGGGCAGGAGACGGTATGCACCGACACCCCTCGGCCTCGGGTGATATAGCCGATAATCGGATCGCCTGGCACCGGGCTGCAGCAGCGGGAGAAGCGGATCAACGCATCTGGCAACCCACGCACCTGCACTCCGGTCCGGGTATGGCTTTGCTGCTCTGGCTCCTGCTCGGGAATGTCAAACTCAGGCACCTCTTTAGTGCCGGTCTCCTCCCGATAATGCTCCACGATGCGGGGCACCAAACCGCTGAGGGAGGTCTCGCCAAAACCGATAGAAGCGTATAGATCATCCACACTCTGGAAGTTCTGCCGCTGGCTGAAGTGGCTGAGCCGGTCGTCGGTGAGCACCTGGTGGGGCTCCAGCCTCAGCCGGGCGATCTCCCTTTCCAGCAGATCCTTCCCCTTGCTGATGCTCTCCTCCCGTTGTTCCTTCTTGAACCAAGCGCGGATCTTTCCTTTAGCGCCGGAGGTGCGCACCAGGTTCAGCCAATCACGGCTGGGGCCATTCATCTTGTTGGAGGTGAGCACCTCCACGATATCGCCGTTCTTCAGCGAATAGTTGATCGGTACGATGCGGCCGTTCACCTTGGCGCCGACGGTGCGGTGCCCCAAGTTGGTGTGAATGCGATAAGCGAAATCGATGGGGTTAGATCCGGCCGGCAGGTTGATCACATCGCCTTTAGGGGTGAACACGAATACGTCGTCCGGATAGAGCTCCATCTTCACGCCATCCACATACTCCTGCGCGTCCCGCAGTTCCTGCTGCCATTCGATGATTCCTCGCAACCAGGACAGCTTCTCCTGGGATGCCTGATCCGGTCGGGAACCTTCTTTATAGGCCCAATGGGCCGCGATACCGTGTTCGGCCAACCGATGCATCTCGTAGGTGCGAATCTGGATCTCCAGTGGCTCCCCCCGATCGCCGATCACGGTGGTGTGTAGCGATTGATAGAGGTTAGGCTTAGGAACGGCGATATAATCCTTGAAGCGACCGGGAATCGGTTTCCAAACGCTGTGCACCAGTCCCAGCACCTCATAGCAGTCCTTGACAGTCTCCACGATGATCCGTACAGCAGTCAGATCGTAGATCTCTTCAAAGGTGCGTCCTGCCTCCATCTTGCGAAAGATGCTGTAGAAGTGTTTAGGTCGACCGGAGATATCGGCGCTGATCCCCATCTCCTGCAGCATCTCCCGCAGTTCGAAGACAGCATGATTGATGATCTCTTCCCGCACCTCTCGCTTCTTGGCAACCCTTTCCGTGATCTCTCGATATCTCTCCGGCTCCAGATAGCGGAAGGAGAGATCCTCCAACTCCCATTGCACCCGGCTGATTCCCAGGCGACCGGCCAGCGGGGCAAAGATCTCCCGGGTCTCTAAGGCGGTCTCTTTCTGCTTGACTAGGGGGCGAAACTTTAGGGTGCGCATGTTGTGTAGGCGATCGGCTAACTTGATCAGGATCACCCGCAGATCCTCGGACATGGCTAAGAACATCTTGCGCAGGTTTTCTGCCTGTTGTTCCTGTTTATTCAGGTCCTCCAACCGTCCCAGCTTAGTCACCCCGTCTACCAGCCTGGACACTACCGGGCCAAACTCCGATGCAAGCTCGTCCAAGGTAACAGCGGTATCCTCCACCACGTCGTGCAGCAAGGCGGCAACCAGGGTATCGGTATCCAGCTGCATTTCAGCCAGAATGAGAGCTACGCCCAACGGGTGAACGATATAATCCTCCCCAGATGCACGCAGCTGCCCGGCGTGTGCCTGGGCAGCAAAGAGAAACCCTTTGTGAATCCGCTCAAAATCGGCCTGCTTGTTATAGCTTTGTACCCTCTCCAGCAGGGGGATCAGATCCTCGGGGAACATAGCCTCAAATCCTTTCTCTGTGGCCACCGATCCGATTTCGAGCATGATATCTATCGTGTGGCCGCAGCGGTCCAAAGCGGCTGCCCCCATCCTCAATATGTGAGCAGCGAGATCACCGGGTAGTCCTGCAGCACCTTGCGGCCGTTTAAGAACTCCAGCTCGATCAGGAAAGCGGTGGCGCTGACTACCCCGCCCTCTTCCTCCACCAACTTGATGGTGGAAAGAATGGTGCCACCAGTAGCCAACAGATCGTCCAAGACCAACACCTTTTGTCCCGGCTGGATAGCATCAGCATGCAGTTCCAGCGCATCGGTGCCGTACTCCAGTTGATAGGTGACCCGGCGCTTCTTCCCAGGCAGTTTGCCTGGCTTACGGGCAGGCACAAATCCTTTGCCTAAGGCGTAAGCCAGCGGTGCAGCCAGGATGAAGCCGCGGGCCTCGGGGGCCACGATCACGTCAAAATCATAGGGCTTAAGCCGTTCGATCAGAGTATCGATGGTCTTACGAAAGCCCTTCGGATCCTGCAACAATGGGGTGACATCCTTGAAGATAATACCGGGCTGGGGAAAATCCGGGATGTCGCGAATCAAACTGCCGAGTTCCATTCTGTCTATTCCTCCCTTTCACTTCCAGTCTAGACCAGTCCAGTGCAGGGTCTAAACTGAATCAGTCTAGCGGGTGCCAGACTTGACTACCTCCTAGCAACACTTTCAGATGTTGCAGGTAATGGCCATTCTTTCTGTTGAAAGATTCGCCTTAGCGCTTGTTGCGGGGCAACTATCGGCCTGTACCTCTCCCATATGGCTAGCCTAGAAACTTTTCTAGATATGCTGATCATCAACCGGGCCTAGATGATTGACCATATCCGCCAGGTGACGGGAGATCAGACCGGCGGCGTCCGGACCTTGCAGCCACTCACGGGCCTGCCCCAGCTGCCGCAACTCCTCGGTTGCATCCCGAAAGGCTTTGGACTGTAGCAAATCCTGCTTGGCGGATGGAGGGGGCAACAGGTGTACCGTCGCGCCTTCTGCTGTGCAGGCACACTCGGCCAGCGCCAGCTCCGCCATCACCTCCAGATGCATCCGCACTAGATCCGGCAAGAACAGCATCTCGGCCGGTCGCAGCGTGGACGCCAACTGTTCCCAACTCCACTCCCGACGGGAACTGGAACGCAGCGCCAAGAAGAGGGTGGCCAGTGCCTGCCTGTTTGGGCCGTGGGTTTCCATAACTTCGTAGGCCCGATGAATATCATTACCATTATACAATAAGTGAATTCCCAGGTGATAGAGGCGTCGACCGAACAGCTGGGCAAGCCTGTTCAGGCTGCCCTCGCCTAGCGGCGCATCCAACCACAGCAGCTGATCTCCTGCCGATACTAGGCCGGGATCGATCGCTTGCCAATGGCCCGCCTGTCGGCGCAAAAATATCGGCCCTGGTTGAAGCACAGTCAGATCGACTGCTAACTCCTGCCATAGCTTCGCCCACTTGTGGGCCGCCAACGCCGGCCAAAATACGGTGAGCACAGATTGGGGCTGCAACAGTAGATCCCTGATCGCTAGACCCTGCAGCAGTTCCTGCCGCCGGTCATAGACACTCACCTGGCCTTGTTCCTCTGGTGGCTGCCAATCCCTCAGGTAGAGTACCACGCTGCTCTTCCCTTGCCAATGATTGCACTGCACGGTATAGGCCAGATCCAACCAATGACTAGCAGCGATAGTCTCCTGCTCCTCGGCCCTGCGGAAAGCCATCACTTCCCAAGGCAGCCCCCCGCCGTCCAGACGCAGCTTCAAGTGCTGCTTTTCCCGGCCGACCAGGCGAGTATCCAACAAACGCCAGCGACGGCTGCAGAACACCGGTTGGGGATGGCCGTGCCCGAAAGGACCCAAGTTATCCAACGACTGCACCAACTGCAGGGTTACTTCGGAGGGATCCAGCTCTCCGTCCAGACAAAGACAGGGAGCGAGCTCCTCGGTGCTGAGCGCCGACTGCACCTGCTCATTCAGTGCCTGTCTCAAGGCAGCGATATTGCGTATGGGGACCGTCAGGCCGGCAGCGGCCTGATGCCCGCCGTAAGCCGCCAGCAGGGGATGCACCGCCTTCAGTCCGGCCACCAGGTTGTATCCGGGGATGCTGCGGCCGCTGCCCCTGGCCTGATCACCTTCGATGGCTAACAGGATCACCGGGCGGTGGTAGCGCTCCACCAATCGAGAAGCGACAATCCCCAGCACTCCGTGATGCCAACCCGCATTGGCCAACACGATGCAGTGGCGCTGCTCGGGCGGCAGTTCTGCCGCCGCCTGCAGAACCTCTTCCAGGATCTCCTGCTCCAAGGATTGGCGTTCCTGATTGTAACGGTCCAGCAGCTGGGCCAAAGAAGCGGCCAGCTGGGGATCATCGGTGAGCAGCAGCTCGAGGGCATGATCTGCCTGATTGAGGCGTCCGGCTGCGTTCAACCGGGGGGCCAGCTGATAGGAGATGCTGCCCGCCTGCACCGTGTCGGCTTCCACCCCGGCTACCGACAACAGCGCCCGCACGCCGGCCAAGGATGGCTGCTTCAATGCCAGCAATCCCTGATAGGCCAGCACCCGGTTTTCATCCACCAAGGGTACCAGATCGGCGATGGTTCCGATGGCCACCAACTCCAGATAACGGACAATGGCGGCTAAGCCTCCCAAAGCTTGCACCAGCTTCAGCGCTACCCCTACCCCGGCCAGCCCGGCGAAAGGATATTCGCTCTCATCCAGCTTGGGGTTGAGCACCGCGACGGCCGCCGGCCGCAGGTCGGCTTCCGGCGTGTGATGATCAGTCACAATCACATCTAACCCCAGTCGGTTGGCCTCCGCCACTTCCGCCTGCGAGTTGATGCCGCAGTCCACGGTGATCAGCAATTCTGCTCCGCCTTGGGCGATCTCCTGGACCGCTTCCGGGTTAAGCCCGTAGCCCTCCTCCAAGCGGCGAGGGATATAGTAACTCGGGTTCAGCCCTAGATCGCGAAAATAACGCACCAAAAGGGCGGTGGCAGTCAATCCATCGGCGTCGTAATCGCCATAGATACAGATCTGCTGCTTCAGGGCCACCGCCTGTCGAATTCGCTCCACGGCCGCCGGCAGACCCGGCAACCGCCTGGGATCGTGTAAATGGCTGAGGTCAGGATGCAGGAACCGCATGATCTGATCTAGGTCAGTCAATCCTCGCTGCATGAGCACATCGATAGCCACCGGATGCAATCCGGTGGCCTGCGCCAGTCGCTTGGCCTGGGTGCGATCCCGGGCGGTGATCTGCCATCTCGCCTGTTGTCTCTGCATCAATTTCCTCCTTGCACTACTCCTTCCGGTCGCCGCTCAGTTGACCCCGGCAAGGACACACAGTCCCCCTGCTCTGCCAGGCGCTGGCCAGCCTCCTCACTGGCCGCTGCCAACAGTTCCTCCAGTCGCTGATCCAATTGATCAGCCCGCTCGGTATATTGCTGCAATTCACCCGATGTCTGCTCCAAACGCCGGGTGAGCTCACGCAGCTTCAGTGCCTGCCGCAGTTGGTTCGGCAGGCTGATCAAGGCCATGATCAGCGCCCCGACAGCTACGGAAGCGATGATCACTGCGGCCAGCGGCACACTGGGAGCGGACCAGAAACCGAAATTGACGGCCACCGCCTGTGGATTGAGCACGGAGAAGGCTACCACCATCAGGGCTAACAGGATAAACAGCAGGACCTTAAACTGCATCTGGATATCTCCCTTCACTGAGCAGGATTCGGTAGAAAGCGATAGTTGCTCCAAAGCTAAGACGAATCTTTCAGCAGAAAGAATAGGCATTTGCTCCGCAACGTCTGCGATGCTGTTAATTAGCGAAAGCTCTTAGGTTCAAATTCCATGCGTGGCAGCCGGATTCCTGCCCTAGCTGGCGAATTGTGTCGATAACGCCGGTAAGGCAGAATCACCAGGGACGGCACCTTCTGGTTCGCTGCGAGCGAATCGGAAGGCTCCGTCCCTGGTGATTCTGGTGATGTTTTTGCTTTAGGTAAGCTGCAGCGCCGTCTTGCTGCGTTCGGATTCGGCGATGCGCAGTAGCGACTCGCGGTTGATCTCGTCGATCACGTGGAGACTACCCCCAGCGGTCTCGGCTACCCGGTGCAGGATGCCGCGGTTGGGCTGCAAACCGATGCAACAGAGGTGGAAATCGGTCTGCTGCCGCAGCTCCCGAGCGGCGTCCAGCGCATCTCGCAGCGGGTCGCCCGAACGCTCCGCCAAGGTAGGGATGCCATCGGTGACCAACAACAACAGGCCGGAGCGGGCCCCGGCTCGCTGCAGATAATCGCATGCTTTCCGCAGTCCGGCAGCCAGAGGGGTGAGCCCACCCGGTTGTATTTGCCCCAGGCTACGCCTGATCTCCAATCGATTGCGGGTGAAGGGAGTGACCAGTTGCACCGCATCCTCTTGAAAACTGACCACGGCGATGCGGTCGCGACTGTTCTGGACCAGATGCTCGGCTAGATGCTTAGCTGCCTTCATGCGCTTGCCCAGCATGCTGGCCGAGGCGTCGATCAACAGACAAATGTCCACCCCTCGTCGCTGTAGGCGTTGCTCGTAAAACAGGTCAGCCCGATTTACCGTCCAGGGCTGCCCCAAAGCGAGGCTGCGGGTAAGGGCGCTCTGCACCGTCTCGTTGATGGCCAGATGGTCGCCATCCCCAGGGCGGATCACCCGCCGGGTGTGGCTGCGCCGCACCGCCCGCTCGTCGGTAAGGCTGCCGAGGCTACCGCTGATGCTGATGCTGGGCCTGGCCAGCAACTGACCTTGTTTGCGCAACTCTGCCTCCAGGTCGCGGGCATTCTGCAGCAGGCGGCGGTTCAGCTCCAACCCTGCTTCAGTCAACTGGTAGCGCCCCCTGTCCCGGGCGACAAATCCGTATCCTTCTAACTTGGTCCAAGCATCATGCAGGCGGGCGTTCTGGGGATAGTAGGGCTGGTCGGCCTGAGTTCTGGCTCTGCCGTCCTTCTGCACTCCCTGCAGCAATTTGGCCAGTTCGTCCAAGTCCTCCAGGTTTTCTAACACATCGGCCACCGCCACCAGTTGATAGCCGTAGACCTGACTGCCGGCCAGCTCCTCTGCAGTGCGACTCTCCCGTAGGAAGGAATCGGTGAAGGCCGTGTAGGCCGAAACATCCTCATTGCTGCCCACTGTTCCGGATTGATGCTGCACCAGGTCTACCCGACGCAGCTCCACCCGCTGCCGCAGCAGCTCCTCCTCGACGGCGCTGACCAAATAGAACGCCGCGGCGACATCCTGTTCACCCAATTTGGCGCTGATATGCACGTGATTCAGATGTGCCTTCTTCAAACTTTCCTTCTGTCCGTACCGCAGACTGCCGGTAATGCGACCGCCTCCGGCACCGGTTTGGATGTCGATGTAATGCACCAGCTGGTAACGCCGATTGGCCTGTTCATATCCGCAGAGGATGGACATTCCCTGAGCATAGCGGTCGATGCCCCGCTTGGCAGCTGCGCCGATGCCTACCGGATCTACGGCGGTGACGGCATGAAAAACGTCGATGTGCAGGATTTCCTCTGGGGTCTGGCGCCGGTAAAATACCTGGCCGGCATCGGAGTTCTTGATGATGGTTACTATCTGTGGATGAGAGGGATCGATGGTATGGATCTTGCGGCTGCAGACCGCCGTCTCGCCGACGCGACACCCCAAGCCCTGCTGCAACAAACGGCGCAGCTCTGCCTGGCGATTGAAAAAGGCATCACTGATCACGGCGCAGCGCTTCCTCGGTCATGATCAAGCGGGACTCCGGCAGCTCTTTCACGCTTCTCGCCTGCTCCGGCGGAGCAGTGATAGTGATCAGTTCGGGGTCGCCGATGCTAGGCCCGACCGCTTCGCCTTCTGCACTGACGTTCTGCAATGGACTGTGGGAGGAATAGGGCTCTAGCTGGCCATGCAGGCGATTGGCTGGCTGTTCATCTGGGCGATCGCGCAGATTGCCAAACAGGCGACTGAGGAAGTTCTGACGACCGCTACCCGCCGGTTCGGCGTCACTATCCGGCTCTGCGCTAGCGGATTCTACCGCTGGTGACAGGCGCTCGCTGATCAACTCCGGAAGCCGCTCCGCGACTGTAGTCGCTTGCCACTGGTTGAGGGCATCCAACACATCTGCCAAGACGTGTGGCGCCGCCCGATGCTTCAAGGCCATCGGGATCACGGTTCGCAGATCATCCACATCCACCCCATCCTTGCCCTCCAATGCGGCGTGCATGCGCACCCCCAAACAGATAGCTTCCAAAGCCCGCAGGCTTTCTAGGCTGTGTTCTAGGTAAGCGCGGGCCAAGAAATCCAGCTGTCTGCCGTCCAGCTGCATCCCCGGCAAGTTATGGAGAGCGTTATTCAGCCGAGCCCGCACGGTGAGCAGCTGCTCGCGACTGATCCGGCTGGCTTGGTCTGACTCCGCCTGCTGCAAAATGGCCCTGATGGTAGCTAAGCTGTTCGGGCGACGCACACCGATGCACAGGTCGAAGCGGTCCGCCAGCTGGCGGCGGATGCCCTCTAACGGGCCGGGATCCTCGTCGGGATTGGACGCTGCCCAGACGGTGACTTGGCTAGCCAGCACCACCTTAGGCATGCCAGCATCCTCGATCTGCAGCCGTCCGGGCTTGGTGCCCATCACATCCAGCAGGATATCCGCTAGCTCGGGGGAGGTATCGGCTAAGCGGTTAACCTCATCCACAAAGACCACTCCCCGGTGGGCCTGAGCCAATGTGCCAGGAAGCAGCGCAGCTTCGGGATGTCGCTGGTCGGTGAGGCGGGATAGATCTACCCCTCCCACCACAGTGGCTACCTTAGCAGAGTGGGAAATCTCCAAGAAAGGCATCGGCACCCACTCCGTGCCGATAGATAGGATCGCTGCCCTGTCCAACTGGCGATGTTCCGGACAATGGGGCGCTTGCGGGTCGCAGTTGTAAAGGCAGCCGGTGATGCGCTCGATCTTAGGCAAGACGCCTTTCGCAGATCGGATGATGGTGGTTTTTCCAGTGCCCCGCAGGCCCTCGGCATGGACGTGCAGCGGCTGCCCATGTTCGGTTGCCAGGATAGACATCTCGATAGCCTTAAACAGAGAAGCGTTGTCCGCATGCCGGACAAGGCTGGAATAGGATTTGTTCATCGTCATCCCCCCCAGGTTTGATTGATCGCGGGTTGCAGATGTTGCGGGCAACTCCTATCTACTGGCAACATCTTCCAGTGTTGCGGGCAATGCCCATTCTTTCTGACGAAAGATTCGGCTTGTACTATAGTTTCCCGGCAACCGCGAAAATAAAGCTGCTCTTGGAAGAAGCTGCAAAGAAATCTTCCCGAAGGGCATGCTAACACCGACTGAGCACTGGTATTGTTTAGAATCCACGCAGGGGAGCTGGTCAGATGGAGTATCCCAAGATCAATCTCAGTTTAGAGGCGCTGCGAGCTAGAGAGGGCGAGCGAATGGCGGACCTGGAATTGCCGGAATTCAAGTTTGAGGTCGATCATTACCAACAGGGGCAGGGGGGTTCCGGCCATTTCCACGGGGAGGCGCGGGAATGGAGCTTTCAGAACCTGGACGAACTATGTGACATCCTGGTCAACCAAGCAGATCTGCCGGCCGAAGCCTTCTATTATCAAGACGCGATCGCTACCTGTGAGCAGGTGGAGCAGAATCTGCGTGCCGAGGGAATGCAGGGCCACTGGAAAGATCAGATGATCGTCTCCGATTTTACCGGCAAGTACCCCGCCCGGGCCAGGGTCTGTTATTTTCGGCGGCCGGGGGAGGAACGACTGCAGGCGGTGGCGGTGCTGCGGGACGGCACCACCATCAAACACTTCCGCCCCTGGTGGAAGGGATAACAAAGGGTGGCACAGGGGGACAGACCCCACCGTTCCGCTCTTCGGAATGGGGGGTCTGTCCCCTGTGCCACCTAAACCGAGTCTACTAGGACTGCAACTCAGCTATTCTGGCTTCCACCCGGCTCAGCTTCAGCTGCCAGTCGGCCAGCTTCTCCCGCTCCTTAGCCACCACTTCCGCCGGGGCTTTGTTCATGAAACCGGGATTACCCAGTTTCTTCTCCCCTCGCTGCACTTCGGCACGCAGGGCAGCTACTTCCTTGTTCAGGCGAGCGATCTCCTGATCCAGGTCGATCAACCCGGCCAGCGGCAGATGCAGCTCCAGCCCGGTGACCACTGCCGACATGGATTTGGCCGGTTTGGCTTCACCTCTGGCGGTGATGGTCAGTTCGGACAGACCGGCCAGCTTGCTGAAGTAGGGCGCGGCTTCTGCCAACAACTCCGCCACGGCAGCGTTCTCCACTTGGGCCACACAGGGTACCCGACGGCTAGGTGCGACACCCAGCTCAGCCCGGATGTTGCGCACCGCCTTGATCGCATCCATGATCATGGTCATCGCCTGCTCCGCCGCTGGATCGATCGATCCCTGGTCGCTATGGGGCCAAGGGGCGATCATGATGCTCTCGCCTTGATGGGGCAAGTGCTGCCAAATTTCCTCAGTGATAAAAGGCATGAATGGGTGCAACAAGCGCATGGTTTTCTCCAACACATGGGCCAGCACCGACTTGGCCGTGCGCGAAGCAACCTCGTCCTCGCCGTAGAGGCGGCTCTTGGCGATTTCGATGTACCAATCGCAGAACTCGTTCCAGATGAACTCATGCAATGAGCGCATCGCTTCACCCAAATTGAAGTGATCGATGTTATGCAGCACTTCCGCCGCCACCCGATTGACGCGGCTGAGAATCCAGCGGTCGGCCAACTCTAGATTGTGCTCAATATCCACTTCTGACAGCGGGAAGTCGCCCAGGTTGAGCAACACGAAGCGGGAAGCGTTCCAGATCTTGTTGCAGAAGTTGCGCGCCGCTTCGATCTTCTCCAGATAGTAGCGGGAGTCGCCGCTCAAGGTGGTGCCGGCGAGCAAGCTCCAGCGCAGGGTATCGGCTCCGTATTGGGCAATCACTTCCAGCGGGTCGATGCCGTTATCCAGCGATTTGGACATCTTGCGCCCTTCCGCATCACGAATTAGCCCATGCAGCAGTACATCCGAAAAGGGCACCTGGCCCATGAACCGGAGCGAAGTGAAGATCATCTTGGCTACCCAGAAAAAGAGGATGTCGTAGCCGGTGACCAGGACATCGGTCGGGAAGAAATAATCCAGCTCCGGCGTTTGCTTTGGCCACCCCAGGGTGGAATAAGGCCAGAGAGCCGAACTGAACCAGGTGTCCAGCACATCCGGATCCTGCACCAGTCGGTCAGACCCGCACTGATGGCACTGCGTGGGATCCTCCCGGGAGACTACTTCCGCCCCACACTGCTGGCAATACCACACTGGGATACGGTGCCCCCACCACAGCTGGCGGGAAATGCACCAATCGTGCACGTTCTCCATCCAGTGGTAATAGACCTTGGTGTGCCGTTCGGGCACAAATTTGGTTTTCCCTTGCCGCACCGCCTCCACCGCCGGTTCAGCCAGCGGCTGCATGCGCACGAACCACTGCAGCGAAACCTGCGGTTCGATCGCATTGTGGCAACGATAGCAATGCCCAACCGCATGCTGATGATCTTCGATCTTGAGCAGATAGCCGCCCGACTTAAGATCCTCTACCACACGTTGCCGCGCTTCATAACGATCCAAACCGGCGTAAGAGCCGGCATCGCCGGTCATCTTGCCGTCCTTGCCGATCACCACCACCTGTTGCAGCTGGTGGCGCAGTCCGATGGCGAAGTCGTTCGGATCGTGGGCTGGGGTCACCTTGACGGCACCGGTGCCAAATTCCTGGTCCACGTAATCGTCAGCCACAATCGGAATCTCGCGGTTCTGCAGCGGCAGGATAGCCGTCTGACCGATCAAGTGCTGGTAGCGGGCATCGTCCGGGTGCACAGCTATACCGGTATCCCCTAGCATCGTCTCCGGGCGGGTGGTGGCCACCGAGATGTAGCCGGAGCCGTCGCTCAGAGGATAGCGCAGATGCCAGATATGGCTGTCCAGATCCTCATGTTCCACTTCGTCGTCCGAGATTACCGTTTGGCAGCTGGGGCACCAGTTGACGATATAGCTGCCCCGATAGATCAGTCCCTGCTCGTACAGACGGACGAAAGCCTCCCGCACCGCTTGGGAGCAGCCCTCATCCATAGTGAAGCGCAGGCGATCCCAATCGCAGGAGCAACCGATCTTCATCAACTGCTTGATGATCAAGCCACCGTACTGTTCCTTCCACTGCCAGGCCCGTTCCAAAAATTTCTCCCGCCCCAGATCGTGCTTGCTCAAGCCTTCTTTGGCCAGCGCCTGCTCGATCTTCACCTCGGTGGCGATGCTAGCATGGTCACTGCCAGGCATCCACAGTGCCTCATAGCCCTGCATCCGCTTGGTGCGGATCAGGATGTCCTGCATGGTATTGTCCATCACATGCCCCAGATGTAAGGCGCCGGTGATGTTGGGCGGCGGAATGACGATGGTAAACGGCCGCTTCTCTTCGTTCACCTCTGCGTGAAAATACTTGTTGTCCATCCAGTGTTGATACCAGTGCTCCTCGGTAGCCTTGGGATCGTAAACTGTGGGCAGGTTTTGCTTGGACATGTTATCCCTCCTTCTGGAATCGAACGAGTGAGACGCACGGTCGGGCTCCCCCGATTGTGCACCAGTGGAAAAACAAAAAGCCCCCCGTCCTGCTAAGGACGGAAGGCTAGTTCCGCGGTACCACCTTAAGTGAAGTCAGC